>NZ_JAJDNA010000010.1 GCF_022340925.1 Thiocapsa sp.
CTCGATGCCGCCCTGCTCGGTCCGCTGGTGCAGCTCATCGAGCGACTGGACGCCGCCTGGCGGACCCTGCGCGAGCCGGCGACGGTCGCCAACTGGGTGACGCGCCTGCGCACCCTGCTGGCGGATGTCTTCACCCCTGAGGGGAGCGACGAGACCTACACCCTGCTGCAGCTCGAGACCGCCCTGCAGGAATGGCAGGAGGTCTGTGAGGAGGCCGCCTTGACCGACACGCTCCCCCTGTCGGTGGTCGGCGATCATTGGTTGTCTCGGCTCGACGCGGGCGGTCTGTCGCAGCGCTTCTTCGGCGGCGCGGTCACCTTCGCTACCCTCATGCCGATGCGCGCCATCCCCTTCCGTCACGTCTGCCTGCTCGGCATGAACGACGGCGACTACCCTCGGGCTCGAATCCCGATCGATTTCGATCTCATGGGCCAGGACTGCCGACCGGGTGACCGCTCGCGACGCGAGGATGACCGCTATCTCTTTCTCGAGGCCCTGCTATCGGCACGCGATCATCTGCACATCTCCTGGGTGGGCCGCAGCATCACCGACAACAGTCCGCGACCGCCTTCAGTGCTGGTGGCCCAGCTGCGTGATCATCTCGCCGCCGGCTGGCGGCTGGCGGGTGTTACGGATGCCCCGCAGGGGTCTGCGTCGGTCGATCCGGGTCAGGCCCTCTTGCAGGCGCTTACACAGGAGCACCGACTCCAGCCCTTCAGCGCACAGTATTTCCCGCCGGACCCGGACGCCTCCGCCTGGTTCACCTACGCCCACGAATGGCGCCCAGCCCGGGCCGACCGATCACAACCCCTGAGCCCGGATGAAGCGAAGCGACATCCAGGGAACGCCACGCCGGACTCCCGGCCGTCCCCGGCTTCCGCTCAAGCGCCGTCCGGGTCAGAGACGACTCTGGACGATAGGCCGGACGTCGCTGCCGGTGCCCGTCCGCACCGGTCCCTGACGCGCCCGGATGCCTTGCTGCCGGTCCTCTCCCGCGATCAGCCTCTCTCGGTCCGCGAGCTCGCTGATTTCCTCAAGGCCCCCGTCAAGGCCTTCTTTCGCCAACGCCTTGGTGTCTTCTTCGAGCTCGACGACCCGGCCGGCGAGGATCAGGAGCCCTTCGACCTCAGCGCGCTCGGCTATTGGCAGCTTCGAGACGAGCTGATCCGCGCCCAGAGCGAGGCGCTGGGGCAGGGCGGCGCGATTGACCGTGCCCGTACCGAGCGCCTGGCTCGTATCCGCCGTCGCGGGGACCTGGCTCCCGGAGCTTTCGGCGGGGCCATGGCGGAGGAGTTGGTGGCCCCAATGGACAACCTCTTCGCGCGCTACCAGCGAGCGATTGAGCGTTGGCCGCACCCGGTCGAGGAGGAAGAGATCCGGTTTCAGATCGTTGTCGCGGAACAGGTCCGAGAGCTTGCCGACTGGCTTGGTGGTATCCGCACCGATTCCCGGGGCCGGCGGGGTCGAGTCGTGCTCGAGACGAGCGACCTGGTCACGAGCAACCAGTATCGCGGCGATCGGCTCATCCGACATTGGGTCGCGCATCTTGCCGGCCACCTGACCGGCGCACCCGTTTGCACCCTGGCCATCAGCCCGGTCGGCGAGGTCGAGCTCCGTTCTCTCGAGGTCGATGAGGCGAAGGTGCGGCTGGCTGCGCTCCTGACCGCCTGGCACGAGGGCATGCGCCGTCCCCTCCCGCTCGCCGCCAAGACGGCGTTCGCGTGGCTGAAGGGTGCGGACCCGCTGACCACCGGTAAGGTCTACGACGGTGCCTTCAAGCAGACGGGCGAGTGCGCGACCGATGCCTATCTCGCCCGTGCCTATCCGGACTTTGCCGCGCTCTGCGCCAGCGGTGAGTTCGCGATGCTCGCCGAGACCCTCCTGCGCCCGCTGCTCGACGCGATCGATGCCGCCGGCAGAACGCCGATCTCTTCGACTGAACAGCAAGCCGCAGGGAGCAACGCATGAGCCTGAGCGAAGCCTCCGCCACGACCCCCGCCACCGGCTCGGTGATCCCCACCTCACTCGACCCCCTGCGCTTCCCGCTGCACGGCAGCCGCCTGATCGAGGCCAGCGCCGGCACGGGAAAGACCTTTACCATCGCCGCACTCTATGTGCGCCTGGTCCTCGGTCACGGTGAGCCGAGCGCACAGCGCCGCGCCTTCACACCGCCGGAGATCCTCGTCGTCACCTTCAGCGATGCCGCGACACACCAGCTGCGCGACCGGATTCGCACCCGTCTCGCAGAGGCGGCCCGCTATTTTCGAGCCGATCCGGACAGCGTCGAGCCGCGCCCGCGGGGCGAAGACCTGCTGCACGATCTCCGCGCGGCGTACCCGCCCGCGTATTGGCCGCGCTGCGCGGGCAAGCTGCAGAACGCCGCCGAATGGATGGATGAGGCCGCGGTCTCGACCATCCACGCCTGGTGCCAACGCATGCTGCGCGAGCATGCCTTCGACAGCGGCAGCCTCTTCACCCAGACCCTGGAGACCGACCAGAGCCGGTTGCTCGCCGAGGTGGTGCGTGACTACTGGCGCACCTTCATGGTCCCGCTCGATGCCGCAGCGGTGGCCGAGGTGCGGGTGTGGTGGACCAGCCCGGAGCGCCTGCAGGGTGATCTCCGTGGGCTCGTTGATCATGCCGATCGGCTCGGCACGGCGGCCGAGCCCGCGGTGTCGGTGAGGACCGTGCGCGAGGAGCGGGAGCAGCGTCTCGCCGAGCTCAAGGCGCCATGGCGGACATGGGTGGATGAGCTGCAGATCCTGCTGGACGAGGCGGTCGCGAGCAACTCAGTCAATCGGCGCAGGCTGCAGCCTCGACACTATGACCCCTGGCTCGGGAAGATCAGAACGTGGGCAACCGACCCAAAGGCGGTGCCGCTCGATCTGAAGGCCGGCTGGACACGTCTCACCCCCGAAGGGCTGGCCGAGGTCTGGACGGAGGGTGAGCCGCCGTTGCACCCGGGCCTCAATGCCATTGCCGCCCTCCAGATTGGCCTAAGCAATCTCCCTAACGCGCGGGTTGCGGTTCTCCGGCATGCTGCGCGCTGGGTCGGCGAGCGTTTCGCCGCCGAGCAGGCCCGTCGCGCCCAGATGGGCTTCAATGACCTTCTGACCCGGCTCGAAGCCGCGCTCAAGGGACCGAACGGCGAGCGTCTGGCCGGGATCATCCGGCATCAATTCCCGGTCGCCCTGATCGATGAGTTTCAGGATACAGACCCGGTACAGTACGGGATCTTCGACGCGGTCTACCGCGTCGCCGCGAACGACCTGGCCACCGCGCTCGTCCTGATCGGCGACCCCAAGCAGGCCATCTATGCCTTTCGCGGGGCGGACGTCTACACCTATCTCGCGGCCCGCCGGGCCTGTGCGGGCCGTCTCTATACCCTGAGGAACAACTACCGTTCCACACAGGCGATGGTCGCGGCCAGCAATCGCTGCTTCGTGGCAGCCGAGGCGCGCGCGTCCGGGGCCGGTGCCTTCCTCTTCCGCACCGAGACGGACAATCCGGTTCCCTTCCTGCCGGCGGAGGCGCGAGGGCGCGGCGACGCGCTGCACGCCTCGGGCGAACCCCTGCCGGCGCTCACGGTCTGGTGGTTGGCGCCGTCGGAGGGCGGCAAGGGAAGCAACAAAGTGCGCGATCGCGATCGCATCGCTGCCAGCTGTGCGAGCGAGGTGGTGCGCCTACTCAACCTCGGGCAGGCGAAGGAGGCCGGGTTCGTGCCCGATGGCGATCCGAACGCCCTACGGCCCCTGCGTCCAGCGGATCTGGCTGTGCTTGTCAACAGCCGGACCGAGGCGAACCTGATCCGCAGAGCGCTCGCGCAGCGGCGCGTGCGCAGCGTCTATCTCTCCGATCAGGATTCGGTCTTTCAGAGCCCGCAGGCCACCGAGCTGCGGCACTGGCTCGCCGCCTGTGCCGAGCCAGACGACAATCGCCTGCTGCGCGCCGCCCTGGCTACGCCCACACTCGGGCTGAGCTGGGCGGAGCTGGATGCGCTCAACCAGGACGAGCTCGCCTTGGAGGCGCGTGTGCTGCAGTTTCGCGACTACCGCGACTGCTGGCGCCGCCAGGGTGTGCTGCCGATGCTGCGGCGCCTGCTCAATGACTTCCGCGTCCAGGCGCGCCTGCTGGGGCAGGGCGAGGACGGCGAGACCGGCTGGGCGTCCGCCAGCGGGGAGCGCATCCTGACCGATCTGCTCCACCTCGCCGAGCTTCTGCAACGGGCCAGCGTCCTGCTCGACGGTGAGCACGCACTCATCCGCCATCTGGCCGAGCAGTGCCGGGATGCGAGCCGCGGGGCACGTCGCGATGAGCGCCAGATCCGCCTGGAAAGCGACGCCGACCTCGTGCAGGTGGTGACCGTGCACAAGTCCAAGGGGCTCGAGTATCCGTTGGTGTTCCTGCCCTTCGCCGCCGCCTACCGCCCAACCAGGGCCGACGAGCTGCCGCTGAAATGGCACGATGAGGACGGGCGCTTGCAGCTTGCGCTCACCGACGACGGCGAGATCGTGAAGCGTGCCGATCGCGAGCGTCTGGGCGAAGACCTGCGCAAGCTCTACGTGGCCCTGACCCGCGCCCGTTATGCCACCTGGGTCGGTCTCGCGCCCTTGGCCGATGTGGCGGGCGGCGCATTCGGCTACCTCCTGGGTGGCGGTGAGCCGCTGGAAGGGGACCTGGTGTCTGCGCTGGAGGCACTGCGGGGGGACTGCGAGGACATTGCGGTGGTCCCTGCCCCCGAGGCGATGCCGACTCCCTTCAGGACATCGCGCGCAGCCGCGTTGCTCGGTCCGGCGCGCGAGTCACGCCCTGTCGGACGCGACCCTTGGTGGATCGCCAGCTACTCGGCCCTCAAGACCATCGGCAGCAGCGATCCCCCGCAGATCACGATGCCGGTCGAGACGCCCACCCAGGACCGGTTTCACGAGATGCTGGCGACTCGGACGGCGCTGTCGGCAGCCGAGCTGTCGACGGGAACCCGGTCCAGGGCGGACATGGCTCGTGGAAGGCCGCTTGCCGCCGATTCCCTCCATGGGTTTCCGCGCGGCGCAGAGGCTGGCACCTTCCTCCACGACCTGCTCGAATGGGCCGCGATCCGAGGCTTCGCAGAGGTCGCTGCGGATCCCGGGCTGCTGCGCGACGCCATCGTCCGTCGCTGCAAGGGGCGCAGCTGGGCGCACTGGACCGAGCCCTTGACGGCCTGGCTCCGGCGCCTCCTCGTGACCCCGCTGCAGCTGCCTGCGCTGGGCGATGGACCGGCGACGGCGTTCCCCCTCGCCGGCCTCGCCTCAGCGGTGCCCGAGATGGAGTTCTGGGTCGCCGCTGACCGGGTCGACACGTGCGAGCTGGACCGGCTCGTTCGCGCCCACACGCTCGAGGGCGATCCTCGCCCGGAGCTGCAGCCCGCACAGCTCACCGGCATGCTCAAGGGGTACATGGACTTGGTCTTCGAGCATGAGGGTCGCTACTACGTTGCCGACTACAAATCGAATTGGCTCGGCCCTGATGCGGACGCCTATACGGCGCCCGCCATGCGTGCCGAGATCCTGCGGGCGCGTTACGAGCTCCAGTACGCACTGTATCTCTTCGCCCTGCATCGTCTGCTCAAGTCGCGCCTGCCGGGGTACGACTACGATCGCCATGTCGGCGGCGCCGTCTATCTCTTCCTGCGCGGGATCGATGCGCCCAGCCAGGGCCTGCACGTCGAGCGCCCACCGCGTGAGCTCATCGAGGCCCTCGATCGTTGCTTTGCGCGCTCCGCGGATCGAGCGCGCCGATGAGCCGGGGCTGGACCTGTCGGTCGGCGCGTCCCAGGTCGCCGAGCGCGCAAGGCAAGCGAATGCGTTGTCATCGCAGTCGGGAAAGGGTGCAGCGACTGGGACGAGGGACGATCGCATGAGCCGCAAACCGAACACCCACCCCACGGCGTTGGACAGTGGGGCCCCGCTGCGGATCCTGCTCACCCGCTGGGCCGAGCGCGACTGGCTGCGCCCGCTCGACGTCGCCTTCGCCGAGCTGCTCTGGCGTGAGGTGCCAGACGCGCCCCCCTTGCTGATCCTCGCTGCGGCGCTTGCGAGCCACCAGCTCGGGCGTGGTCACGTCTGTCTCGATCTGGAGGCGACGCTGCGAGACCCGGCGTTCGTTCTGTTGCTGCCGCCCGAGGGGGCCGGTGAACCGACGGACGAGTCGCTGCCGAGCCCCGCCGAGCTGCTGGACGGGCTGAGCCTTGCGGACTGGCAGGCCGAGGTCGCCCATCCTGAGCTTGTTGGCTCCGGCAGCGACGACCGGCCGCTGGTCCTGAGCGGCTCCCGACTCTACCTGCGCCGTTATTGGCACTACGAGCAAGTGATCCGGATCCGCATCCAGGAGCGACTGGCCGGGTCTGACACCTTCGGGGCGGTCCTGCCGCGGGAAGCGATGCGTCGGATCCTCGATGACCTCTTCCCGTCGTCCGCCGTGAGGCCGGACTGGCAGAAGGTTGCCTGTGCCCTTGCCGCGCGAAATGCCTTCAGCATCATCACCGGTGGTCCCGGCACCGGAAAGACCACCACTGTGATACGGCTGCTGGCGCTGCTGCAGGCCCTTGCGCTCGCCGAGCCGGCCTCCGGTCGGCCCGCCCGACCCCTGCGCATCCACTTGGCCGCGCCCACTGGAAAGGCCGCAGCGCGTCTGAATGCCTCCATCGCCGGCAACGTGTCCGATCTACCCCTTTCGGGCATGGAGCACGCGGAGACTGTCCGCGCGGCGATCCCGGTGACCGTGACCACCCTCCACCGCCTGCTCGGCAGCCGGCCGGACACCCGCCACCTGCGCCACCAGGCCGGCAATCCGCTGGCGCTCGACGTGCTGGTCATCGATGAAGCATCGATGGTCGATCTGGAGATGATGGCCGCGGTCCTCGAGGCCCTGCCGCCCCGAGCGCGTCTCATCCTGCTCGGTGACAAGGATCAGCTCGCCTCGGTGGAGGCGGGCGCCGTGCTCGGCGAGCTCTGCCGGCGCGCACACGAGGGCCGTTACACACCCGACACCCGCGAGTGGCTCGAGTCTGCGACGGGCGAGTGCATCGCACCCGATCTGGTCGACCCGGCGGGTACCCCGCTTGATCAGGCAATCGTGATGCTGCGCCACAGCTATCGCTTCGACCAAGCAAGTGGCATCGGCCAACTGGCCTCGGCGGTCAACTCCGGCGACGCCGCCGCCGTTCTCGACGTTTGGAGGCGCGATCATGCCGACCTCGCGCTCCTCGTGGTCGACGGCATCGAGGACTTGGCCTTCAAGTCGCTGGTCATTGACGGTGAGGTGATTGGCTTGACCCGGTCGAATGCCGGTCAACTGACCGGCGACGACAGCGCGACGCCGACGGCCGAACCCCCGCTCGCGCGATGCGGCTACCGCCACTACCTTGAGATACTCCGGCAAGGGCGGCCTGCCTGGGAGGCCGCGCCCGATGCCTTCGATGCCTGGGCGCGCAAGGTGCTCCACGCCCACGGCCAGTTCCAGGTCCTCTGTGCGCTGCGTCGCGGTCCCTGGGGCGTTGAGGGCCTGAATCAACGCATCGCCGGTTTACTCTACGATGCTGATCTTATCTCCGCGAACGCTGGCTGGTACCTCGGCCGCCCGGTGCTGGTCACGCGCAACGACTATGGTCTCGGCCTCATGAACGGGGACATCGGCATCACCATGGCCCGCCCCGGTACCGCCGAGCGTGCCTGGGTCCTCCGGGTCGCCTTCCCCGCCGGAGACGGTAGCGACGGGATCAAATGGATCCTACCGAGTCGTCTTCAGGCCCTGGAGACCGTCTATGCCCTGACCGTGCACAAGTCCCAGGGCTCGGAGTTCAGTCACGCCGCGCTCGTCCTGCCCGACATCCCCAGCCCAATCCTCACCCGCGAGTTGCTCTATACCGGCATCACCCGCGCCCGTCACTATCTGACGTTGTTGCAGTCGGGAGGGGGCTGGGTGCTCGAGCACGCGGCGCAGCGGCGGGTGCTGCGGGCGAGTGGCTTGCTGGTGAACGCGGTGTCGGATACTCGCCGCCCTCGTTAAGGAGCCTCCTGGGACTATTCGCCGCGACAGCGGTTGATTGCCTGGTCGCGCGTGACTGCAACGGATGAAGAAGATATCCTATCCGATGAGCGAGGCAGGTTGTCGGCAGCTTTGCCCACGCGCTCGCCAGGTGGGTGGTGATCGGCATCAAACCAACGGCAGCGCCGGCGGCTTGGCCGGCGCACACTGATGCGAATCACGGGTGACCCTGCCTCAAACGCACCTGCATGTCCGCGGCTGCAACCTTGTCCCAGATCACTCAGGTTTGGTAGGTCAAGAGGCTGTCGACAATGGTCCGGGCAATGGCTGCCCGGGCAACCAGCCGGGGTCCGCCAGCGTCGGCGTGGGGTATCTGCTGAGATGCCGGCCGCCGAGCTCGGCCAACGACGGTCCTGGGCATTTCACTGGAGCTATCCCGCCAGGTCACAAGACACCTTGACCGCCAAAGCTCAAGTGTTCGTCCTTCAGTCGGGAGAGGCGACGAGCGCCTGCTTGGGGCAAAGCACCCGTTGGAGCACTGGTGTGCTGTATGCGCCTCCAAGCGCCGCTCGATCCGCTCCGGTCGCCCGAGCCGAAACAACGGCGTCGGCGCTCGGTTGCACGAAGGCTTCGGAAGCACCCGGGCTTGCTCGGTCGAGCACTGGGCCGATGTACCCTAACCCGTTATGTCAGTGTCTCCAGCTAACAGGTTCCTCGGCCATGTCAGGCCGATCGATGCCCTCGCGCACGGGTTGAGACGAAGACGGTCGATGTGTCCTGCCGCGCTGAATTTGATGGCGGCTCGACGAGCGTTGGAGAAATCCCGATTACCGATACGGAGGGCTCACGCCTTGGTCAGCCATGAACTAAAATGTATCTTCGTTCATATTCCGAAGGTTGCCGGCACCAGCATAAAATCTCTTTTTGAGGGCCACTCTGCCTCGGAGTCAGAGCATGACCCGATGCCTTTCAAGCCAAACGATTCCAAGTTCGATCCACCGCCGCCGCATCTGCGTGCCACAGATCATCTGAAGTTTGGGCATGTGACGGCCAGCCAATTCGATACCTATTTCAAATTTGCGTTCGTTCGCAACCCTTGGGACCGGATTGTCTCAGAGTACGTTTACCGACGCTATCCATCCCGTTTCGATTTCAAGACCTTTTTGTTCGAACGCTTGCCACGGCCAGCATGGAGCGACGAGTATTGCCATATCATCCCGCAATATGATTTCGTTCATGACGAGGCCGGCCATCTGGTTGTCGATTTCGTAGGTCGCTTTGAGTCGATTGCTGCGGATTTCTCAGCGGTCAAAGAGCGACTCGGCCTGACTCGCTTGTCGATGCCTCACCGCAATCGTTCTTCCGACAGTATGACGATCTACGGGCCTGCTGACTTCGTGAGGCAGGTGGGATATATGATCAGCCGCCGGAGGCGGAGAAACACGTACTCGAATTATCGCGACTACTATGATTCGGAGTCTCGTGCATTCGTCGCGGAGCTGTATGAGAAGGATATCAGAGCCTTTAAATATAGCTTTGAGTGAGTCGGTGCATGCTTGTCCTGCGGGCTGCTCGCGGTCAGGCTGTGGTCGCTGGCCCGGGAGCGCGATCGGGCCCGCCGGCCGCGCGATGGACCCGGATGTCCAGCGGCTCCCGCTGAAGCAAATGGACGTCGCGCTGCGGGAAGGCGATCTCGATGCCGTTCTCGGCGAAGCGATCGTAGATGGCTTGGTGCAGCTCGGTGGTCACGCCGATCCGGATATCGACGGCATCCAGGTAACAGCGTAGGACGAGCGTGAGGGCGTTGTCGCCAAACCCCTCGAAGCTGATCAACGGGGCCGGATCATTGAGGACGCGAGGGTGCTGTCGGGCGACGTCGGACAGGATACTCAGGGCCTTGCGTGCGTCGCTGCCATATGCGATCCCGACCGGGACGGTGATCCGGTTTTGCTGATCGGTCAGGGTCCAGTTCAGCAAGCGTCCCGTGATGAATTCTTTGTTCGGGACCAAGAGCTCCTGCCTGTCCCAGTTACGGATCGTGATCGCGCGGATTTGGATGTTGGTTACCACGCCGGTGGTGTCCCCGATCGTGACGATGTCACCGACCCGCACCGGGCGCTCGAACAGGATGATGATCCCGCTGATGAAGTTGGCGACGATTTCTTGCAGGCCGAAGCCGATGCCGACGCCGAGCGCCGCGACCAGCCACTGGACCTGTGACCACTGCAGCCCAAGGGTGCTGAATGCCATCAGGAAGGCGATCAGCGTAATGCCGTAGGTGACCAGTGTCTTGATCGCAAAGCGCCCGCCCGCCGAGACCGATGCAGCCTGAAGCAGCAGGATCTCCAAGAGCGCCGGCAGATTCTTCGCCGCCACCGTGGCGACGATGGCGATCACGAGCACCAACCCCAGGTCGGCCGCTGTGACGGGGACGGACTGATTTGCGCCTTCGACCGCCTTGCTGTAGTGCCAGAGTGGGATGCGCTCCAACATGGACAGTGCGGGCAGGACGTCCGACCAGATCACCCATAGACCGAGGATCGCGGCGAAGAACAGCGATGCGTTGACGAGCCGGCGGGTCTGCTCGTCGAGTGCGGCGAGGTCGGGCTCCGGCTCTTCGACCTGGAGGAGCGTGCTCGTGGCCGCCGTAGCGCTGCGCTCCGCACCGGCCTGGGCGCGGCGGGCGGCCTGCCGATCGAGTGCCGCTTGCAGCGCGAGCCGGCGCCGTGTCACGCCCAGCCATCGGACGATGACCTGATGGAGCGTGACCAGGGCCAACGCCAGCCAGGTCTGCTGGACGAGGGATTCGAATAGGATGCCGGCGGTATAGACGTAGCCGAGCAGCGCCAGCAGCGTCAGGCCGATTGGCGCGCCGACGATGACCGAGAACCAGAGATGACGCGAACGGTTCAGCCAGCCTTGCGGGTGCGCCTGGAGGGTCTGGCTCAGGACGCCCGTCTTGGGACTCAGGAGCCGCGCGTAGAATACGGTGAACCCGATCATGATGGCGACGAAGGCAATCCGTCCCAGACTGGCGCTGAAGGCCGGGACGTTGGCTTTGTAGAGCACCAGGACGACCAGGCTGACCGGCACGATGTAGAGTGTGAACCAATCGAGCTCGCGTCGGATCTTCTTCAGGGTTGTCTGGCTCCAGCGGAAATGCCGATCGGCAACGCCGTTCGGGATACAGAGCATGCGGAAGGCGAGTAGGTAGTAGAGGCCCAGGGAAATCTCGCTCAAGGTCGCGCCCAAGGCGCGGGTGAACGCCGTCGCCTCGCTGGATTCCGACAGGGGCACACCTATCAGCCAGAACAACAAGGGCAGTGGCAGCGCCGCGGTGAGGGTCAGGGCGATGGCCAGTGCGGTGTGGCTCAGGCTGTCCGTGCGCACCCGGCGCAAGCCTTCGGCCGTCGCGTGGATCGCACGTCTCAGCCGAGATACCTTGACGAACAACAGGGTCAGGAGCGCCAGACCCAGCCAGAAGAGCGGGGAGTGTCGGCCCTCGTGGGCGAGCACCCGTCCAACCTCCAACCAGTGCAGGGGGTAGAGAAGCCAGGCGGCGGCCGGGGGTAGGGTCGCGAGGGTGTCGAGTCCGACCGGGAGCGAGCTGCGGACCCACAAGAGCCGTTCGGCCAGGAAGTCGTCATAGCGCTTGGTGATCTGGATCATTCGATCGGCGGCGTAGTTGAGCTCGCCGAGTTGGCGGATGTAGTCGTCCTCGACGGAGAGTGCCTGGTCAAGCAGGCGGACCCGCTGTTCCAGGGTCTCGGCCAGCTGCTTGCGGACCTCTTCGGTTTGCGCCCGCGGGTCGCCGGCGGTCAGGTCGTCGAGGTAACGTTCCAGGTCGCGCAGGCTGCGTTGTTCTTCGCGATAGCGGATCTGTCTGAGCGTGGCCTCGGCGATCTCGTCCTCGCGGCCCTCGATCGCCCGGCGATACTGGCGGATGTCGGGGAGCTGGTCTCGCCGTTCGATGAGGACCTGGCCGAGCGCCTTGCTGAGTCCGGCTGCCTCAACGCGCTGCTCGGAAGCCTTGAAGTCCTGCTCGATTCGCTTGCGGTCGTCCTCGTGCTTCGCCATCTCCGCATCGAGGTTCCCCAGCTTGCGTGCGATCTCGCCCATCGAGGCGGTGATCTCGGCATTATCCTGTGCCGCCTGTTGAACAAGCACGTGCTTGTCGGCGGCTTCGAGCCGGGCGCGCTCGGACTCGCGCTGAGCTGCCTCTGCCTCGGCCCGACGGCGCTGATTCTGCAGCTCCTCGAGCCGGTGTTGTTGGGCCCGCAGCGACTGCCACGCCAGGTTTGCCTCATCGCGTTGCGCCCGGTGCAGGGCCTCGCGTGCACCTTGACTGAGCAGCTCTTGCTCGAGCATCCGCCCCTCGGCCCAGAGCTCGTGACGACGTGTCTCGAGCGCCCACCGGTGTGCCTCGGCGAGCTGCGGCAGTCGTTCGTCGGCAGGGGGTTGACGCAGGTCTGCCTCGACTTGATCGAGTGTCTCGCGGATCTCCGACATCCGCGTGCGGGCCGCGCCGGGTCGATCCTCACTGCCCTCGACGAGCTTGTCGAGCTCGCTGATCCGCGTCTCTTCGATGGCGGCATTGCTCATGATGCCGGTCAGGCGCCGTGCAACCTCGTCGGCTGGCAGCTCGTCGGGGAGCTCTGGCAGGCTGGCCCCCGAGTCCTTCTCTAGCGCCAGCCGCTGCTGGATTGCTGCGGTCTCGCCTGGGGCCGTCTTCAGCGCCTGGGCGAATTCGGCGGCTTTGGCGTCGAAGGTCCGCGCAGCCTCGAGGTTGGCAAGTGCCCGGTGATACAGCTCGGCCAAGGCAGTCTTGGTCGCCTCGTCGAGCGTCGAGTCGGCCGCGACCTCGGTCAGCTTGGTTTCGATCTGGCTGGTCGAAGGCAGAGCGGTGGGTCCGCTCGGAGTCGCCTCGAAGGCTGTCTCAGCATCGCCGGGCTCGGCTGCAACGGTGCACGTCGTCGCGGTCATCGCAGCCGCGAGCGCCAGCCAAGCGAAAAGGTTGCGTTGTCGCCAGCGACGGCGCGAGCTGGGTGTGCGCGGTTGCGGTGCGGTGCAGTGCGTCGGCATCATCTGACTGGGTAGACACGGCTCAATCGGTTTTCGTGAAGGCTCAGGGACCCGCTAGAGACTTCGCCGGTTCGCCCAAACCGGCGGGCCAGATCGGAAGCCCTGAGGTTTTCATGTGTGACCTTTCAGGCGCTCACGCCGTCAACCCGGACAGACCCCTCGCCCCGCATTCCGGGACGTCCGGTCATCGGCCAATGGGCCTTGAGCGCTGCCTCGTCCGGATCAAGGTCCGGCGCCAAGACGGGGCGCGCCAGCGGACGTCTTCAGGAGCGTTTTGATGAAGACGCGAGAGTTACGTTGAAGGTTGTAGAGTGCCTGACGCTGCATCGGCAGGGCGTCGAGCACCGCCGGCTCGAAGCCGCGCTCTCGAAACCAGTGCGCGGTCTGGGTTGTGAGGACGAAGAGCCGTTCGATCCCCATGGCACCGGCGATCCCCTCCATGTGGTCGAGCAGCCGATCGCCGCGCCCGGCAGCGCGATAGTCGGGGTGGACCGCCACGCAGGCCAATTCGGCCATCCTGTCATCCGGGTAAGGGTAGAGCGCAGCGCACGCGGTGATCAAGCCGTCACGCTCGGCCAGCACGAAGCGGTCGATCTCGGTCTCCAGGCGTTCACGGGAGCGGCGCACGAGGATCCCGCTGTCCTCGAGCGGCCGCAGGAGCTCAAGGATTCCGGTGACATCGTCGACCTGCGCCGGGCGCAGGTCTTCGTAGGGTTCGGCAGAGATCAGGGTCCCGCTGCCGTCGGGGGTGAGGAGCTCGCGCAGCAAGGCGCCCCCGCGGCGGCGTGCCACGAGATGGACACGCGGGATGCCGTGACGGCAAGCCTCTGCCCCGGCGCGCAGGTATTGCGCGATATCTTCAGGGATCTCCGCAGCCGCGGCGAGGATGCCGTCGACATCGCGGGCCAATAGGTTCGAGCCCAGCAGATCCTCCGTCCCGGCTTCGGTGGGGCGGGCCAGGGTAGGTCCCTCAGCGAGGAAGATGAGCTTGTCGGCGCCCATTGCGACAGCCGCGCTGCGCGCCACGTCAGCCGCGCTGAGGTTGAAGACCTCGCCGGTGGGCGAATAGCCGAGGGGGGGCATCAAGGCCACGGCCCTCTGGTCAATGACTGCGCGCAAGGTCCGGTGGTCGACGCGGCGCACCGCGCCTGTATGCCCATAGTCCACGCCGTCGATGACCCCCAGGGGCCGTGCGGTCACGAAATTGCCGGACACCACCGGGATCCGCACGCCCGCCATCGGCGAATTCGCGAGCCCCAGCGAGAGCAGCGCCTCGATCTCGACCCGGACCACTCCGGCGGCCTCTTTGACACAGTCAAGTGCGGCATCGTCTGTGATCCGCAGGCCCCGCACATAGCGCAACTCGGCCCCCCGGTCAGCGAGTCGGGCCTCGATCTGAGGTCGCGCGCCATGCACCAGCACGAGCCGGACACCCAGGCCGTGCAACAGGGCGATATCGTGGACCAGCTCCGGGAAGCCTGGGTCAGCAACCGCCTCGCCTCCGAAGGCGATGACGAAGGTGTTTCCGCGATGGGCGTGGATATAGGGGGTCGCCTGACGCACCCACTCCACGAAGGGATCGCGCAGCGGGCCGGCCGCGTTCGGGGTTGCAGGGCTGTCGGATTCGGTGCGGGCCATCGTTGAAAGGGTCCAGTCCGGGTGGTGCGCGCCTTGGGCTATTCGATGCCGAGCTTGGCGAGGCGATAGCGCAACGATCTCAGTGTCATGCCCAACTTCCTCGCGGCGGCCGTCCGGTTCCAATGGGTTTCGTCCAGCGCATCCATGATGGCTCTTTTCTCGATTTCGCCGAGATAGTCCTCCAGCGGGACACGGTCATCGATCTGCACCTCCGGGGGAGCGGCGCTTTCCCCTTGGGGAAGATAGAGGTCGCCGACTTCAATGAGAGAGCCCTCGCAGAGGGCGGTCGCCCGCTCAAGGATGTTCTCGAGCTCGCGCACGTTGCCGGGAAATCTGTAGTGCGTCAGGGTCTCGAGTGCCGCCACCGAGAGCGCGATGGGTGGGCGGTCCTTGTGGTGTCTGCCGATGCGCTTCAGCAGCTGCGCCGCCAAGGCCGGGATGTCCTGGGGGCGCTCGCGCAAGGACGGCATCCGGAGCTCGATGACATTGATGCGATAGAAGAGGTCTTGCCGGAAGTGTCCCTTCTCGACCTCGAGGTTGAGGTCGCGGTGACTGGCGCTGATGATCCGCGCATCGACCGGGATCTCCTGCTGCGCGCCGACCGGACGCACGCTCTTCTCCTGGACCGCGCGCAACAGCTTGACCTGCGCCGGCAGCGGGAGGTCGGCGACCTCGTCGAGAAACAGGGTCCCGCCGGAGGCGGCCTGGAACAGCCCTTCCTTATCGCTCACGGCGCCGGTAAAACTTCCCTTCTTGTGGCCGAAGAGCTCGCTCTCGACCAGATCCTGCGGGATGGCGCCGCAGTTCACGGCAACGAAAGGCCCCGCCGCGCGAGGGCCTTGAGCATGGATCAGCCGGGCCGCCAGCTCCTTTCCCGTGCCGCTTTCGCCTGTGATGAATACCGGGGCCTGGTTGCGCGCGAGCTTGCCGATCATCTGGCGGATCTGCCCCATGGGGCGCGAATCGCCGATCAAGCTCGAGCCGGTTGGCATTGGGACATCGTCGCCGCCGCCCGCGGTCTCGCGCAGCCTCAGCGCCGAGCCGACGAGCTGGCGCAGCAGGCGCAGATCCACCGGTTTCGCGACGAAATCGAAGGCCCCGGCCTTCATGGCCGCGACCGCGGATTCCATGTTGCCGTGGGCGGTAATCATGGCGACTGGCAGATCGGGATAGTGTTCGCTGATGTGGTAGATCAGGTCGATGCCGTTGCCGTCCGGGAGGTTCATGTCGGTCAGGCAGAGGTCGAACCGATTGCGCCCCAGCTGATGTTTGGCATCGACCAGGGTCGTGGCGGTCAGCGCGCGGATCTCCATCCGGCTCAGGGTAATCCTTAAGAGGTCAAGGATGTCGGACTCGTCGTCGACCACCAGCGCTTGGGCCTTGCTCATGATGCCAGCTCCCTCTAGTTTGGTTCCAAGTTCCTCATCGCGGACACGGGCGGCGGCCCCGAAGTCGGCACATCATTGCATGGAGAGACACCCAGGTGTGCTTCGTGCACCAAGGATAGCGCCTGGCGCTTTTAGACAGAAGCGGGGCCGGTGGTTTGGCGCACCCGCCTGAGTGATCCCTTAGCCGGCGAAGAGCAGCTTGAATCGGCTTCCGTGCGGCCGGGCGGGCTCGTAGGTCAGACGAATGCCGTTGGTCTCGGCGAGCTCGCGGGCGATATAGAGTCCGAGCCCCGTGCCGGTCGACTTTGTCGTGAAAAAGGGGTTGAAGATCTCGTAGACGATGGCCTCGTCGATCCCCGGCCCGTTATCACTGATCTCGATTACGGGTCCGTGCTCACCGCCCCTTGGCCCCGTCAGGCGGATCTCCGCGCGTCCCGTCCGATTCGGGCCGCCGCCGTGAATGACGGCGTTCTCGCAGAGGTTTGCCACGATCTGATGCAAATGGCGCGGATCGACGTGGACCGGGTCAGGCGGAGCGCTGATTTCGAGCGTGAGCTGCTCCGCGGAGAGGCGATAGGTCTCGCGGAGCTCCCCGGCGAGGTCGCGCAACCAGGCGCTCAGGTCGATGGCGACGGGCTCCAACTGGTTGCGGCGTGAGAGCTGCATGACGCTGGTGACGGTCTCGTCGATTCGCGCGCTGTTGCGGCGGATGATGTCGAGGAGATGGCGGTCTTCCTCGGGGAGGTCCTTGCCGTCCGCGAAGAGCTCGCTGGCATGGCTGATGGCGCTCAGGGGGTTGCGGATATTGTGCGCGATACTCGCCGTCAGGGTTCCGAGCGCAGCCAGCTTGATCTGTTGGGCCTCATGGGTCAGCTCCTGCTGATCGCGCAGATAGACGAGCGCGCCGGAGGCTCGGTAATCGCCGAGCAGGGTGAGCGATGCCCGGACCTGGCGGGTGCCGACCCGCAACACACCGCCTTCCGGCTTGGGCTTGTGAACCTCGGCCTTGAGCCAGTCTGCGAGCTCGTTCGAGAGATCGCGGAGCGATTCGCGGGAGGTGACCGCCTCGGCATCGAGCAGGGTCAGGGCCGCCTTGTTTGTCAGGCGCAGACGGCGCTCACCATCCACCACCAGGACGCCGGTCCGCAGATTCTCGATGATGAAGGCATTGAGCTTGGTGAGATTGGCGATGTCGACGGTTCGCCGCGCTGCAAGCGCCTCGGCTTCGCGCACGCGCTGGTAGAGCACGTGGGCGATCAGGGCTACGGCGAAGAAGATAGTGCCGAGCAGGCCCGCCTGCGTGTAGCTTGCTGTCTCGGTGGCCCCCTGTAGATCGGCGTAGATCTGCTCGGTGAGCACGGCAAGCGTGGCGAGAGACGCAATCAGGAGGGCTAAACGGCCCTCCATCATGAGTGCGCCGGCCGCAACAGCGACCGCAAGGAGCATACCAAGGCCGCTGCTGACGCCCCCGCCGGCATGCATCAGCAATGTCAGGGCGATGAGGTCGGTGTAGATGGCCAGGAGGACTTGGCTCTCGCGCCCCGGCCAGCGAAAGTAAAGGGTGACGCCGCTGAATAGGACCAGGAGTGCGTAGACGATCAGCACGTCCCAGGCGAGCTCGGCAAGCTCGGCTGTGATCAAGGGGTCGAGCGCCGGGGGCGAGAACAGCAGGATGAGCCCGATCAGCAGTGCCAGGCGGCACAAGAACAGCCAGCGCAACGCCGCCCACGTGGGATAGCGGTGATCGGGGCGCGCTCGTCTCGGCAGCGCCCCGACGTCCTCTCCCGAGGTCGGGGCGGCTGGCTCAGTCGCGGATTCGTCTGTCATCGGCTGTCTCGGAGTCTTCCTTGGCGTGCCTTGGCATCTGTGCCCCGGGGATCGATGTGCTTTGCCAACGGCGTGGTGATTAGACCAGAATGAGCGGGGTGCGACCATGTGGTCGTGTTCCAACGCGACCTGGCGAACCGCGACCCTGAGCGAACGATGAATCTACACGAATACCAGTCCAAGCGGCTGTTTCAAGATTATCGGATCCCGGTCCCCGACGGACTGACGGCGACGACGCCGAAAGCAGCGGCCGCGGCCTGCGGCAAGTTGGGCGGGAGGCGTTGGGTCGTCAAGGCCCAGGTCCATGCCGGAGGGCGTGGGAAGGCCGGTGGCGTGGTCGTGGCCGAGTCGCTCGGAGCGGTCGAGGAAGCGGCCCGGCGCCTCCTGGGGAGCCGCCTGGCGACGGCACAGAGCGCCCCCGAAGGCTTGCCGGTGGAAACCCTCCTCATCGAGCGGCCGACTGCGGTCTCGCGCGAGCTCTACCTCGGCCTGCTGCTGGAGCGCGAGACCGAACGTCTCCTTTTTATGGCCTCGGAAGCCGGCGGCATGGAGATCGAACGGGTTGCGGCGGAGACCCCAGATCGGCTCATGCTGACGCGGGTTCATCCCGCTGCCGGGCTGCAACCCTATCAGGTGCGTCGGCTCGGTTTCGGCTTGGGCCTGCAGGCCAATCAGATCAAGGCCCTCGACGCGCTGATGCACGGACTCTATCGGCTCTTCACCGAGCTTGACGCCAGCCTCGTTGAGGTCAACCCTCTCGTGGTGGATGATGAGGGTGGTTTGGTCGCGTTGGATGCCAAGATCAATCTCGACGACAACGCACTTTATCGGCACCCCGAGCTGGAGTCGCTGCGCGACCCCGGACAAGAGGATCCACGTGAGCTTGCTGCCAGGCGGCACGCGCTCAGTTATATCAGCCTCAGCGGAAACATCGGCTGCCTGGTCAATGGAGCTGGACTCGCGATGGCGACCATGGATCTGGTGCAGCTGCACGGTGGCACACCCGCCAACTTTCTCGATGTGGGCGGCGGCGCCACCGCAGCCCGTGTCGCGGAGGCGTTCAGGTTGATTCTGTCAGACCCCAATGTTCGTGCGGTGCTCGTCAACATCTTCGGCGGCATCGTTCGTTGCGATCTTATCGCGGAGGGCATCATCCAGGCCGTCCGGGACGTGAAGGTCCCTGTCCCGCTCGTGGTGCGTCTGGAAGGCACCAACGCCGCGCAGGGCCTGGCGATGCTGGCACGCAGCGGACTGGCGGTGGAGACGGCGGCCAGCTTGAGCGAGGCGGCGCATAAGGTCGTCGAGGCCGCGGCTGGCGCGGTCGACGGCGCCCTCAGAGAGGCCTGACATGAGTGTCCTGGTCGACCGTGATACACGGGTCATCTGTCAGGGCTTCACGGGGAAGCAGGGAACCTTCCACAGCGAGCAAGCGATCGCCTATGGCACTGCGCTGGTCGGCGGCGTGACCCCCGGCAAGGGTGGGCAGCGCCATCTCGGCCTCCCGGTCTTCGACACCGTGCATCGCGCGGTCCGGGACACGGGCGCAGACGCGACCATGATCTACGTCCCCGCGGCCTTTGCCGCGGATGCCATCCTCGAGGCGGCGGATGCCGGGATTCGCATCATCGTCTGTATTACGGAGGGGATCCCGGTCCTGGACATGGTCCGGGTCAAGGCCGCCCTCACAGGCAGTGCCGCGGTCTTGATCGGCCCCAACTGTCCGGGCGTCATCACGCCTGGCGCCTGCAAGATCGGTATTATGCCCGGCAGCATCCATTCGCCTGGACGGGTTGGCATCGTCTCGCGGTCGGGCACCCTGACCTACGAGGCGGTCTGGCAAACGACACAGGTGGGCCTGGGGCAGAGCACCTGTATCGGAATCGGCGGCGACCCCCTCCAGGGGCTCGATTTCGCGGCATGTCTCGAGCTCTTCGAGCACGATCCGGGAACCGATGGCATCATCATGGTCGGCGAGATTGGCGGGGGCGCGGAGGAGGCCGCGGCGGACATCATCCGCGAGCGGATCTCCAAGCCAGTGCTTGCCTACATCGCCGGGGTGACGGCCCCCCCAGGTAAGCGGATGGGTCACGCCGGGGCCATCGTGACGGGCGGTCGCGGCACGGCGGAAGGGAAGTACCGAGCCCTCGAGCAGGCAGGCGCCGTTACCCTGCGCTCTCCCGCCGAGATGGGTAGCCGAATGGCAGAGCTACTCGCCGGACGGCCGCGAGCGCGCAGAATTGGCACTTGACCGCCGCCATCCCTTCCCTCGGGCCAGCGCCCGACCTGGTCAAGCGCTGCCGATGGATGACTTAGACGACCTCACTGACCTTGTCCCCGCAGCGACAAGGT
Organism: Thiocapsa sp.; assembly: GCF_022340925.1. Lineage (GTDB taxonomy): Bacteria > Pseudomonadota > Gammaproteobacteria > Chromatiales > Chromatiaceae > Thiocapsa. The sequence continues at coordinate 20,310 of NZ_JAJDNA010000010.1, forward strand.
CTTGTCGATAGCGGGCGGCGGTCCCCGAACGGGTCGCCTCTCGCTGCTCGCACTTCATCGAGAGGGCCAGACTGTGGGATGTCGAATTCAGATCGCGCAGCTGAACCTGTTGGTAGGCGATGTCAGCGGGAATGCCGATCGCGTCATTGCGGCCACGGGGCGGGCCCGCGAGGACCAGGCGGACCTGCTGGTGTTCCCCGAGCTCACCCTCACCGGCTACCCCCCGGAGGACCTGCTGTTGCGATCCGAGCTCATCGATCGGGTCGAGCTTGCGCTTGAGCGGATCCGGGCGGAATCGTGGGGCATCACCCTTGTGCTGGGCTATCCACTGCGGGGGGTCGGTGGGCTCTTCAATGTCGCGGGCGTTCTGCGTGACAGGCAGGTGATCGGTGAGTACGCCAAGCAGCACCTCCCGAACTATAGCGTCTTTGACGAGAAGCGATACTTCCAGCCCGGGGCGTGCCCGCTGGTCTTCGACCATCGGGGGCTGAAGATCGGATTGAGTGTCTGCGAGGATATCTGGCAGGAAGGGCCGACGCTGCAGGCAGCGGAAGCGGGCGCCCAGCTGTTGGTGAACATCAACGCCTCGCCGTTTCATGCCGGCAAACGGGCGGAGCGCGAGGCGCTGGTATGCCGCCGCGCGAGCGATCACGGCATCCACATCCTCTATGCGAATCTCGTCGGGGGGCAGGATGAGCTGGTGTTTGACGGTGCCTCGTTCGTGGTCGACCGCTCGGGCCGGATCCTGCAGCGGGCCGCCGCCTTCGAGGAGGACGTGCTCACGTTTGAGCTCGACGACGAGGCTCGGCCGTTCCTTCAGGGTCGAGCTGTCGGCGCGCCCGCGTCCTCGGCTGTCCCGGAAGACGAGGAGGCGAGTATCTACGGTGCCCTGGTGCTGGGCGTGCGCGATTACGCCCGCAAGAACGGTTTCAGCGGCGCCGTGCTCGGCCTGTCCGGCGGTGTCGATTCGGCGCTGACCCTCGCGATCGCCGTCGATGCCTTGGGTGCGGACCAGGTCGAGGCAGTGTTGATGCCCTCGCGCTACACCTCAGAGATCAGCAACCGCGACGCCCTGGAGGAGGCCGACCGCCTGGGTGTCAAGACATGCGTGATCTCGATCGAGCCGGCCTTCGAGTCTTTTCTATCCATGTTGGAGCCCGCATTCGCCGGACAGGCAGCCGACGTCACCGAGGAGAACATTCAGGCACGTTGCCGCGGCATCATCCTGATGGCGATCAGCAACAAGACAGGCCGCATCCTGTTGACGACCGGGAACAAGAGCGAGATGGCGGTGGGCTACGCGACCCTCTATGGTGACATGGCCGGCGGATTCGCGCCGATCAAGGATGTGCCGAAGCTGCTGGTCTACCGGCTGGCTCGCCATCGCAACCGCTGCTCACCGGTGATTCCCGAGCGGGTGCTCACACGCGCGCCCTCCGCTGAGCTGCGCCCCGATCAGACCGATCAGGACAGTCTGCCGCCCTATGAGGTGTTGGATCCAATCCTGAGACTCTATATCGAAGAGGACCTAGGAATCGACGCCATCGTGCATCAGGGTTACCCGGGTAATGTGGTTCGTCGTGTCGTCAGTCTGGTTGATCGCAACGAGTACAAGCGACGTCAGGCTCCCCCCGGCGTGCGGATCTCCACGCGCGCGTTCGGACGGGACCGCCGCTATCCGATCACCAACGGGTTTTCATCCGGGCCCTAGAAGCCTGTCGGACTGAGGGGGATCGAAGCGAGGGAGTGGGAGAGCGAGGCCATTGCGTTCGGGTTTTGAGGCGCATAGTGGTTCTATGTGACGAGGAATCGCGCGGATCTGGACCGCAGTCCCGCCGGCGCAGTCGATCGACCTTCACGCTTCTGCGCGCTCGTCGGTCGATGCCCTGCAACAGGGCTTTACCCGGCAGGGTCGCTGGACCGGTGCCCCCCTGCCGACGCACGTCATGGTTCTTGTGGACTTGCTGTTCATCGGCATGCCCCGAACCTATACTTAAGCACCTTGGTAGCCGAACCCCCAAACGGAGAGACTCATGAAGAAGGTCGAAGCCATCATCAAGCCCTTCAAGCTCGACGACGTCCGCGAGGCGCTCTCCGCTGCGGGCATCACCGGTATGACTGCGATCGAGGTGAAAGGGTTTGGTCGGCAAAAGGGTCACACCGAGCTGTATCGCGGCGCCGAGTATGTCGTGGATTTTTTACCCAAGGTCAAGATCGAGCTGGTGCTCACCGACAACCTCGTGGACACCTGCATCAACGCGATCACCTCCGCTGCGCGGACGGGCAAGATCGGCGACGGAAAGATCTTCGTGTCTGACGTCTCGCATGTGGTGCGGATTCGCACCGGGGAAGAGAACGAAGCGGCGATCTGATCGAGTCGGCTCATCGGTGCCGTGCAATACCCGGATGCCCGGCGTGCCCGACGTCGGGGTGATCAGTTCTCGTCGAGGCTGAGATAGTCCCAGACCCTGCGCGCGAGGCTTACCTCGCCGGGCTCCGGTTGGTCCGAGACGAAGCGCCCCGCCTGCCGATTCACATCCAACACCCGTTGGGCGTCTGCCGCCAGCCCGCTCTTGCCGAGTGCCGTGTAGGCGTCGATCAAGACCTCCAACGCGCTCTCCACGGCGCTGGTGCGCTGGAAACGCTCGATGACGTAGCTCGCCCGATTGGCCGCTGCGAGATACGCGCCCCGGCGCATGTAGTAGCGCGCGACGTTGACCTCGTGCTTCGCGAGATTGTTGCGCAGGTAGAGCATGCGCTGACGCGCATCCTCCGCATAGCGACTCTCGGGAAAACGGTCGACCAGGACGGAGAAGTCGACGAAGGCATCCAGGGCCGAGCCGGGATCCCGTTGTGACGGGTCGGTCGGAATATAGCGGTCCAGAAAGCCGACGCTTCTGTTGTAATTGACGAGGCCTTTTAGATAATACGCGTAGTCCACATAAGGGTTTTGAGGATAGAGTTTGATGAAGCGATCGGCCGCTGCGATCGCGGCTTCCGGCTCATCGGCGCGATAATGGGCATATGCGACGTCGAGTTGCGACTGCATGGCGTAGCGGCCGAACGGGTAGCGGGCCTCCAGCTTCTCGTAGTATTCGATCGCCTTCGCATAATTGCTGGAGTCCAACTCGGAGGATGCCTCTTCGTAAAGCTTCGCGGCGCTCCAGTCTTCGGTCCTATCGATCTCCTTGCCGAAGATTCCGCATCCGGCGAGCGCGACGGCGAGCAGCAGCGCGGGCAGTCGTGTTAACGTTCTTCGCATGGATCAGAGATACCTGTTCAACCCCGCAGGGAGTATACCCGAAGCCCACCACCCTGGCGCGCGGGGATGCGCTCGCTCAGGTCCGATCGATCGGTGATGAAACAGACGTCCCTCAGCGCTCCGTGGTCGGGCCATCAGTCATGCGAGCGCATCCGACGGGAGATCCGGGTGGAGCCGCATTTGGCGGCTCGCCGACTCGATCAGGTGCTGGCGGCTGCCGTGCCGGAATTCTCGCGCAGCCGTTTGCAACATTGGATCGACGGTGGTCAGGTTCGCGTCGACGGGATGGCCCGTCGCTCCCGCGACAAGGTCTGGGCCGGCGAGGTCATTCATCTCGATGCGCTGATTGAGGCGAGCGGAGACTGCCTCGCCCAGCCCATCGCACTCGACCTGGTCTTCGAAGACGACCAACTCCTCGTGATCAATAAACCGGCCGGACTGGTTGTGCATCCGGCGGCGGGGCACCGCGATGGCACCCTGCAGAATGCCTTGCTGCATCATGCCCCCGCGCTTGCCGCTGTGCCGCGCGCCGGAATCGTGCATCGATTGGATAAGGATACGACCGGCCTGTTGGTGGTGGCCAAGACGTTGGCGGCTCACCGGTCTCTTGTCGCCCAGCTCCAGTCTCGACAGGTGCATCGCGAGTATCGTGCCCTGGTGATCGGTGAGGTCGTGGCCGGGGGCCGGATCGAGGCCCCGATCGGGCGCCACCCGACGCAGCGCACTCGCATGGCGGTGGTCGCTCAGGGCCGCCCTGCCGTGACCCGCTTCCGTGTCCTCGAGCGGTTCCCCGGCCATAGCCTCGTTGCTGCCGAGCTCGAGACCGGCCGCACGCACCAGATCCGCGTGCACATGGCTCACATCCAGCATCCCCTGCTCGGTGACCGCCTCTACGGCGGTCGGCCGCGACCGCCCAAAGGCGCTTCCCTTGCCGTCGTTGAGGCGTTGCAGGGCTTTCAGCGCCAGGCGTTACATGCAGTGCGCCTTGGCCTGGAACACCCGACGCTGGGCATCCCCATGAACTGGGAGGTGCGGATGCCGGCTGATCTCGCGGTACTGCTCGGACGGCTGAGTCAAGGGAACCCCGACACCCATCAGGAGACACCTCGGTGCAGGTGATTCAGCCCGATTGGCCGGCGCCCCCTCGGGTCAGAGCCTTCTCGACGACACGGGATGGCGGCGTCAGCAGCGGCGTGTTCTCGAGTCTCAATCTGGGCGATCACGTCGGCGACGAGCCTGTTCGGGTCGCTCGGAATCGCGCCTTGTTGCGCGAGCGGCTGAGCCTTCCCGGCGAGCCACTCTGGCTGCGGCAGGTCCACGGGTGCAACCTGGTCCCCAGCCAAGCGGGGGCCTCGCCTGCTTCGAGCTCAGGACCCTGTGAGGCGGATGGGGCTGTGACGAGTGACCCGGAATCAGTCTGTGCAGTGATGACGGCCGACTGTCTGCCGGTGCTCATGTGTGATCGTCAGGGAACCCGAGTGGCGGCCGTCCACGCCGGCTGGCGCGGCCTGGCGGCAGGCATCTTGGAGGAGGCGTTCCAGGCGCTGGGCATCTGTGCCAAACGGGTTCTGGTCTGGCTCGGCCCCGCGATCGGGCCGCAGGCCTTCGAGGTCGGCCCCGAAGTCCGAGCACGCTTCGTTGAATTTGACCCAAGGGCCGCCGAGGCGTTCCGGCTACGGCCCGATGGGCGCTGGCTAGCCGATCTGGCGGAGCTGGCGCGCCAGCGGTTCGCACGCCTAGGGGTGACAGATGTCTACGGTGGCGTGTACTGTACCTTCTCGGATCCGCGCCGATTCTTTTCCTACCGGCGTGATGGTGTCACGGGACGGATGGCGAGCCTGATCTGGCTGTCACGCGACGACGATGCCGCATGGGGAGATGCGAGCCATGGCTGACTGGAACATGCTGACCTTGGTGGGAGCCGACCGTCCGGGGATCGTCGCGCGCGTGACGCGGACGCTGTATGCCTGCGGCTGCCAGCTGGGTGAGGCATCCATGATCCGCTTGGGCGGTAATTTCACCATCATGCTGATGGTGAGCGGTGAGCGGCCCTGCGCGGAGATCCTGGATGCCTTGCGCCCCGTGTCCGAGGAGCTTGCCCTGCGCATCCATTTGGATCCTGTGCCTGGCGGCCTGCATCGTCACCTGGTCCCGAATCTCCAGGTCCGGGTTGCCGGCGCGGATCGCGCAGGCATCGTTGCGGATGTCACGGAGATTCTGGCTGAGCAGGGGTTCAACATCCTGGAGCTCGAGTCGGATGTCGCGGGCGATGAAGATCACCCGGTCTACATCATGAACATCCAGGGTTACTGCGAGCGCACCGTCGAGGCGGTGCAGAAGGCCTTGTCGGCGCTCGGTTCCAGCGGCGTCTCCGTCGAGGTTGCCCCGATCGATGTTCTGATCGGCTGAGGCCTATGGCCGTCCTCGACATCCTCAAGCTCCCCGATCCGCGTCTGAAGAGGCTCGCCGCGCCCGTCGGGCGCTTCGACCGGGGGTTACGAGAGCTCGCGGCGGACCTGGAGGAGACCCGATTGGCCGGCCCCTCTGCGGTCGGCATTGCCGCTCCGCAGGTCGGGCGTCTCGAGCGCATCGTGATCGTCGACGTCTCGGGCCGGCCGAAGACACCCAATCACGGATACCTCGTCCTGGTGAATCCCGAGATCGTGCATTGGGAGGGTTTCGCGATTGGGCGCGAGGGGTGTCTGTCCGTCCCCGACTATACGGGCAATGTAATTCGAGCGACCGGCATCCGCCTCAAGGCGCAGGACCTCGAAGGTCGGGTCCATGAATACGTGATGGAGGGTTTTGAGGCGCGAGCCGTCCAGCATGAGCTGGATCACCTCGACGGTCTCCTCTTCGTCGATCGTGTCGTGAGCCGCCGCACAGATCTCCACCGCCGCAAGGTCCATCAAACCTGATCACACATGAATAGCGCTGAGCGAGGACCCATGTTGCGGAGATGGCGGACTCGCCGCTCGGCGTTGAGCAACGCTGATCGTCGAACGGACGAGAAACACCGTCCGACACATGTTGTCTCTTTGCAAAGAGATTGATTACGAGAATTGCCCATGAGACTGCGTCTGATCCACCTCGTCTTCATCCTGGCTGGCCTGTTGAGCGGGAGCCTCGTATCCGCTGCGCCGCGGCAGGTTCCGCTCTCGGAGCTGTTCCCGAGTCCGGCTCAAGCCAAATCCGCTGTGGTGATCAACAAGGTGCTGGAACGGTATCACTACCGTAAGGTCACGCTGGACAATGCCTTCGCGAAGGGCGTCCTGACCAGCTATCTGGAGACCCTGGACCCGAACCGCTCGTTCTTCCTGGCTCGCGATGTCAATCGCTTCGATGGGGGTGCCAGGCGTCTGGAGGACGGACTCCGCCGCGGTGAGCTTGACCTTGCCTTCGACGTCTTCCGTGTCTATCGCATGCGGGTGGATGAACGGGTCGGGTATGCCCTGACAGTTCTGGGTGGGCCCTTCGATTTCGATCGGGACGAGGCCTTTCAACTCGACTCGCCCGATACCGCCTGGGCCGTGGATGGCGCGGAGCTTGATGAGCGCTGGCGCAAACGCGTCAAGAACGACTTCCTGACCCTGCGCATGACGGGGAAGTCAGACGAGGAGATCCGTGACCGGCTGCGCAAGCGCTACGACGGGCTGCTCCGCAGGACCCAGCAGTTTGATGGTGATGACGTCTTTCAGACCTTCATGAATGCCTTCACTCAGACCCTCGAGCCGCACACCAGCTACATGTCGCCCAGCACCTCGGAGAACTTCGACATCAGCATGAAGCTGTCGCTGGAGGGGATCGGTGCCGTCCTTCGCTCCGACAACGAATACACGGTCATCCAAAGCACGGTGCCCGGGGGGCCCGCGCGCGAGTCGGGTCAGGTCCTCACGGGTGACCGAATCGTCGGGGTCGGACAGGGACTCGATGGTCCGGTGGAGGACGTCGTCGGCTGGCGGCTGCAGGACGTCGTGGACAAGATCCGCGGTCCCAAGGGCTCGGTCGTCAGGCTTCAACTGCTGCCGAAATCGGCGGCCACGACCGGGCGCGCCCGCGAGATCGCGCTGGTCCGCAACGAGATCAAGCTCGAGGATCAGGCCGCGAAAGGATTCGTCCTGGACGACCTCTCCAACGCTCCGGGGACGCGGATCGGGGTGATCGAGATCCCTGCCTTCTATCGTGATTTCCAGGCCGAGGGCACGGGCGATCGGAACTTTCGCAGCACGACCCGCGATGTGCGCCACTTGATCGACGACCTGGCGGGGCAAGATGTCGCTGGGATCGTGATCGACCTGCGCGGAAACGGCGGCGGCTCTCTGGCCGAGGCGACGTCACTGACCGGACTCTTCATCGATACAGGGCCGGTCGTCCAGGTGAAGGACGCATTCGGCAAGGTCGAGGTCGAAACGGATCCGGAGCCCGGCGTCGCTTACCGGGGACCCTTGGCGGTTCTGGTCGATCGTGACAGTGCATCTGCCTCCGAAATCTTTGCGGGTGCCATTCAGGACTATGGGCGCGGCCTTGTGATCGGTGAGCCGACCTTCGGAAAAGGCACCGTGCAGACACTCATCGATTTGAACCGGTACGTCCCGGGTGAGCAGAACGACCTTGGCCGGCTGCGCCTGACCATGGCTGAGTTCTTCCGAATCAGCGGCGGGAGCACCCAACTGCGTGGCGTGGAGCCAGACATCCGTTTTCCGACCGCGGACTACATGCTCGATCATGGTGAGCGTTCATTGGACAATGCGCTCCCCTGGACCCGCATTCGACCCGCCGACTACAAGAAGGTCGGCTCCCAGAGCGTGGAGCTCTTGGCGCTCCAGTCGGCCTCGGCGGATCGCATCTCAAGGGACCCAGGCTTTAAGCTGCTGGTCGAGCGCAGCAAGCTGATGCGTGACATCGAGGCCGAGACCCAGGTCTCGCTCCGGGAGGACGTGCGGCGCGACGAAGACAAACGCCGCGGGAGTCTCTTTAAGGAGCACCAGGATCGTTTCCTGCGCGCGCGCGGTCTCACCCCGATCGATGAGGACGCGGATCAGGTCGATGAGGACGCACTGGAGGCCCAGCAGGAGGTCATCGCGCGCATCCAGGTGAATGAGGCAGCGCGAATCCTCGCCGACAGCATGCTCCTCGGCCGCGCCGACCGAACCCGCGCCGTGATGCGCTATTAAGGTCAAAGGCGCCAGATACGGCGCGAGGCGAGGGATTCCTCCCACGCGCTGCCGATCTACGGATCAGACCTTGACTCAATCCAGACGGCATATCGAGTCGCTCGTTGCCCGGCTGCACGCGGCCGGTGCGACGCAGTGGCTCCGCGGCAATCGAATCGGTCTGGAAAAGGAGGGACTACGGGCCTCCGCGGCAGGCCGTCTCGCGACATCGACGCACCCGCCGGCGCTGGGATCGGCCTTGACCCATCCCTATATCACGACCGACTTTTCCGAGGCATTGCTCGAGCTCATTACGCCTCCGACCTCGCAGATCGATGAGCTGCTCGCTTTTCTGACCGACCTCCATGCCTATGCCTATCGCCATCTCGGCGACGAGCTGATCTGGGCAACCAGCATGCCCTGTGTGCTCGAGGGCGGCGCCGGCATCCCGCTCGCCTATTACGGTAACTCGAATGCCGGCCTCATGAAGACGGTGTACCGACGCGGTCTGGGCAATCGATACGGGCGCACCATGCAGGTGATTGCGGGACTGCACTTCAATTTCTCCTTCGCGGACGGCTTCCTGGATCTATGCCGGGATCTGCTGAATGCTTCCGGGGATGTGACGGGCTTTCGTTCCGAGGCCCAGATGGGGATGATCCGCAATCTTCAGCGGGTCGGCTGGCTGGTGCCCTACCTCTTCGGTGCGTCGCCGGCGGTCTGCGCGAGCTTCGTACAAGGACACGACACAGACCTCCACGTCTTCGATCCCCAAACGCTCTTCTATCCGTTCGCCACCTCGCTGCGCATGGGTGATATCGGTTACCAGAACCAAAAGGAGCAAGGCACCGGCATGAAGGCGAGCTACGATAGCCTCGATGCCTATATCCGTAGTCTCACCTGGGCGATCGAAACCCCCTGCCCGCAATACGAGGAGATTGGTGTCAAGGTCGGGGAGCGCTATGAGCAGCTCAATGCAAATGTGCTCCAGATCGAGAACGAGTACTACAGCACGGTGCGTCCGAAGCAGATCACGGACCGGATGGAGCGCCCCACGCTCGCGTTGCGGCGTCGCGGGATCCGCTATGTCGAGCTGAGATCACCCGACGTCAACATCTTCGAGCCGATCGGGATCGATGCCGAGGAGATCCACTTTCTCGAGACCCTGATGGTCTATTGCCTGGTGCTGGAGAGTCCCCGCATCGCAGCCAGAGAGCGCCGCGAGATCGACGACAATCAGGTCTTGACGGCGCATCGTGGGCGCGAGCCCGGACTGGAGCTTCTGCGCGACCGTCGCGGCGTGCCTTTGCGGGTTTGGGCGAGCGAGATCCTCGGCGACATGGTTGCCATTGCCGAGCTGCTCGACGGTGTCTCGGATGGGCCGCACGTGCGGAGCGTCCGACACCAGCGCGAGAAGATCGATGATCCTGACGCAACCCCTTCAGCGCGTGTTCTTCAGACGATGCGCGAACGTCGAGAGGGTTTCTTCGCCTTCGCCCGACGTTATAGCGAGGCGCATCGCGACGTTCTGAAGGGTCATCGCATCAGCCCTGAGCGCGAAGCCCTGCTCGATCGGCTGGCTCACGAGTCGATCGAGCAGCAGCGCACTCTCGAGGCCGCCGACGACCGGAGCTTCGATGCGTTCCTCGAGGATTATTTTGCACAGGGCAATCGGGTGATCGCGGATGCGCTCGGATCCGAGTCGATCCCCCGGCTGGCCGCGGATCTTTAGACTCCGAGTTGTCGGACATCGCGCCAAGAATCAGTGCGCAACAACAACACGCGTCGTCGCCGGCCCGGTGCTTCCGGTCGTTCGGGCAGCCGAAAATGGTGCGACCTCAATCTGCCGCGGAAAGCGCCGCCGTCAGACCGCGAACGATGATTGTCAACAGGCTCCTAGAACAGCCGATTTAAGCCGTTGAGCGCAGCGACCCGATAGGCCTCTGCCATGGTGGGATAGTTGAAGGTGGTCTCAGTAAAGTAGCGGATCGTGTTGGCAGCGCCGCGCTGGGACATGATCGCCTGGCCGATATGCACGATCTCGGCGGCCTGCTCGCCGAAGCAGTGGATCCCCAGGATCTCCAGCGTCTCCCGGTGGAACAGGAGTTTCAGCATGCCGACCGTGTGACCGGTGATCTGGGCGCGGGCGATACTCTTGAAATCCGCCTGGGCGACCTCGTAGGGGATGTGGAGACTTGTGAGCTCTCGCTCGGTGCGGCCAACCGAGCTGATCTCCGGGACCGTGTAGATCCCAGTCGGGAATTCTTCAATCAGCGACCAGTCGCATTTGCCGTCCGCGATATGGGCACCGACGAAACGACCTTGGTCGTAGCTTGCGCTGGCCAGGGCGGGTCGGCCGACCACGTCACCGACGGCGTAGATGTGCGGCAATGCGGTTTGATAGCTCTGGTTGACGTCGAGCTGACCGCGCTGGTTGGGCACCAGCCCGATCGCCTCGAGTCCCAGGTCATGTGTGTTGCCGGTGCGCCCATTGGCCCACAGCAGGACGTCGGTCTTGAGCTTCTTGCCTGAGGTGCAGTGAAGCACCACGCCGTCTGCACCGGGCTCGACGCGCTCGTAGGCCTCGTTGTGCCGGATCACGACGCCCTGCTGGCGCAGATGATAGCCGAGGGCGTCTGTGATCTCGTCGTCGAGGAATGACAGGAGGCGGTCGCGTGTATCGACCAGGTTCACCTTGACATCCAACGCACCCATGATGGAGGCGTATTCGCAGCCGATGACACCGGCGCCGTAGATCGTCATGGACCTGGGGGTGTGCGTCAGACCCAGGATCGAATCGCTGTCGTGGATCCGCGGATGGTTGAAGTCCACGTCCGGCGGCTGATATGGCCGGGAGCCTGTGGCGATCACGAAGTGCCGCGCAACTAACGCGGTCGCGATGTTTCCCGGGCGTTGGACCTCGATCCGATCCGGTGCCAGGAAGCGGGCATGCCCGAACAGGACCTCGACTCGATTGCGTCGATAGTGGCGATAGCGGGTGCGTACCTGATCGCTGATGACCGTGTCGGCGGCCCGCAACAGGTCCGGAAACTCGGCCTCGATCTGATGCTGAGTATGCTGAAACAAGGGGTTGCGGCGATAATCGGCAAGCATCTGGATCGAGTGCCGCAGCGCTTTGCTGGGAATCGTGCCCCAATGCGTGCAACCCCCCCCGACCGCATCATGGGCCTCTATGACAGCGACGCGTTGCCCGGCCTTGGCGAGCTTCATCGCGGCCCCTTCCCCCGCCGGACCGGTGCCGATGACGATGCTGTCGAAGGTTCTGATAGCCATCGGTCCGGACTCCGCTTGAGGTTTCAATGGAGGCTCAGGAAGACGCTGATTGATTGGCGTTCGTGCCCACCAATCAGCGTTTCCCTAGGTTAGCATAGGTCTTCCGGACTACGATTCCTGGCGGGTGGTCAGCGGGATCGACCCGATCAGAGATAATCCGGCAGGCTTTTCCGAATCGCCTCGGGGGTGTGGGTGGTCAGGTTCTTGTCGATCTCGCCGGCGATGAGCTGCCGAAGAGAATGGGACTGATGCTTTCGCAGCATTCCCAGAAACGCTGGCGCGGCGACGATGTAGAGCTTATGCAGCTCGCCGCCGTTGCGCGCCGTCTCCAGGGTCTCGCAGACCAGGTTCGCGAAGCGATCGGCATTCTCCTGTTTGTGCGCCTCCTCCCCGTTGATCCCGTGCGCCCCCGCCATGGGGTCACGGCCACGCCCTCCCTTGTCAGTGGTGAGGTCGCCTTCGTGCAGGCGGCCCTCGGGAGAGGCCAGGGTGCGGATCTCACGGATGGAGCCTGCTCCCTTTTCAGCGGCGAAGATGCGCGCGCGGCTGTTGTCCGCGGCCAGTATCCAAGTAGACATGATGTCACCTTACTCCGATGCTAAACCCGGCCGGACCGCGACCGGGATCGTGCCTATGACGGGGCGGTCACTCGGTGACGCAGGATCGGGCCTGCTGCCGCCTGGCCTGATCTCGTCTATTTCAGTGTAACAGGCCGTTCATGGATGTCAGTGACGTGGTCGCGTTCCTCCGCCGGCGCGTCTGATGCACTTGAGGTAGACCTTGTCGTCGAAAGGCGTCTGGTTGTGTTGCAAGCTCCAGATTGCCTCGGCAAGGCATTCCATGATCCGGTGCTCCGCCTCGTGCGGATCCCCAATGGCCCTTACCAGGTTCCGGTAGAGCTTGCGAATTCCGGACGGTTGATCAATGCTCAGTTGATCGAGGATCGTGATGTGCAGGGCCATATGCAGAAACGGATTGGATTCGCCCTGCTCGGGCAGGAAGTTGCGGTTCAGGGTGTCCTCGGAATCGATCATCAGCGAGTGATACTCGGGATGTTGCCCGAGGACCTGAACGATCTGGGTCTCGACCGGCTCGAGGCGCTGTCCGGCCTGGGCCTTGGCCCAGGCATCGATGAAGGTCCGGCGGTGCCTGTGACGGTCGTTTGAGAACATAGAGGCAGCGCTCACGATGGCTGGTTCTGTCTGTTTTGAGCCGTGAACATGAACAGGGAATCTAATGGAAAATCTGTAATGTTTGAGCAGGTAATCTGATGCGCATCCTGCTAACCTTCTGAAGGAAATAGATTTGCGCGTTTTTTGAGGTGTGGAGCGAGTTTCTCCGTGATCCTCGCGTAATAATACAACCAGGCAGTTGGATCCGGTCCATCAAATCATTCTGAAAATAGACGGCTGAATCCGGCGACAAGAACCCGCGTATCTGCGGCGTGAAGGCTACCGTGACCCACGCAGGCCAGCCGCGCCCTGGCGGTCGCGCGGCCGGAATGCCGCGTAAGCTGCCCGACGAATCCGGGCAGTCGAAGCACAGCAACGTCGGCCAAAGGCCGACATGAGACGTTTCCTCGCTGGCAAGCTTCGGCAGCAAGCCGATGGCCTAAGGTGCAACTGGCCAGCAGCGCGCGCCGCCTATGCCACCTGGAGGACGCCGAAACGCATCGCCACATGCTATTGACCCGAAAGGGGTTTGAGCATGCGGAAGGCTCACTGCTTTGGCGGTTTAGACGGCCATTTGGCCGCATAACCCATTAAGGATGTGAACATCGCGTTCGGCTAACCGATTGAAACATCTCGCAGTCCGTGCTGCGTTTGTGTCGAACCCGCCAGGTATGCGGACCGTTCGTCCGGCTAATCTCGATTCGCCCCACAGCAACAGAAGAATGACACTATGGATTATTACGAACTCTTAATCGACCTTCATAAACATGCCCACCGACAGGGACCGGGCGGGGATGCCGAGACGGAACTGGCTCTCAACCTAGCCATGATCGACCGGGCTGCTCCGCAGAATGTTGCGGATATCGGCTGCGGCACGGGGGCGTCCACCCTCTTGCTTGCCCGGGTTTTGAATGCCCGGATCACGGCGGTGGACTTCCTTCAAGACTTTCTGGACGTGCTGAAGGAAAGGGCAGAAAGCATGGGGGTGGCGGACAGGATCTCGACGCTTGCATGCTCCATGGACAACCTGCCTTTCGCCGATGAGGAATTGGACGTCATCTGGTCTGAGGGCGCGATCTATAACATCGGCTTTGAAAAGGGTGTAGCGGACTGGCGGCGTTACCTGAAACCGGGCGGTATTTTGGTTGCTTCCGAGATCACATGGCTCACGGACTCCCGGCCGTTGGAACTCCAGAACTACTGGGATGGCGAATATCCCGAAATCAACGTAGCCTCGGCCAAGATTAGGGTCTTGGAAAAGCACGGTTATTCGCCGATCGGTTATCTTGTGCTACCGGAACATTGCTGGCTGGACCAGTATTACCGCCCCATGCAGGCGAGGTTCGAGGACTACCTGAACCGGAACGGAGACAGTGAAGAGGCACGCGCGGTCGTGGCCGCCGAGCAACGGGAAATCGACCTCTACGAGACGTACAAAGCTCACGTCAGCTACGGGGTGTATGTCGCGAAAAAACTGCGGTAGAAAGGCGAATAAGGCCATTGAGGCTAAGTTGTTAAGGCCATCCCGTTACACATAACTTTAAGTACGCGATGTCACATATCTGCTTCCAATAGCTTCTGGAGGCGGCATGGGCTGGGCAGACGCGGAGTTGCAGGGGATCGATCTCGGCGACAAGCGTCGCGACCGACGCGCTATCCGGCGTATAGAGCGTTTGGCCGAACGGCTTACGGCGAGCATCCCCGGGGCCTTTAACGGCTTGGCCCCCTGAGCTACGAGGCGCAGCGTGGGATGTATCTGCACCCGACCTTCGCCGTGACGCTGGCGCGCGAACCGCTGATGGTGCTGACGCGCAGATCGATGGAGTCGACGAAGCAGCGCAGCAACAGGCCGAGCGCGATCTGGCAGCCGACCTGCTCCAGACGATCGGCGAAATGAAGGCTGGAGAGGGCCCTGTGGTATGGCCCCCGGCACTGGCCGCGAGACAGGAGACCGGACTCTCCCAAGCCCCCGGTGCTTGCCGGTTTGCTGCACCGCAACCGCGGCGCCGAGGCACGTGGAGCCGCTCACCCGCCTGCGCGACCTGCTCGGCGACGAGGCCGCCGATCGGGGCCTCCTGGTCTGCGGCGTCGAGCGCGAGCGTCCCATGCCGGGAGGTCACCTGGCGCTGCCCTGGCAGGCGTTTCCGGCTTGGCTGGGGCAGTTGCTGGACGGCACGCGCTGAGCCGCACCGGATCACTGGGACCGCCGGCTTCAGCCGGCGCGTCCAGCCTGGCCGCGCTGCCTCAGTCGATGATCATCTCCAGCCGGTACTTGGCCACCTCGTCGCGCCGCGCGGCGTTGCGCATCAGATACACGCGCACCTTGTAGTCGCCGCTCGCCGGCAGCGTGCCCTCGAACTGGTTGCCGGACGAGGAGCCGACGAACATGGCCTCATCCGCCTTACCCGGTGCGATGATGTTGAAGTAGTTGGAGCCGTTGTCCGTGGACAGGCTGACGTTCATGGACTGCCCCTTGCCGGCGCCGAGCACGTAATCCACCGTCTCGTAGCCCTTGATGGTGCCGTGCACGGTCGCGCTGTTGGCGCCCTTGTGGAACTGCACGCGCTCGGTGCGGATGTCGTCGGCGAGTGCGGTGCTTGCGACCAGAACGGCGGCGACGAGCGAGAGGAACAAACGTGTCATGGCGATATCTCCTTGGATCTCGATTGCAGGTGGGGCTCGATCAGGATCGATCGGGCCAGGTTCGATCGGACTCGGCAAACAGGGTTCGAATCGGCGCTCGCACTATCCGCCGGTGACCAGCGCATCGGCGAACCGGTAGTGCTCCCGGCCAACGCTGATCGACCACATGTCGCCGTCCTTGGAGACCTGGACCGGGTCGCCGTCGCGGTCGGTGAATTCACCGTCCGCGAAGCGCAGCACCCGAAAGGCCGCGCGGTCGCTGACGGCGATGTTGGCGATCCAGAGCTCGGCGCCGCCGTCCGCTTTGCGCA
>NZ_JAJDNA010000020.1 GCF_022340925.1 Thiocapsa sp.
AGGTACTCGACGGTCCTGCGGTGCGTGGCGTGGTCGTCGATGGTCAGGATCTGGTCGAAGGCGAGCGGGTGCCGCCCGGTCTCCAGCTTGCGTCTGGCCTCGCTGTCCCAGTGCTCGCGCAGTCGCGCGTAACCGGCGGTGAAGTCCGCGGCGAGCGGGGAGTCCAGTACGATCTCAAGGTCATGCCAAGCGCGACCCGCGGTGACCGGACGCTGCCGGTTTCGGTGGATGATCTCCTCAAGCTCATAGAGCAGCTCCTGGGTGCGGCCGACACTGAAGGCCGGGATCAGCAGTGTGCCCTGATTCGCGAGGGCATGCTCGACGATGGCTTGAAGCTGCTGCCGTCGCTCCTTGCGGCCTTCGTGCCTGCGGTCGCCATAGGTGCTTTCCAAAACCACCACATCGGCGCCGTAGGGCGACTTCGGCGCCGGGAGCAGCGGTGTGTAAGGGGCCCCGAGGTCGCCCGAAAAGACGATACGGGCGCGCTGGCGACCCTGCTTGACCTCGCACTCGACGTAGGCAGAGCCGAGGATGTGGCCGGCCGGCTGGAGACGAATGCGCAGGCTGGACGCGCCTGCGATGGCGGGGTGCCACTGCTTGTACGGCAGGGCGGTGATGCGGGCGCGGATCAGTGCCAAGACGCGATCGATCAGGCTCCGATCTCGGGTCACACCGACCTTGAGGGCGTCCTCGAGCACCAGCGGGAGAAGCTCGGCGGAGGCTTGGCTGCACAGGATGGGGCCGCGGAACCCCGCTGCCAGGAGGTAAGGGACCCGTCCCACGTGGTCGATGTGGACATGGGTGACAATCAGGGCCTGGACCGGGTCCAAGGGGAAGTCGATCTGCAACCGTTCCGAGGTCGCGCCCGACGAAGAGGTCTCGGTCCCTTGGAAGAGACCGCAATCGATCAGGACCGAGCGCCCGTCGGCGAGTGTAAGCTCATGGCACGACCCGGTGACACCGTCCACGGCACCGTGGTGCGAAATCTGATACGGCATGGTCAAGTCTTGCGTCCCCTCGTCCTTGTTGCGATTGCGTTTACGCCGAATCATACCCTTCCCGAGTCAAGTCGTTACGCCGCCTGCTTCATCGCCGCATGTCGACCTGCCAGGCGGACTCGGTTATGCGTGATTGCAAGACCTGACCCCGAAAGTGACCCCGAAAGTGACCCCGAAAGCCGGAGGCCTTGCGGATTGTCATTGAAACTGATTCGGCGCTTGTGGTGGATTGTCCGTCATTCTGCCGACCGGCGAGGCGCTGCTCGTCTGCTGGCGCCCCGGCTTTCCGCGCTTGCTCCAGAGCGCAATTGGGCCTGTGCGGACCGGTTCGGCGGGATGGCGTGCCGGAGCCGTCCTGCGCCTCGTCAGGCCGAACCGGACACAGACGCTCAACCCACATGGAAAGGGGTTAACTCATGACCAGATACACGGGATCAGTTGCCGCCCTGGCGGCCGTCATCGCCCTCCTCCCTGCCTCCTCCGCCGTCGCCAGCGGCGGCCAGAACGCCTACAACAACCCGACGGGAGATCCACCGGCGGACACCTACCAGACGCCCTATGCCAATATTGGAGAGGGCCGCATGCTGGTCTCCTGCGCCGAGGCCGAGACCCTGCTCACCATACACCTGCCCGACGGCTCGGCGGAGCTCACCTGCGTTCCCTCCACCGAGTAACCCCAGCTAGAAGCGGCAGATCGGGGTCCTGCAATCCGACATCGGACGGTGCGAGCAGGGAACGGGGTCACGGCAGCGGCCCCGCCCTCGCTCTAATCTGATCGCCCGGCCCCGGCACTATGGCGCTCACATTCCGGCGCTGGACCCGCGCGGCTGCAACGAGTGCGGCCGGTCTCGAGTTGTCGGGTCCATGGGCGCGCCGGAGCTGCGCGCGGAGCGCCTGAGACAGACGTCCCACCGCGTAAGCGGTGGGACGAGCGCAGGGTATTCGCGAGGCAATGGGATCAAGCCTTGGCATCCACATCCGCCCTGCCGTTTGAACCATCAGCCATGTCTGTGACATCGCTGACTGAACCATCGCTTGGGGAGCGGTTCCCCCGCCCCTGTCAGTCTCGTCACACCGCTCGGGCGGTGTAGCTCTGATGCTGCGCGCCGCGAACCCCGGGGGCCGCCTGGAACCCGCCCGCCCCGCCACCCTGCGGTGGGGAATGCCTCACTGGACGCGGTTTCGACGGTCAGAGGCATCCCACGTCCGGAACCGCCCGCCCGAAACCTCGCCATGTCCGCACCCCGGGGTATGGCGGCGGGGCCGGATGCGTTTTGCGTTCTAAAGCAGGTAGACGTTTGTCCTGATCGCACACGTTTCGCCGGTGCAGGCTCTGCCCATGAGACACGACCAGAGCTCCAAGAACCTGATCCTCGACCACCCGCGGCTGAACGCCAGCCCGGGGCTGGGGTCGATAATGTCCGCTCGATCCGCCAACGAGATGGAAAGAGGTGGCCTGGACCGGTGCGACTGGTCAGGACGAGCCTTGCGCAGATCTGTAAATCATGGAAATGTACGAGGCATGATCGACTGGGAGCGGGTCACCGGATTTGACTGGGATGAGGGGGACGCCCGCAAAGGCGTCGCCAAACACAGCGTGAGCCGGGGCGAAGCCGAGCAAGCCTTTTCAACGAGCCTCTCTTGTTGTTGCCCGACGATAGACGAAGACAAGGGGAAGTGCGTTTCCATGCACTGGGCGAGACAGACGACGGACAGCCCCTGCACATCACCATTACATTGCGCGCTGCCGGCACCGTCATTCGGGTGATCTCCGCCCGGCACATGCACCGTAAAGAGAGAATGATCTATAGCCAAGCCAAGCAAGATGCGGCCTGGGCTCGAGACCGAAGCCGCGGAGCACGCATTTTGGGAGGTGATTACCGTCGAACCTAAGCCGGCGCCAAAAGGCTGCCATCCATGGACATGGGTTTCGGCACTCCCCGCCGGAATGACGGCGTGCTAGACCAAACCGCCTCGTCGCCCCAGTTGGGACTGCCGGGGCCCAGTGCCAGGGAGGGCACACCGGGGACCAGCTGAGCCATGGCGCTAATCATCTTTTGGGAAGGCCATGACTCCAGTGACCACCTCGACTGGACCCGAGCAGAGTTGGCTCGCTCTGCGAGCCTGAAACCATCGACCAGTTCGATCCCGTTAGGCCCACCCGTCTCACCAATGGACCGCATTAAAATCGAGGCCAATGCGCGGGATATGCCCTATCAGTCGCTGATCAAGCCATGGCTCGCAGAGGATGTCGCGCGGCAGCAACGCTGATTCTTCTGAAGAAGGACCAGGTGCCGGCTCGTCTCGGAGGGTCTTCTTGCTGGTCCTGTAATCCAGCATTTACCCTTTTGTGGCGTTCGCATACTCACACCCCGTGCCGGTAGGGCATCGGCGCGGTCGTGAACTAGGCGCAGAGCGCCTGACCGCCGCGTGCCACCGCGGGAGCGGTGGCACGCGTCAAAGGGTGACCCCCATGGGGTGTGGTGGCGCATGGCGGCGACGAGCGGTTAATCGAGGCAGGCATGTTCACAAGAATCGTAATTGCCGGGTTGCTCGTCTGCGCTGTTGTATTCGGCTATCCCTATCTCGCCGGGATGCTCGCCGGCGCGAAGGACTTGGCGCGTACCGACACGCCGGGGCATCGCCAGCCGGGGCTGGTGGTTCGAGATGTGCGGGTCTACGACCTGGACGGGCGGCTCGCCTATCGCGGTGAAATCGATCTTCGCCCCGAGATCGCGCGCATCGAGCGCGGTGAATCTCACCCGCATGCCAACGACGGGGCGGTGTTCCAGAACCGCGAGAGGCGACTTCCATCACGGGAACCGGGCTACTACCGGGAATACGTCGTGCGTACACCGAATATGCGCCACGCGGGGCCCCAGCGATTGGTGATGGGAGCGGGCGGCGAGATCTATTACACCGCCGATCATTATCGCACCTTCAGGAGGATACGCTGATGGCTCTGTTCGCGCTGATCGAACGCATCCTCACGGCACGGTCGCCAGTCCTGGAGCTGAACACTGAGCGGCCGGCCTCGCAGATCGCGGCTGCGTTGGAGTTGGAAGGCTATCGCGCGGTCGTCGTCGACCGGGCGCCGGTGTTCGACAAAGAAACCCTGCTCCACGCGCTTTATCAAGGCTGCGGTTTTCCAGCCTATTTCGGCTTCAACTGGGATGCCTTGGCGGACACCCTGAAGGATACCGAGGGGCACGACGCCCGTCCGCTGATCCTCCTTTTTCGGGACTTCGATTTGCTGCGCAAGCGGGCACCGGAGGTGGCCGAGCTGTTCCTGGACATTGTCCGGGAGGTGGGCGACACCCCAGCCGCAGCCGGGACGCTCAAACGACTGGTCTTACTCCAGCGCTAACAAAGACAGGGGAAGACACGGGGTCAGGTCTTGCAATCCAGCATTCTTGGTCTAGCCTTCGATCCATGGCCAGACCCCTGCGCATCGAGCTCGCCGGCGCGCTTTATCACGTCACCTCACGCGGGGATCATCGCGAAGCGATTTACCGCGACGACCAGGACCGTCTGGCTTGGCTGGAGCTGTTGGGCGCGACCTGTCGCCGATTCAATTGGCGCTGTCACGCCTACTGCGAGATGAACAATCACTATCATTTCGTCGTTGAGACTGCGGAGGCGAACCTGTCCAAGGGGATGCGCCAGCTCAACGGGCTCTACACCCAGCAGATCAACCGTCGCCACGGGCTGGCAGGACATCTCTTCCAAGGGCGTTTCAAGGCGATTCTCGTCGAGCGCGATGCCTATCTCATGGAGCTGGCGCGCTACGTGGTCCTGAATCCAGTGCGAGCGGGCATGGTGAGCGAAGCTGTCCAATGGCCCTGGAGCAGCTACCGAGCCATGCTTGGAATGGTGGCGCCCGCGCCGTGGCTGGAGACCGATTGGCTTCTCGCTCAGTTCGGCCCCGACCGCGAACACGCGCGTATGCGCTACGCAGCCTTCGTCGGCGATGGGCTAGGACAACCGCCGGTATGGAACGGACTCCGTTACCAGGTGTTCCTGGGCAGTGATGCATTTGTCGAGCGCCTCACCGGGGCGGCGAAGCCGCTGGGGCAGCTGCGCGAGATCCCGCGCGCGCAGCGGCGCCCGTTGGCCGGGGCGCTCGGGGACTTCCAGGCGACCTATCCGACGCGCCGCGAAGCCATGGCCCGGGCCTTTCTCACGGGCGTCTACACCATGCAGGCGATCGCCGATCACTTCGGGGTCCATTACGCGACCGTGAGCCGGGCGGTGCGATGGCTGGAGGGACGCGGAGACCAGATGCTCGGCAGTGCTTTCGGTACCGACGAAGATGTTTGATTGCAAGACCTGACCCCGATTGCTAGAGGCCGCTTTCGATCTGGGCGGCGCGGGCGGCGTTGAGCTCGGTGGCGATGTAGGCGAGTGCGAGGCCCATCTCGCGGGTCCAGGAGAGCTCGATGTGCCAGCTCGGGGACGGGGTCCAGACGTGGAGCGCGCGGCCTTCGCCGCGGCGAATGGACGCGAGGCGCCGCGCGGGCGTCGTCGCATACTCCGGAAAGCGGCTCTGGTCCTCGCCGAGACCGTATTTCTCGCGCAAGGCGGCATAGGTCTCTTCGTAGCGCAGCTGGGTCGACACGCTGAAGGCGCGCACGACCTTGTAGATGCGGCTCGAGAAGGCGAGCACGTAGGAGCGGTCCGCGCCTTCGGGGAAGACCAGGGCCAGGCTGGCCCCCTGGTCCTGGCGGACCATGGGGGGCGGAACGGCCTGCAGGAGCGGGCCGATGTCGCCACCCAGGCAGTAGCGTCCGAAGACCAG
The DNA here is from genome assembly GCF_022340925.1 of Thiocapsa sp. Classification (GTDB taxonomy): domain Bacteria; phylum Pseudomonadota; class Gammaproteobacteria; order Chromatiales; family Chromatiaceae; genus Thiocapsa. The sequence goes on from NZ_JAJDNA010000020.1 coordinate 5,797, forward strand.
CTTCAGGCAGGGCTCGGCAGCGGAGGCGCTCGAGACAACCCCGTGCGACCCGATCAGGACGAGGATCAGGGTCACGGCGACTCGGTTGCTCAGTCTCCTCATCGTGCCTCCAAGGTCGATCCGAAATGCGTTGCAGCGCCAGGGCTGCGAGTCGGCTAGGCGCCTTCCAAGACCCAGACGCCCGCCGCGCGGGCCTGCGCGGTCGCTCCATCGTCGGCCAGGGCATGGACCTCCAGGTCCGCTCCCCAGAGCCTCGACATGACCACGCGGACCTTCGCCGGAGGGCCACTGGTCCAAAATCGCACCCGCCCTGCCTGACGCGGCGATGCCAAAAGGCCGGCCTCGGCGAGGCGGCGGCGGACCTGCCGCGCGACCGCCGCCCCCGAGTCGAGGACGGCGACACCTGGCCCGGCCATGGAGCGGATCACCGGGGCCAGATGCGGATAGTGGGTGCAGCCCAGCACGAGGGTATCGGTGCCTCTCACCAGCAGCGGCTCGACATAGCTTGCCAGTAGCGCCCGCGTCGGCTCGGAGTCGAGCTCACCCGCCTCGACCCGCTCGACGAGACCCGGACAGGCCTGCAGCAGAATCTCGGCCCCCTCCCCCATGCGGGCGAGCAGCCGCGCGAAGTTGTGGCTCGCCAGGGTCTGGCGGGTGGCGAGCACGCCGACGACCCCGGAGCGGGTCTGCTCGATCGCCGGCTTGACGGCCGGCTCCATGGCGATCACGGGAACCGGGTAACGGGTGCGCAGCACCCGGGCGGCCGCCCCGGTGGCCGTATTGCAGGCGACCACGACGGCCTTGGCGCCCCGTGCGAGCAGGAGCTCGGTGATGGCCACCGCCCGGGCCTCGATGGCCGTCATCGACTGATCCCCATAGGGGGCATGGCCCGAGTCCGCCACATAGAGCAGGTCTTCATGAGGCAGCTCGCGGTGGATCTCCCGCAGCACGGAGAGTCCGCCCACGCCGGAGTCGAACACGCCGATCGGCTGATTCGCGGTCATGGCACACCTGATCCTGGTGAGGTTTCGGCAAGCTCCATGGGGACGGCGGCTCAGGCCGCGATCCGCCGAACGATGTCGGAGACCCGGTCAGGCAGCTTGGGCACACTGTCGACCAGTCTATAGCCGGAGAAACCGAGGATGGCATAGCGGTCGCCGAGCCGCTCGAGCGCCTCGCACAGCAGCACCAGCGACGCGCGCTGGACGTCGTTGATCCATCCCTTGGTCCAGCCGCCGATGTCCAACGTGAACAGGACCGCGAGATCGCGCTCCAGCTTGCGGCGGCGCTGGAACAGCCGGCCGGCCTGGCCATCGCGTTCCGCCAGCTCGTCCGGGGCACGCCGGACGGTGCGCACCCGGGCGAGAGACTCCTCCCGGCCAAGCTCGATGCCGATGCAGCGGTCGTCGCTCATAGGTCTCCAGGGTCCTGCGCGGCCGGCTGGCCATGGCGGCGCACCCGTGCGGTCGCGCTCAGAGATCGAACCTCGCCCACACCGGACAATGGTCGGAGGGTCGGTCCATACCACGAATCGCGTAGTCGATGTCGGCGTCCAGCAGCCGCTCGCGCAGGGGCGCCGTCACCAGGACGTGGTCGATACGCAGCCCATGCTTGGGGTCGCGCTCGAAGCCGCGCGAGCGATAGTCGAACCAGCTGAAACGATCCTCGATCTCCGGGTGGATGACCCGATAGGCATCGAACAACCCCCAGTCGGTCAGTGTCTTGAGCCATTCACGCTCCTCCGGGAGGAAGCTGCACTTCCCGGTCCGGAGCCACCGCTTGGCGTTGTCCGGCCCGATGCCGATGTCCCGATCCAGGGGCGCGACGTTCATGTCGCCGAGGACGACGAGATGCTCGTCCGGCGAGAAGGACGCGCGCAGGTAAGCCGCGAGGTCCGCATAGAACCTGCGCTTGTCCGGGAACTTGGTCGGATGGTCGCGGCTCTCGCCCTGGGGGAAGTAGCCGTTGATCACCACCAGCTCGCCGCCTCCAGGCAGCGGGTAGCGTCCGGTGATGGCGCGCCGCTGGGCATCCGCGGCGTCGCCGGGCAGGCCTTTGGTGACCACGAGCGGCTCGACCTTGCTGAGCAAGGCGACCCCGTAGTGCGACTTCTGTCCGTGAAAGTGGGTGGCGTACCCCAGCCCTCGAACCAGGTCCAGGGGAAAGGCGTCATCGGCGACCTTGCACTCCTGAAGACCCAGGACATCCGGGTCATGGGCTGCCTTGATCGCCTCCAGTTGGTGATGGCGGGCGCGAATGCCGTTGATATTGAAAGAGACGATCTTGAGCACCTCAGGATCGCTCCAGGCGGGGTCGACGGATCAGGATGGACGCGACAAGGCTCGAGCTCGGGATGGGGTCGGGCATAGGGATCGCTGATCTCGCAAGGTTGGCCCGGAAAGGCTAACACGCCGGCCTCGGGCATCCAACCGGGCCTCCGGCGAAACGCCGGGCCGCGGGGAGTCCGGCGGGCATCGGGGAGTCCGGCGGGCATCGGGGACGAATCGATGGTGATCGACCCCCGAGGACTGTCAAAAATGCATTACACACAATGCCTAAAGTTGTTGTAATGTTGACAACGCTGGCGTTTGCGAGCGTGGAGCTGGTAACTCATGGACGAGCACCGTGACTGAATCCGATCCTGAGTCATGTCCGACCGGGCCTGATCACCCGTGCGAGCAAACTGCGGCGGCAAACGCGCCCGCAAGTCTGGGCGATGTCAATCATCAGGCCCTGCTCGAGGCGGTGGCCAAGCATTGCATCCTCTACAGGCGTTCCGCCGACGGCCATCTCCTATGGCTCAGCCGCTCGGCCGAGCGCATCCTCGGTTTCCCGCCCGACGGGGTCAGCGGAGGGCTCGAGGCGCTCCTCACCGACAACCGCGTCAATCAGGGACTGCACGAGGCGACACGCGTCGCCCTTGCCGGCGGAACGCCGGATTCCTATGAGATCGAGGTCTTGGCGCGGACCGGCGACGTCAAGCGGCTCAGGGTCGTAGAAGGTCCGATTGTCGACGACCGAGGCAAGGTGACCGAGTTCCAAGGGGTCGCGCAGGACGTCACCGACTACCATCTCTCCAAGGTCCTGCTGGACGGACGCAATCAGGTCCTGCGCGTGCTTGCGAGCGGCGGCTCCGAGTCATCCGTCCTCGCTGCCATCTGCCAGATGGCGGAATCCTCGGACCCGGCAGTCTCGGCCTCGATCCTGATCGTCGACGCCGAGCGTCGATGTCTGACGTTGGGCTCGGCGCCCCGCCTTCCCGAGGACTATAATCGGGCGATCGACGGCATCGCCATCGGCGAGGGGGTCTGCTCCTTCGGGACCGCCGCCCATCGCGGCCAACGCGTCGTGGTCGCAGATGTCATGACCCACCCCTATTGGGTCGCGTTTCGCGACCTCATCTCGAAGACCGGGATGAGGGCCTGTTGGTCACAGCCGATCGTCGGCCATCGCGGCAGGGTCATCGGGGTCTTTGCGATGTACTATCCGACCCCGCGCGAGCCGACCGACGAGGCGATCCGAACCATCGAGTCCGCCGCCGATCTGGCGTCCCTCGTGCTGGAGCACCTGCGCACAAGGACGGCGCTCGAGGAGGTCGAGGAGCGCGAGCGGCTGCTGCTCGAATCGAGCACCGACGGCATCCTCGGCCTCGCCCCAGACGGACGCACGACGTTCGTCAACCCGGCCGCGGCGGCCATGCTCGGCTTCGAGATCGCGGACCTGACCGGAGTCAACCCGCACCAGCTGATCCATAGGTCCGCGACCGAACCGTGCGAGGGACATCCTGCCGGGGCCTGCCAGATGCTGGCGCCGGTCTTCGACGGGCGGGTCAGGCACGTGGTCGACGAGGTCCTGTTTCGTCGCGATGGAAGCCATTTCCCGGTCGAGTACTGGAGCAACCCCATCTACAAGGGCGGAAAGATCGTCGGCGCGGTCGTCACCTTCCGCGATCTGACCGAGATCCGGGCCAACGAGCAGAAGATCCAACATGTCGCCTTCTACGACAGCCTGACCGATCTGCCGAATCGGGTGATGTTCTACGAGCGGGTCGCCCAGGAGATCGCGCGCACCAAGCGCTATCATGTCCCGTTCAGCATCCATCAACTGGACCTCGATCACTTCAAGGACGTCAACGAGACGCTCGGGCACGCGGCCGGCGATGAGCTGCTGACCCATGTCGCGACGCGGTTGCGCGCGCACGTGCGCGAGGAGGACCTGGTCGCCCGCATGGGCGGGGACGAGTTTGCGGTCCTCCAGGTCGGCGGTCGCGACAGCGCTGCGGCCACGCAGCTCGCCAGACGGGTCATCGCAGACCTCAAGCTTCCGTTTCAGATCGGCGAGCACTGGATCTATATCGGCACCAGCATCGGGATCGTCGTGGCCCGGGGGAGGGAGCTCGATGCCGGAACCCTGCTGGCGCAGGCCGATGTCGCGCTCTATCGCGCCAAGGCGCAGGGGCGGGGGCGCTTCGTGGTGTACGAGGCGCAGATGAGCCAGGAATTGCGGATGGAGATCGACGTGCTGAACGCCTTCCCCCAGGCAGTGCGGGACAAGGCGCTCAAGATCGTCTATCAGCCCCAGATCGACCTCAAGACCGGTTGCCTCTGCGGGGTTGAGGCGCTGGTGCGCTGGGACCATCCGGTGCTGGGCGAGCTCAGCCCGGCGGTCTTCGTGCCGGTGCTCGAGCGGCGCGGGAGCGTCGGGATGCTCGACCGCTACGTCCTGGCGGAGGCATCCCGGCAGTGCCGTCAGTGGCTGGAGATGGGCTTTGATTTCGGCCGGGTCTCGGTGAACATCTCCGCTCAGGAGGTCCGCGACGTGTCCGGTCTCGAGGCCTTGGTGGATCTGATTCGCGTCGCGGGGGCCCCGCTGAGCGCGATGAAGCTCGAATTCACCGAGCGGCTGCTGATTCAGCTCGACGCGGCGATCGCGGACTGTGTCGAGCGGCTGGCGGCGGAGGACCTGAAGTTCGCGATCGACGACTTCGGCACCGGGTATTCCTCCATGACCTACCTGCGGCGTCTGCGCGTGAAAGGCCAAGACCTCAAGATCGACAAGAGCTTCATCGCCGATATGCTCTCGGACGAGAGCGATGCCGAGATCGTCAAGGCGACGATCGCGCTGGGCCGCTCGCTCGGGATGAACCTGGTCGCCGAGGGCGTCGAGACGCATGGGCAGCGCCGATTCCTGATCGAGCACGGCTGCCACGGGGCGCAGGGCTACCTGTTCGCGCACCCCCTGAGCCCGAGCGACCTGGTCGATCGGTTCGGCGACGAGGCCGCTCGCGGGACGCCCTCGTGAGCTCGCCGGGATCAGCCGGCCCGGCTGTCCCATGAAGGCCATGATCCTTGCCGCGGGCCGCGGCAATCGGATGCGGCCGCTCACCGACCGGATCCCCAAACCCTTGCTGGAGGCCGGTGGGAAGCCGCTGATCCAATACCACATCGAACGTCTCGCCGCGGCCGGCATCCGTGACCTGGTGATCAATCACGCCCATCTCGGCGAGCAGATCGAGGCCGCGCTGGGAGACGGCAGGACCCTCGGCGTGCGCATCCGCTATTCGCCCGAACGACCGGCCCTGGAAACCGGCGGCGGGATCTTCCGGGCCCTGCCTCTCCTCGGCCCGGACCCCTTCCTGGTGATCAACGGCGATGTCTGGACGGACCTGGATCCGTCCGGTCTCCGTCTGGCCGAGTCCGACCTTGCGCACCTGGTCCTGGTCGGCAACCCGGGGCATCACCCGGGCGGCGACTTCGCCCTGGTCGAGGGCCGGGTCGCCCTCGAAGGCGACACCCGTCTGACCTACAGCGGCATCGGTGTCTACAGCCCCAAGCTCTTCGCGGACTGTGCCCCGGGCGTCTTTCCCCTGGCGCCCCTGCTCCGCCGGGCGATCCTGGAGCGCCGCGTGAGCGGGGTGAGATACCCGGGCCAGTGGCTGGATATCGGCACACCGGAGCGGCTGGCGGAGCTGGATCGGCTCTTGTCAGGCTGATGGGTCACCCGTCGACCTCGAAGCCCTGTCGACCTTCCCCAGACCGTCCATAATGGCAGTGATCTGAACCGTGCCGGGGACGAGGAATGGGGCAAGAGATCGCCGGGTCACACTTCACCGAGGGGGACTTCGCCGAGTTCCGCTCCCGGCTGCGTGAGGAGACGGCGCGCTTGGCGGACTGGCTCGATGCCGGGATGGTGGACGCCGCCGAGCCGACCGCCGGATTCGAGCTGGAGGCCTGGCTGATCGGCCTGGACATGGAGCCTGCGCCCAAGGTGGAGACCCTGCTGAACGGACTCGACGACCCCCTGGTCGTGCCCGAGCTCGCCACCTTCAACGTCGAGATCAACGGCTCGCCGGTCTCGCTGGAGGGCGACTGTCTGTCCAGGCTCGGCGCTGAGCTGAGCGCCACGGTCGAGCGCTGCAACCGTTTCGCGCGCCGTCTCGGGACCCGCCTGCTGACCATCGGCATCCTCCCGACCGTGCGCCCCGAGCACCTGAGCCTGTCCTCGATGACCCCGCGCGAGCGCTACCGCGCGCTCAATGACCAGATCTTCGCACTGCGCCACGGCCGCCCCCTCAAGCTGATCATCGAGGGCCGCGACCGCCTCGAGCTGGAGTGGCACGATGTGATGCTGGAGGCAGCGGCGACCTCCTTTCAGATCCACCTCAGGGTGACCCCGGCCACCGCAGCGCGCGTCTACAACGCATCCAAGATCCTCAGTGGCCCGATGGTCGCCATCTGCGCCAATTCGCCCTACCTCTTCGGTCGCGATCTCTGGGACGAGACACGCGTTCCCCTGTTCGAGCAAGCCGTCTCGGTGGGCGGCCCCATCTTGCAGGAGCGGGTCAACTTCGGCTTCCGCTACGCCGAGCACTCCATCCTGGAGACCTTCCGAGCGAACCTGGACCGCTACCCGGTGCTGCTCCCGCACCTCATGACGGAGGAGGCCGGGCGACTGCCCCACCTGCGCCTCCACAATGGTACCATCTGGCGCTGGAATCGCCCGTTGATCGGCTTCGATGCGGCCGATCGTCCCCATCTGCGGATCGAGCATCGGGTGGTGCCGGCCGGCCCCACGGTGGCGGACATGATCGCTGCCGCGGCCTTGTATCTCGGTGCCGTGACGGATCTGGCCGGTCAGGCCGAGCCGCCCGAATCGCGATTGCCGTTCCTGCTGGCGCGCGCGGCGTTCTACACCTGTGCTCGCGAGGGGGTCGACGCCGAGATCCAATGGCTCGACGGCGGCATCCATCCCGTGACGCGCATCCTGGAGGAGGACCTGCTGCCGCGAGCGAGACGGGGACTGAGCGCGCTGGGCGTCGATGGGGGAGAGATCGACCAGTGGATCGGCATCATCGCACGTCGCCTCAGAGCAGGGCAGACGGGCGCGCGCTGGCAACGCGCCTGGGTCGGCCGCCACGGGCCCGACATGGCCGGCCTGACCGCCGCCTACCTCAGTCACCAGCAGACGGGCCGACCCGTGCACGAATGGGACCTGGCATGACGGTCGGGGACGACCCTGGCCCCGGCAGGGCCATCCGCGTGCCGATGTCGGGCCGGGAGACGGCCGACCATGACCCGGTGCACGCTGCCGCGCCGCACCGACACGCTGACATCGGGGCGTGAGCCGACTCTCGACCCCCAAGAACAAGACGCCATGCTGAACGAGCTCGATCACCTGCCCGAAGGCCTCCTCGACGCCGAATGCCACCAACTGGACCGGGTGCTGGGTGCCCCCACCCTGATCCACCTGCCCGGGGCACGCGAGCCCGCGCTCTTCCTGTCGGTGTTGATGCACGGCAACGAGACCGTGGGCTGGGAGGCGATCCGCGGCCTGCTGCGCGAGCGGCTCGAGCGCTTCGGCGATCTGCGGCTCCCGCGCGCGTTGAGCCTCTTCATCGGCAATGTCAGTGCGGCCGCAAGCGGGGTTCGCCATCTGCCCGGCCAGCCGGACTACAACCGAGTCTGGCCGGGGACCCAATTGCCGCACACCCCGGAGCATGACCTGATGCAGAAGGTCGTGCGGATCATGGCCGACCGGGGCCTGTTCGCCAGCCTGGACCTGCACAACAACACCGGCCTGAACCCCCATTACGCGTGCGTCAACCGGGTCGACAACCGCTTCCTGAATCTGGCGACCCTGTTCGGGCGGATCGTGGTCTATTTCACCCGACCCGCCGGTGTGCAATCGCTCGCTATGGCGGGGCTCTGCCCCTCCGTCACCGTTGAATGCGGCAAGGTCGGCGAGCAGCAGGGGGTCGAGCACGCCCGCAGCTTCATCGAGGCCGCGCTCCATCTGTCGAGGATCTCCCACCATCCGGTCGCGCCCCACGACATCGATCTTTTTCACACGGTTGCCCAGGTCAGGGTCCGCGAGGACGTGGGCTTCGGGTTCCCGCCGGACCAGGCCGACCTCGTGCTCAATCCGACCCTGGAGCAGCTCAACTTCAGCGAGCTGCCGCGTGGGATGGCGTTCGGCCGGATTCGCGTGGGCCTGGGTATCGGCTTGGATGTACGTGACGAGCGGGGGCGGGATGTCGGGGATCGCTATTTCCAGGTCGATGACGGCGAGCTGCGGCTGCGCCAGTCGGTCATGCCGTCGATGCTGACCCGCAATCAGGTCGTGATCCGTCAGGATTGTCTCTGCTATCTGATGGAGCGCTACAGCGACCATCTGCCGACGGGGGACGAACCCGTCGACGCCTAGTCGTCCGTCAGTCGTCGATTGACGGACGACTAGGCGCCTGTCTGACTTGAGCGATCGTCGCGAGCCGAGTGGGAGAGCGAGGACAGAGTCGACCGATTGCGAGGCGCATCGTGGGTCTACGTAACGAGAAATCGGTCGGATCTGGACCGCTGTCCCGCCGGCGCAGTAGATCAGTCCCAAGTCAGACAGGCTCCTAGGTAGGGTCTGCCGGACTCAGGACGATGCGCGAGCGGTATCCCGGGAGCGGCTTCGCGGACCGCCGGCAGACGGGGCCGGCGCAGGGAATCTAAGGGTGTGGGCGCCGGCTGGCATGGGAGGCGGAGCGGTCAGTCGAGGACGTCGCGTACCTGCTGGTCGGCGTGGTAGGACGAGCGCACCATGGGCGCACTGGCGACGTTGGAGAATCCCATCGCTGCTGCGGCGACCCGGAGATCTTCGAACTCCGCCGGCGTCCAATAGCGCCGGACCGGCAGATGGTCTCGGCTCGGCTGGAGGTATTGGCCGAGGGTCAACATCTCGCATCGATGCGCGCGCAGGTCACGGAGGACATCCAACACCTCCTCGTGGGTCTCGCCGAGCCCCAGCATGAGACCCGACTTGGTCGGCACCTGGGGATGGGCGGCCTTGAAATCCGCCAGCAGGCGAAGCGAATCCCCGTAATCCGCCCCGGGGCGCGCCTGGCGGTAGAGCCGCGGGACGGTCTCGAGGTTGTGGTTGAAGACGTCGGGGACGCCTGATCCGGCGAACTTCCCGAGCGCGAGGTCCCGGCGGCCCCGAAAGTCGGGCACCAGGACCTCGAGCCTGATCGCCGGATTCCTGGCGCGGACGGCGCTCAGACAGGCCGCGAAGTGACCGGCCCCGCCGTCACGCAGATCGTCCCGGTCGACCGAGGTGATGACCACGTAGCGCAGCCCCATCGCGGCAATCGACTCGGCCAGGCGGTCGGGCTCATCTGGATCGACCGGCCGCGGGCGCCCGTGCGCGACGTCGCAGAACGGGCAGCGCCGGGTGCAGAGGTCACCCAGGATCATGAAGGTCGCCGTGCCATGCGTGAAGCACTCGCCCAGGTTCGGGCACATGGCCTCCTCGCAGACCGTCGCGAGGCCGCCTGCCCGCAGCAGACCCTTGATCCGGCTCACCCCGGCGCCGACCGGCGCCTTGGCGCGGATCCAGCTCGGCTTGCGCAGGGTCTCTGCGGTGGGCTCGATCTTGATCGGGATGCGCGCGACCTTGTCTCGACCCCGCTGATGGGTCTCCGGGGTGCTACGCGATGGTGCGTCGAGGCCGTCTTCCAGGGACATTGATGCGATCTCGGGCGTGCATGGCAGCGTTCGGGGATACCCCCGACCATTGGATGAACCCCAACCTCGGTCTGACAACGGCGCTGCTCGGACAGCGGCACCGAGCCGGTCGTGACGCCCGGCGGAGGCTCCGGACCGATCGGGCAACGGGACGAGGAAGGCCCGAGCCGTGACACGATGTTGGGGACTGGAGAAGACAATCACCACACCCCGGGTCGGCCTAAGGTCGAGTGCGAGCCACGGGATCACCGCCAGGCGCGACTGGCGCGACCGTCACTGCGGGAAGAGGCGACCCATCAGAAGCCCGAACCAAGGTGTAAACCAGGCCGGGTTCCGGCGCAGGGCGCGGCGGATCGTGGGAATCGACATCCAACGCCAGGCGCCGATCTCAGTCGGGTCCGGGCGTGGATCGCCGGCATGGACACCGTAGAAGACATGGAGATACTCGTGCTCGATCAGGCCGGAGGACAGATCCTCCGCACGATAGACGAGCTGGCTGCGTTCCGTGAGGGGCACCCTGATGCCAAACTCCTCCTTGAGCCTCCGCCCGGCCGCCTGCACGGTGGCTTCGCCTGGCCTGGGATGGCCGCAGCAGGTATTCGACCAGCGGGCCGCGAAGTGGTACTTGGCATCGGCGCGGCGCTGAATCAGAAGCTCGTCGGCGGCATTGAAGACCAGAATCGAGAAGGCCCGGTGCAGCTGGCCTTGCCGATGCGCGTCGATCTTGCCGGCAGAGCCGAGCGCACGGTCCTGGTCGTCGACGAGAATGACCTCCTCGAGGGCGTCGCGTCGCCAGGCGCGCTCCAGGTCATCAGGCGCGAGCGGCGGAACGATTCGGGCACCCAAGCTCTACCTCCAGATCAGCTCTGTTCGAAGTCTCGACCCGCCGCCTCACCCGGGCACGCCGAATGCGGCGAGCGCAGCGCTCAGCTCCTGGTGGCGACGGGCATGGTCCTCGATCGGGATGCCTGCACGGATGGCGTCCCAGGCCTGGCGAATGCTCGCCGCTCCACCGCGGGGGCCCATCGGGTGTCCGAAGACGCCCCGTCCCGGTACGAACCCGAAGTCGAGGGTCCCGAGCTTGTCGTACACCAGCTTCAGGGTTCCGGCCCAATCGCTGCCACCTGGCACAGGCAGGCTCGGAGGCAATCCGCCCATCGGCTCCAGGCAGGCCGCCACGTTGTTGCACACTTCGGTGTCGGATGTGAACATCCGCCCCCCAAAACCCGGCATGATGACGACGTCGAATCCCGCGAGTCGCTGCAGCTTGGTCCACACCAGTGAGCTGACGCCGAAACAGTCGAGCCGGCTCAAGGCCGCGATCATCGGAAAGTGGGCGACCAGCGGCACGCGGGTATGGCGACGCAGCATCCGCACGGCGCTCAGACCAACCGGCAAGGCGTTGAGCAGGAGCGCATTGGCGCCATTGGCCACCGCCATGTCATGCAGCTCGTTGAGGCGTTCCACCTCGTCGGTGATGTTGGCCAGATAGACCTTCGGGCTTCCGGTCTCATCCTCGGCACGTCGCCGCGCCGCGCCCAGCAGCGCCGAGCGGCGATCCAGGCTACACCAATCGGCGTCGCAAAGCATCTCGTCATCCTTGGCGACGTCCAACCCGCCGAGCCAACCTTGAAGCCCCAGATCCGCCATCGCCTCCGGCGGAAGTCCGATGTTCGGCTTGATCACGCCGAAGAAGATCGGCCGGTCGTAGACGCGGAGCAGATCGCGGAGACCCCCGACGCCGAATTTGGGACCGGCGAACTGGTTGATGTAGGGATCGGGGAATCGGATATCGAGCAGCTTGACCAGGGGAACGCCGGGTGAGAAGAAGGTCCCCTCACCACAGACAGCGCTGAGGAGATTCGGGATGCGCGGGCCGAAGTTGGCGTGCGGGTGGGCGACGCGGATGCGGCAGGCGTGAACCTCGCCTGACCCGGCCCCTTGCACGCCGTAGCTGAAGCCGGAACGGGTCTCCTCGACGCGCAGATCCACCACCTTGGCGCCGAACCGGACCCGCAGGTCCTCGTCCGAGCCGACCCGCCGCCACTGGGCCGTCGACTGCTCGGAGCAAAAGTGGGCCGCGGCGATCCGTGGGTCGCCCTGACACTCCATGTAGTAGTCGAGCCACAGGTATGCATCGGGGTCGAGGCTGTCGACATCGGCGTAGAAGCCCGCAACGTCTGCGGCCCTCATCGGCTAACGCTCACCCACGACCTGAAGCTGAATCCGGCGTGCCTCGCGCGGGCCGTCCAGCTCGACGAAAAAGATCGACTGCCAGCCCCCCAGGAGCAGACAGCCCTCTGCAACGGGGATGGTCTCGGAGGCATTCATGAAGAGGCCGAGCAGGTGCGAGTGCGCGTTCAGCCGACCGTCGACCGGGTCCCGATTATGCCGGTAATCGCCGTCCGGCGGCGCGAGGCGACCGAGATAGTCCAGCATGTCCTGCTGGAGCATCTGCTCGCGCTCGTTGAGGCAGACAAACGCCGTGGTGTGCGGCGAGAACAGGGTCACCTGGCCACGCGCGATCCCGCTGCGCTCGACCTCCGCCCTGACGAGCGCGGTGACGTCGATGATCTCGATCGGTGCGCGGGTCCGAAGGGCGACGGATTCGCACGCAAAGAGCATGACGGGGGATCAGACGCCGCGGTTGCGCGCGGGCGGCCGGCTGTCCGGCGGCCGGCCGCGCGCAACCGCAACACGCGCGGCCCGAGCTAGCGGACCGTCGGCAGCGGGGCCATCTGCGCAGCCGGCCCGACCGCAGCGGCCGCGCTGGCCGCCGGGGGCCCGGCGAGCCAGTTGAAGTCCGCCGTACTGAGCAAAATGAAGTGGATCAGCAGTGCCAGCACGAACAGGAAGCCGAACAAGGCGACCAGCGCTCTGCGCGGATCGAAGATCTGCCAGATTTTGTGCATGAGTTATCTCCTAAGTACGTAACGCGGGACGGTGCAGATCGCTGCCCTTCTCCCGTCGGTTTCCGTCACGAGGTCGCAGACTTGTCGGTTACAGCCAGGGACGCCACAGCCAGGCCAGGATGTGCGCGATGATGACGACCGCGAAGAACCCGGTCATGCTCTGCACGAAGATGCCGTGGAACTCCTTCGCCTCTTCTTCGGTCAGCCCGGACATGCTTTTCTCTTCAGCCATGGAATTACCCTCACGATTTCATGTTTTGGCCGTTCGGCCGTTACCGCGATATGCCTCGCGGCAGGGATCACAGTGGGGCGCCTATCTGTCGAAGGAGACCGTACAGGCGTCCCGCTCTGCGTACACCAGACTTACGAGCCCGAAAGCCAATTGAAGGCCGGACTGCTGAGCAGGATGAAGTGGATCAACAACGCCAGGACGAACAGGAACCCGAACAACCCAACGAGAGCTCTGCGCGGATCGAAGATCTGCCAAATTTTGTGCATCTGCTTTCTCCAGTGTCAAACGGATGGGTGTTGCCTTGTGGGAAACGCCCGGTGGGTCATCAACCATCTAGCCCCCGGCCGTCACAGCCAGGGCCGCCACAACCAGACCAGGATGTGCGCGACAACCACGATCGACGTGAATGCGACGAAGCTCGAGACGAAGATGCCGTGAAACTCCTTCGCCTCGTTGTCCGTCAGGACAGACGTCGTGCTTTTCTGGTCGGACATCGATACCTCCTCACACTGCGCCAATGCCGACGCCGTTCGGCGCCTGACCCGCCTGCGACGCCCTGCCCACAGCGGCCGGCTGCAGTCGGGCACGGCCTACATCATCGCGATCACTGCGCGCCGGACCGCGGTCCGGCGCTGCCCTTTCGGCTTCCGTGCCACACGAGCCATCGTCTGAGGCCCGTCCTTTACAGCTTCTGCGGCTGCGCAGCAGGCGGCGCCGGCGCCGGTGTTGCCGACTGGGCCGGCTCGGCAGCTTGAGCGGGGGCTGCAAGTGCCGGGTAGTCCTTCAGCATCTGAGCACCGTAGAGCGGCTTGTAGGCGCCCTGGTGGCAGGTCGCACAGCTCACCCGGTAGGGATCGCCCAGCGGCCCCTTCCGCGTCTCGGGCAACACCTCGTTGAGCGGCCAGATGTAGTCCTGGTTCAACTCTCGCACGTGCCGGATGGCATACCAGGCGGTGGTGCGTTTCGGGGTGCTCTGATCCCACGCGAAGAACGAACGGCTGTTGTGGCAGAAGGTGCAGTTGACCCCGAGCGCGCTGGACAGATGCATCATCAGGCCATAGGTCCATTCCGCCTGTTTGGTCGATGCCAGGTTGCCGCTCGGCAGGGCCGCGTCTCCGATCACCCGAATCTCGTTCGCCTGATCGAGGAAGGGCGTGAAGGGGTCGTACGGCAAGGAGGCATAGGCCACGGATGATGCCGCGATGTTCTGACCGGTCGGCGCGACGGCGGACGGCAGTTTCGGGCCGGGGTCGGTCACCCAGACGTACTCGGGCACCGGCTTGCCGCGATGACAGGTGTAGCAGGTGACACCCGTGTCGGCCACGTGGTCCTTCCAGCCGGCATTGGTATCCCGGGTCATCTGGAACATTTTGCGCGACACGACCTTGGTGTAGATGTCGTCCGAGGCCCAGTTTCCGGGCACGTGGCAATAGTTGCAGCCCTGCTCCGGGGCGACCCAGGTCGTCACCGCGACCATCAGACGCGTGAAGTCGGCGACCGAGAGGTCTTTCAGGACCTGGACGTTCTCGTAGACGTCCGAGACCATCGGCCCGCCCGGCGCCGCGGCCGGGATGGACTCCGGCGGCTGGTTGGCTTCATAGCTACGGGCCAGCAAGCGCGGATTCTTGACGTGCTCCATGGCCAGCCCACGGTACCCCAGCTGCACGGTCTCCGGAGGCGGCGCCTCGCATCCGACCAGCATGACGGAGCCGACGACCGCTGCCAGTGCAATCGATGTGTGCCTGCCATGACTCATTGCGACACCCCCTGAATCAGGTTCGGATCCACGACGACAGTGTCAATCGGGTAGGACGGTGCCACACCGTGCTTGACGGCCCAGAGGTACCAGTTGTCGACCACGGTCCCGGTCAGGAGGATTCCGATGCCGGCCGTGATCACGGTCAGGACCGCGAACCACCATGCCCAGCGGTGGATCGACTCCATCGTCGCGTTGAAGCCCATCGTCCAACGCCAGAACAGGGCCGCACGCTCAGCCGCGGTGCCGCGGTCCACCACCTGGTCGATCTCACGATCGCCGCCGAACCGGCTGACGGAGAGGATGGTGCCGCCGTGCATGGCGAACAGGAGGGCAGAGCCGTACAGGAAGGCGATCGACAGCATGTGGAATGGGTTGTAGTAGAGGTTTCCGTACCGAATCGAGAATGCCGCCGTCCAATCCAGATGCGGGAAGATGCCGAAAGGTACGGCCTCCGCCCAGCTGCCCATCAGGACCGGGCGGATGAAGCCCAGGCTCAGATAGAAGAAGATCGCCGCCGCAAAGGCCCATGAAAGCCACTTACCCATCCCGAGGTCGGCCGCCCGCTTATAGGTGCGGATCCACCAGAGGATGATGGAGGTGGTCAGGAAGAAGCCGGCCATCAGCCACCAGCCTCCGTCGGCCAGCGGCGGGATGCTCAGGCCATAGGACGGCGGCGGCGGCTCGAGCGCCAGCCAGAAGAAGTTCTTGACGAACTCGATCGGGCTCCAGTTCACCGAGGCGGCCATATTGAAGCCGATGATCTCGATGGCGATGAAGCCGAAGATCAAGGATGCGACACCGGTAAACCCGAGATAGATGGGACCAATCTGGGCATCACCGATCTTCCCGAGCCAGTAGGAGAAGAAAGGCTTGCCGAGTCGCGGCAGGTTGCCTTTCGGCAACGGCGTCCCGGGATAGGCCGGGGAGCGCACCTGCACGGCGGTGAAAATGTTCTGATATTCAGCCATTGTCGTCTCCTAGACCCTACCAGAGCGGAAGCTCAAGCCACCAGTTCCACCATTCCGGCCAACCGCGTGTCCAGAAGGGTCCGCTGATCACGATACAGACGGCGCTAAAGAAGACGGCGGCCAGCGCCAGGAACAGACCCAGGCGATGGATCCCGAGTGCACCGATGGAGTAGCCGATGAAATCACGGAAGAAGGTGTTCTCGTGCTCGCCGGTCTTGACTGGCTCGCCCTTCTCGGGGTTCGTCACCGACAGGATCAGCGAGCCATGCATCGCCAGCGCCAGGCAGGTGGTGAAGAAGAAGGTGATCGCCAGCATGTGGGCCGGGTTGTAATGGAAGTGCAGGTACTGGTAACCGACGTTGGAGACCCAGTCCAGGTGGCTCAGGATCCCGTAGGGGAAGCCGTGACCCCAGGCACCCAGCAACAGGGGGCGGATCACCACGAGCGTGACGTACGCGCCGATGGCGAATGCGAAGGCGAAGGGAACGTGAAAACCGATCCCGAGCTTGCGACAGATCTCGACCTCGCGCAGCGCCCAGGACACGAAGGCGCCGATGGCACAGAGGGTGATGATCTGCCACAGGCCGCCCTGATCGATCGGCGCCATTCCGAGACCGTAGCTGAGGTCCGGGGGAGCGATGTTGATCTGCCAGATATTGAATGTCTGCAGCTCAGCGTTCGGACCGAGGGTGGCACCCCAGACGATCAGGAGGGTGCCCAACAACGCGAAGAAGAACGCCGCGACTCCGAAGAAGCCGACATAGAACGGCCCCACCCAGAAGTCGAATAGATCTCCCCCTATCAGCGTCCCGCCACGGACGCGGTATTTTTTCTCAAAACTGAGCATGGCCATCGTTAAATCCTCTGCTGGGGAGGCATCCGGGGCGGCTGCCTCCTCTTAGCACTGTCGGCGGTAGGTGGGGTCTGGCCACCGGGCCACGCCTCCCCTGCCACCCCCGTCAAGGACGCTATTGCCTTTGGGGCACGGCCGGCGTCACCTGCATCTGGCCCACAGCGGATTGGGCCGGGATGCCGTCTTCGAGCCAGTTGAAGTCGTCGGTGCTGAGCAGGATCAGGTGGATGGCCAGCCCGAGGATCAGCAGGAAAGCGAACAGCGCGGTCAGGATCCGGCGAGGATCCATGATCAGCCAGATTTTCCAGAGGCTTTCAGTCGAGAACATATTGGTTTCTCCCAGAATCAGGACGAATTAGGTTGACTTGCCACCGCACTGTGCGGCGCCGGGGTCGGATTCGGTGACCTTACAGCCAGGGGCGCCACAGCCACGCAAGGATGTGCGCAACGATGACGATCCCGAAGAAGGTGGTCATGCTCTGCACGAAGATGCCATGGAACTCCTTCGCCTCTTCTTCGGTCAGCCCGGACATGCTGGTGTTTTCAGCCATTGATCGATCCTCCAGTAGGAGATGAACCTAAGTGACGCCGCACTGGCCCCGCGCGGCGGGGGGTCGCCGCGAGCCAACCGACCGCGGCGGAGGGGCCGCCCGCTTCGCCGGGCGGCCCCTCGACTCGAACATCCCCCTCACGAGGGACGGAACACTCGCGCCGACCGGGGTGGCAGCATCCGCTCGACAGCGACCACCCCTCACCGCTCGGCGCAGCACATCGACCCATGGACCTCGCCCTCACGGGCTCTCCCGAGCGCCGCAACCGACGAAACGTGCCTCGCGTCGAAGCGGCTGCGGTGGGGAGGGATGTCACGGGCGCGGTACGAAGGCCTGACGGGGTGGCTGGATTTAGGTGTCAGTCTAGCTTGACTGGCGCAGATGTCAATCTACATTTACACCCGGTTTGCGTGCGGACTGCTGAGCATCTGCAGCATGGCAAGGCGTTCCGCCCCGCCGGGTGGGGGGCCAATCGGCGGCGCTGGTTAGAGCGCGCCCTGGGTTTGGTGGACCCGCTCGAGTGTCACGCGCTCCTCCCCGGCGTTGCGAGCCGCTCGTTCGGCGGCGTCACGCAGACGTTTCGCGGCCGAGATCCGCACCAGTACAGGCTGCGCATCGACGAGCCTGTCGAAGGCGGCGAGCGCCTCCTCGTCCCACTGAAGCTCCCGATGCAGACGTGCCGGGGTGGCCTCGACCCGGTCCAGATCCGTGCCCAGGGGAAGGATGTTGAAGAGGGCGTCGAAGAGGGCGTTGCAGACCTCCTGCACGATGTAGGTCGCACCGGAGTAGCCCATGAAGGGTGTCCCGGTATGGCGGCGAATGACCGTGCCGGGAAAGGATGCCGGGATATAGGTGGCGCGCGCACCGATCTCGGCCAGATACATCCGCTCGTTGTAGCTGCCGAAGACGATCAGGGGCGTCTTCTCGTGCACGGCGCGACGCACGGCGTCATTGTCCGGCTTGACACCGGCCTTGCGGGAAAAGGCGAAATGGCAGGGGAGACCCAGCTCGTCCTCGAGGAAGTGACGCAGCCCCCTCGCGTAGGTCTCGGTGGCCGCGACGCCGAAGCTCGCCGTGCCGAAGAAGTCCTGGGTCACCGAGCGCCAGAGGTCCCAGATCGGTTTGATGGTCGTGTGCTTCTCGCGCTCGATGAAGGGCTCGGGATCCAGACCGAGGAGCTCCCCGAGGGTCCGCAGGAACCTGGTCGTACTGTGCAGGCCGATCGGCGCCTGCAGGAAAGGGCGCCCCAGCGCCTCGCAGAGGCCACGGCCAAACTCGCGGTACATGCAGACGTTGACCTCGGCATCAACCAGGCCGGCGACCCGGTCCAGATGGCTGCCAAGCGGGAAGACCTGATTGACCCGCGCCCCGATCCCCTCGACCAGCCGCCGCACCTCGGCGAGGTCGGAGGCCGTGTTGAAGGTCCCGTACATGGGTCCGATGATGTTCACGCCCGGGGGCTCCCCGGGTTTGCGCCGCTTGGCCTTGGGCATCCCGCCCTTCTTCAGGCCGTACTGGCTCCACAGCCAGTACATCGCCCGATTGGCGCTCTGCCATTGGTCCTCGTCGATGGTGCGCGGGAGGAAGCGATGGATGTTGGTGCCTTCGGGGGTGACGCCCCCGCCGATCATCTCGGCGATCGAGCCGGTCACGACCACGGCGGGGCGATCGGGGTCGAGGGTCGCGTAGGCGCGGCGCATCGCCTCCTCCGTGCCCTTGCGGCCCAGCTCCTCCTCGCCCAGACCGGTGACGACGACCGGGAGCTCATGCGGCGGGAGCCCGTCGGTGTAGTGCAGGACCGCGGTGACCGGGAGGTTTTCGCAACCGACCGGACCGTCGATGATGACCTGCAGCCCTTTGATGGCCGCGAAGACATAGACGGAGCCCCAATAGCCGCCGGCGCGATCGAGGTCATTGATCAACATGGGCAAGACGTCCTCGATGCGGGACTCAGCGACGCTCGGCGGCGGGCGGACGCCCCCTGTCCGGGCTCACCCAGCCGGCCTCCGGCGGCCGGTCCCAGATGCCGCCCGTCTCATCGCGACCGACACCCTCAAAGAAGCGACGCATCGCCGCGAAGCGCGCCTGATTGGCCAGGGCGGTATTGATGACCTGCGCCAGGGAACCGGCTCCGGCAGGTCCCATCAGTGGACGCGCCGAGATCAGGTTCGTGAAATAGAGGGCGGGGATGCTCATCTCCTTGGCCCTTTGCACGACCGGTGTGGTGCCGATCGCAAGATCCGGCTCGAGCGCCTCGACCGCCGCGATATCCTGCTCCAGCGAGGCCCGGAACTGCACCGGGACACCCTTGGCCTCCAACCAGGCCAGGTCCGGCGCCGACCAGGGCGTGCGCGGGCAGGCGGTGCCGACATAGGGCACCTCCGCGCCGGACTCGATCAGCAGACGCGCGACCAGCAGCTCGGAGCCCTCGTAGCCGGATACCGTGATCCGGCCCCGGATCGGACTCCCGGCCAAGGCACCGGCAATCGCCGGCAGCACCTTGTTCTTGGCGAGGGCGACCCGTTCCGGGGCGATCCCGCAGGCCGTCCCGATGGCGTCCAGCCAGCTCGCGGTGCCCTCGCGGCCCACCGGGGCCGAGCCGACGACCGGACGGCCGGCGGCGGCAAACTCGCGGCAGCTGGCGACGTATTGCGGATGGATCGCCGCCGCGACACGGCAGTCGAGCGCCGCATAGAGCTCACGCCATTCGCGCGTCGGCACCACCGGCCCCGGCGCCAGTCCCAGCGGCTCAAGCAGCATGCCGATTCCGACCGGATCCGCCGGGAACATCTCCCCGAGCAGGGTGACCGTCGGCTTCTCACTGCGCCCGCCGCGGGGCGCTTGCACCGGGCCCTGCTCGGCCTCGCTGCGCGCATACTGGAGCATGGCGCCCGCAAGCACGTCCTTCGCCTCGGCATGCGTCGGCACACCAAATCCGGGCACGTCGATCCCCAGGATGCGAACGCCGTTGATCTGCTTCGGCAAGAGGCGCAGAGGCACGCCCGAGGCGGTCGGGACGCAGAGGTTGATCACGACGATGGTGTCGTAGTGGTCGGGATCGGCCAGCTTGAGGACCGACTCGCGCACGTCCTCGAAGAGGGCGCCCGAGACCAGGGACTCTGAGTCGAACGGCACATAGCCGACCGAGCGCCGCGCACCGTAGAAATGCGAGGTGAAGGTCAGGCCATAGACACAACAGCCGGAGCCGGCCAGCAACATGGCCGTGCGCCGCATCCGCAGCCCGACGCGCAGCGCGCCGAACGCCGGACACATGGTCTGGGGCTGGTCATGCGGGCCTTTCGGGTAGTCCGCGGTCAGGCGTCTCAGCAGCACGTGATTGCCGGACGCCGCACCGCCCGAGGCGGCCGCGCGGGTCGTATCCGTCGATGATGGGGCGCCGACGGCGGGCTGCTCCCTTGCAGGGCGCTCAGACATCGTCGTAGATCACCTCGAGCGATGGCTTCATGAAGGTCTCGGCGCTGCACATGTCCTCGGGTCTGGCGGGCTCGAGGCGCACGTGCCGCCCCACCGCATCGCCCTTGAACAGAGCGAGGAGGGCATCCTGGTCGAGCGGCCTGGGATGCACCGGGGGGGCATGCGCGACGTTGATGGCGAGCTCTTCGAACAAGGGGCCCCAGCGATCGCCCGGCCGCCCGATGATCTCGTAGTTGGCGCTCTTGCGCCGGATGTCGTCATGGGCCGGGATGGTCGCCAGGATCGGGATCTCCACGGCCTGCGCGAAGGCCTGTGCCTCGCCGGTGCCGTCGTCCTTGTTGATGACCATCCCCGCCACCCCGACGTTGCCGCCGAGACCGCGAAAGTATTCCACCGCCGAGCAGACGTTATTGGCCACATAGAGCGACTGCAGGTCGTTGGATCCGACGACGATCACCTTCTGACAGAGATCGCGGGCGATCGGCAGGCCGAAGCCGCCGCACACCACGTCGCCGAGGAAGTCGAGGAGGACGTAGTCGAAGTCCCACTCGTGGAAGCCCAGGCCCTCGAGCAGCTCGAAGCCATGGATGATGCCTCGCCCCCCGCAGCCGCGGCCGACATCCGGCCCCCCGAGCTCCATGGCAAAGACGCCGTCGCGCTTGAAACAGACGTCCCCGATGGCAACCTTGTCACCGGCGCGCTTCTTCTCTCCCGAGGTCCCCAGGATGGTGGGACAGGCCCGCCCGCCGAACAGCAGGGTCGTAGTGTCGCTCTTCGGATCGCAGCCGATCAGCAGGACCTTGCGACCCTGCTGCGCCATCATGTAAGAGAGGTTGGCGAGGGTGAAGCTCTTGCCGATGCCGCCCTTGCCGTAGATGGCGATGATCTGGGTCTCTTTGATCGAGGGCGCGGCAACCGGGTCCGTGGTGGCTTGGTGCGCGGGCACCAACGCGGGTTGCTTGACGGGTACACTCACGAGTTCGATCTCCAATCCAGAATCATCTTCAGACAGGCCGGGTCGCCAAAGGCGGTGCGATACGCGGCGTCGGCGTTCGTGGCCGCCTCGCGATGCGTGATGAGACCCTCGAGGGACAGGCGACCAGAGTCCACCAGCTGCGTGACGGCGCGGATGTCGGGCGGTCGCCACTCCGCGGCGACCTGGATGCGCGCCTCGCGCATGAAGGCAGGCGGAAACGAGAACGTCAGGGGCTGGCTGTAGAACCCGGCGAGGACGATCTCCCCGCCCGGCGCCAGTCGGGCGATCAGGGTGTCGAGGATCGCCGAATCGCCGCTGACGTCGCAGACCCGGCGATAGTCGTGCCGGGAATCCTGGTCCGGCGCCATGACCGTGTAGCCATGGCCCGCGGCACCCTGGGCCCGCTCGGGATTGCGCTCCCACACCACGGGACGGGCGCCTTCGGCGAGGGCGGCGATCCGCGCCACCAGGCGCCCGAGCACCCCGTGGCCGACGATGAGGTCGAGCGGCGCGGCCCCCAGGCCGCCGATCGCGTGATGCGCGGTCGCCGCGAGCGCGAGCAGCACGGCCGCTTCGCCGAGCCCCTCGCCCACCGCGACCAGCCGCTCGCCGGGGACGACCACCCGGGATGCCGCACCGCCGAACAGGCCCCGGACCTCGCCGTAGCAGCGCGCACCCGGCACGAACACCCGCTCGCCGACCCTGACTCCGGATCGCTCTCCCGCCCAGGTGACCCGACCGACCGACTCGTAACCCGGCACCAGCGGATAGCCCATGCCGGGAAAACTCGGCATGCGTCCGGACCACAGGAGACGCTCGGTGCCGGTGCTGATGCCGCTCCACTCGATCTCCACGAGCGCCTCGTCATCGCCGGGCGGGGTGAGTGTCAGCGGCCTGAGGGACAGGCGTTCGGGCTGATCGAGGACAACGGCAAGGGTCTCGAGGTTCAATGTTCGGCTCGACGAATGGCAGCGGAATGAGACGTCAGTTTAACCAAACTTCCGTGTCAGTCTAAGCCGCGTCGAGCATAACACGGAGGCCTGGGGTGCAGGCCGGCTGCGCGCATGAACCGCCGGGCGCGGCTGCGGGCAGCGCGGTTCGCATCGGCGCCTGCTCAGACCATGCGACTGGCGACCAGCAGCCGGGTCAGGATCGGCCGCGCGGTCGGGACCAGGCGCACGGGATCGAAGACGTTGACCCGCAGCATGTGCTCGATCTCGAGCGGGGTGCGCGGACGCCCGCTCCCCATCGCCAGCAGGTAGAGGCCGAAATAGGCATCGCCGATGGGCTCGGCCCCCGGCGTCCCGGACATGGGCTCGGCCACCAGCAGGGTGCCGCCGGTCGGCAGCGCACGCCGGGCCGCCTTGATGATCTCGAGCGCCTCCGCGTCGTCGTGGTCGTGCAGGACGCGCACCAGAGAGACGATGTCCGCGCCTTCCGGCAACGGATCACGCAGCACATCGCCGCCGACGGCGGTCGCGCGCCCGCCGAGCCCCTCGCGCTCGAAACGGGCACGGGCGCGCTCGGCGACCGCCGGGAGATCGAACAGGACGACGCGCAGATGCGGCCATCGCTTGGCCGCGGCGACCAGAAAGGTCCCGTCCCCGCCGCCGACGTCCAGGAGACAACGGTGGTCCTTCAACGAGTAGGCGTCGAGCACGTCCCCGGCGATCAGGGACTGACTGTCGGACATGAGCGCCGTGTAGGCATCGATCGAGCGGTCATCCGCTTCCGCCGCATGGGTGTTGGCGGCATAGGCCCAGTACGCTGAAAGCGCCGTGGGCTTGGACTCACCGCGCAGCAGCGCGACCGGATCCGCGAGGTCCGCATAGACCATCGAGTGATGCTCGACCATCGCGGCGATCCCGGGGTTCCCGATCATGGCGGCGCCCAATTCACCCAGCGCGTACCGCTCCGCCCCGCACGGTTGCAGGAGCCGCAGACTGGCGGCCGCACGCAGCAGCCTCGTCGCGCCGTCGAGTGGAAGACCCATCCGCTCGGCCAGCTGCTCCGTGGTCAGGGGACCTTGCGCGAGGGTCGGAAACAGCTTCAGCCGGACACAGGCGAACAGGACCTGGGAATAGACGAACCCGGCGACGATGTCGAACAGCTCGCGCGCCCGCCG
>NZ_JAJDNA010000023.1 GCF_022340925.1 Thiocapsa sp.
GACTGGGAGCCGGATGGTGTAACACTCCAAGTCCGGTTCTGCGAGGGACCGGGGACGAACTGTCGTATGGTTGAGATATTGTGGCACCGCCGGGCAACCAGGCGGCAACAGAGAACACCAACTTCAACCTAACCGCCAGCAAGGAACCGGTCTACACTCCAGCTGACCCCGTCCATGACCCCGTCTACAAAGAGGGCGCGTGCGCCATGAGCAACCGGAAGACACGTGCCTCTTATGTCTGCAATGCCTGCGGTGCGCGCCAGCCGAAGTGGGCGGGCCAGTGTCCGGACTGCGGCGCCTGGAACAGCCTGGTGGAGACCGCCGAGATCGCCCGTTCCGCCCGGCGCGGGGGCTATGCCGGGGCGACCGGGCCGCCTCGGGTCGAGCGGCTCGCGGACGTTCGCCCCGAAGACCGTGACCGCATCCCGTGCGGGATCGGGGAGCTGGACCGGGTCCTCGGGGGCGGGCTGGTCGGCGGCTCGGTCGTCCTGCTGGGGGGCGACCCGGGCATCGGCAAGTCCACCCTGCTGCTGCAGGTGAGCGCTTCCCTGGCGCGGAGCCTCCCGGTGCTCTACGTCAGCGGCGAGGAGTCGCCTCAGCAGATCGGGCTGCGTGCCCACCGGCTCGGGTTGTCAGGCGACGGGATCCGGCTGCTCGCCGAGACCAACGTCGAGGCGATTCTGGCGCAGGCGGAGGAGGAGCGTCCGCGCGTCATGGTGGTCGATTCCATCCAGACCCTGTTCACGGAGTCGCTACAGTCGGCACCCGGGTCGGTCTCCCAGGTCCGCGAATCGGCGGCCCACCTGGTGCGCTTCGCCAAGCAGCGGGATACCGTCGTCTTCCTGGTCGGGCATGTGACCAAGGATGGCACCCTCGCCGGTCCGCGCGTGCTGGAGCACATGGTCGACACGGTGCTCTATTTCGAGGGCGAATCCGGGGGTGCCTTTCGGTTGGTGCGCTCGATCAAGAATCGCTTCGGTGCGGTCAACGAGCTGGGTGTGTTCGCGATGGGCGACCGGGGACTGCGGGAGGTGAAGAACCCCTCGGCGATCTTTCTGTCGCGTCATGACGAGCCGGTCCCGGGCAGCCTGGTCATGGTGACCCGCGAGGGGACTCGGCCCCTCTTGGTCGAGGTCCAGGCCCTGGTCGACGAAAGCCCGCTGGCCAACCCGCGCCGGGTGGCCCTGGGTCTGGATCCGAACCGGCTGTCCATGCTGTTGGCGGTCCTGCACCGCCACGGCGGTGTCACCATGTTCAACCAGGACGTCTTCGTCAATGTCGTGGGCGGGGTGCGGATCGCGGAGACGGCCGTCGATCTGCCGGTGATCCTGGCCGTCCTGTCGAGCTACCGCGATCGCCCCCTGCCCATCGATCTGGCGGTCTTCGGCGAGGTCGGGCTGTCGGGTGAAGTCCGCCCCGTCCCCAATGGTCCAGACCGTCTGCGCGAGGCGGTCAAGCACGGCATCCGAAGGGCGATCGTGCCGGTCGGCAACGTGCCCAAGGAGGGTGTAGAGGGGCTGGAGATCAATGCGGTGCGGACCCTGAGGGCGGCCCTCGACACGCTCTGATCACCCCTTGCGATGGATCCGGAAACGGCGGCCGGCCGCTTTCCGGCCCGAACGGTGCGCCCCATCGAGCCTGCTCCGCGACGGCGCTCGTGAAAGCTTAGGCGCCGCGGCGCCTCGCCCGGCTATGTCGCGAGGGGGGCTGCGGCATGCGAATCCGGGCTAGGGCAGGCGCATCTTGCGCCCGGGCCGGGACACGATCTTGACTGTCTTGACCCCATTATCGGCGGTCTGGATGATCTCGAGCGGATGATCGTCCAGCTTGAGACTGGTCCCCGGCTCCGGGATGGTCTCGAGATAGTCGAGGATCAGGCCGTTCAGGGTCTTGGGTCCGTCGGTCGGCAGGTCCCACCGTAGGGCACGGTTGAGATCGCGTACGCTGATGCTCCCGTCGATCAGGAGGCTGCCGTCTTCCGACCGATGGATCTCCGAGATGCTGTCGGCCGGATCCGTCGTGAACTCCCCGACGATCTCCTCGAGCAAATCGGTCAGGGTGATGAGGCCGAGAAAGTCGCCGTATTCGTCGACCACGAGGCCCACGCGCCGCTTACCGCGCTGGAAGTTCAACAGTTGTTGGTAGAGTGGGGTGCCCTCGGGGACGTAGTAGGGCTCGCGGGCGATCGCGCGCAGATGCTCCTTGTTGAGTCCCTCCTCGAGCATTGCGTGCAAGGCATGTTTCGCATGGAAGACGCCGATGACATTGTCGATGCTGCCGTCGAACAATGGCATCCGGGTATAGCCCGAGTTGCGGATCGCGTGCAGGATTTCATCCTCGCTGTCCTGGATGTCGACGCCCTCCACCTCGTTGCGGGGGATCATGATGTCCTCCACGGTCGCACGCTCCAGGTCGAGAATGCCGAGCAGCATCGAACGGCTGCGTTCCGGGAGCACGACGCCGGCCTCGCTGACGACCGTGCGCAGCTCCTCGGTGCTCAGCGCCGTCCCCTGAGCACCGACCGTCGCAATCCCCATGATTCGCAGCAGCCCGTTGGTGAACAGGTTGACGACCCAGACGACCGGGTAGAGCACCTTCAGCAGCGGCGCGTAGACATAGGCGGCCGGGAAGGCGAGGCGCTCGGGGTGGAGGGTTGCGTAGGTTTTGGGTGTCACCTCCGCGAAGATCAGGATGATCAGGGTCAGGAGCCCTGCCGCGATACCGATGGCGGTCTCGCCCCCAAGGCGGAGGGCGATGATGGTCGCAAGGGATGAGGCCATGATGTTGACGAAGTTGTTGCCGAGCAGGATCAGGCCGATCAAGCGGTCTGGTCGCTCGAGCAGCGCGCGCGCGATCCGGGCGCCGCGGTGCCCCCGATCGGCCTGGTGACGCAGCTTGTAGCGGTTGATGGTCAGCAGGGCCGTCTCTGACCCGGAGAAGAAGGCGGACAGGACGAGCAGAAGGATCAGCGCGAGGAATAGACCAGGCAGCGAGAGGTCATCCACCTTGAATTCCGGGCTTGGAGTTGGGTCGTGGATCGGTCCAGTATACCGCCCGCGATCAGGATCGGGGTTGCGGCGAGCTTGGCGACCAAGGCTCCGGCATGATTGCGGCTAAACAAAAAGCGTCGGCGTTAGTCCAGGAACGGACCGATCAGTTCGGCGCCCACGCGACTTGCACGGTATCAGGCGCTGCTGTCTAGGTCACGTGTTTCTGCCGAGGTCGCAACATCTTGGCTCTCGCGGCCGCGCGCGTTTCGAGATACGGGCAAGGCCCGGGCGCGCTGGGGCACCCGGGCGTTCGCCTGGTTCCTTGGCGCTCGGTGTTGTACTCGGCTCGCCGCTCATCGGCCAGTGCCGGCGGGCCAACCGTCGCCCGTCTTCCGCAGCCAGATACTGCCCCCGATGTTCTTCAACATCGCCGGGTAGTCACTTTGGACCAGATCCCGACAATGATGACCGAAGTAGTGATTAAAAAACATGATCTCGAACGCGTTGTTGTACATCAGGAAGGCGTGCAAGCCGTAGATTTCGTTCCAAGACCGGTTCTCCTTCAACACCCAGTCCTGCCCGTACTCAAAGGGCCAGAAGATGTCGTGAAAGTGGACGAATACCCCGGGGTTTAGAGCCGGCAGGATATTGAAGAGTTCATGGCAGACGTCGCTACCCGTCTTCATGACGTGGGTTGAGTCAATGAAAAGGAAGTCGCCGCTCTCAAGCCGCTTAAACACCTCCATGTCGGTGCTCTGAACCGCGTTTGCGTGGATCTTGACCCGCGACACCGTATCCTCGCCGAGCAAGCCGATCAGCAGTTCGGGAAAGGGTTCAACGAAGCTGACGTCGACGGCTCCGTCCAAATACCCGTCGATGGTGTCGATGGCACAGGCCGACGACCATCCGGATCCAACTTCCACCAGGCGTCGCGGGCGAAACCGGCGCAGCATGGCGTGCAGAATGCCGCCGTCGCCGTAGGAGAAGGCCGGATTGGTGAAATGGTATCGGTACTCCGGGGACTTTTCGTCCGGGAAGGGAATGTCTTTGAGGAAGGGGACCAGTTCTTTCCAGACCCGGATCTGGTCGTCGCGGCGAATATGGATCGCCGGAAGCGCATCGCTGAGAGGCGTCTTGGTGAATGCCTGAAATTGCTGACGAATGGATTCGACATCAACGATCGGGCTGTAAAAATGCCCAGGCGCGGCGAACAGGCTGCGCAGCTTCTTGCGCACACCGTCAAATTCCTTTGTCCTGAGGAATTCGGCAGCCAATTCATCGGCCGACAGCCCGTTTGCCAGTCGGGACACCCAGTGCTGGACATCAGCCGGAGAAGCGTCCCGGTGGAAAAACCCCTCGCAAAGGTTGCGAACGAGTGCTTCTGGATCCATCGGTCACCTCCGCTTAGATCGGACGGCCTCGAATACGGCGCGAGATGCGGAATTCTGTCCCCCCAATTCGCGGTCAAGGTCGCTTCCGATTTCTTCGCGGGTCGTTTCCAGCTTTTGCGCCACGAGCATTGAGCGGTCCCAGAATCGACTTTCTGCTATCGGCAGGGGCAGTTGACAATCACCATCCATGGCCCGCTTGTGGGCCTGACTGCGTTGTGGCTCGTCGCAACGGAGCCACGCTTGCTTCGCGCCACGCCTTGACCAAGCCCCCGAATGAGAGCTCATACGCAGCGCGCATGGCGCGAGACGTTTCATCGCCAGCCTCACGGCAAAACGTGTGCGCCAAGCGCGCCAGTTGGAAACAGGACCTTGAAAATCCGACCGGTCCACGGTGCCTTGGTTGGGCACCTTAGATGCCGGCCGGGGACCAGTCAAGGCCGGTTGACGGGGGAAGTGCGGACAGGACGAGCAGAAGGATCAGCGCGAGGAATAGACCAGGCAGCGAGAGGTCATCCACCTTGAATTCCGGGCTTGGAGTTGGGTCGTGGATCGGTCCAGTATACCGCCCGCGACGCAGATCTGGGTCGCTACAGGCTCGGCGACACCCGACGCTGGTTCACTGAGCCCGCGGGCACGGGCCCGGGCCTCGCGCCGGCCAGCCGTCACGCCCACGCCCGCCTGAGGTGCTTGCAGTCCGCAGCGTCTCGGGCATAATGCCGCCCTTTTTTGACCGGGTCTGATGATGTTCAAGAATGTTCGATTCTATTGCTTGGAGCGCCCGTTCGGTCTCGACTCGGCCGGTTTGGAGGCGCGTCTGAGCGAGCGCCGTTTTCGCCCCTGCGGTCCGCTCGAGACTGCGGCGACAGGCTGGTCGCCCCCGCTTGGGGAAGGAACGTCCGGATTGGTCCACTCGGTCTCCGGGTGTCTTCTGATGTGTGCCCGCAAACAAGAGCGCCTGCTGCCGTCGGCCGCCGTCGCCGAGGCGCTGGAGGAGCGTGTCAGTGAGTTAGAGAGCGAGGAGGCGCGCGACGTGGGCCGTGCGGAACGGCGCCGCCTGCGCGAGCAGATCATGGGCGAGATGCTGCCCCGGGCGTTTCCGCGTTCGCGTCGCACCCTCCTCTATGTCGATACTCAGGCGGGGTGGTTGGTGGTGGATGCCGCTAGCGATCGGCAGGCCGAGGACGTCGTCTCGCTGCTGCGGGAGACCATCGAGACCCTGCCGGTGAAACCCCCGGCACCCCGTATGGAGCCGGCCAAGGTGTTGACCGGTTGGCTTCTGGACGGCGATGCACCGAGCGACTTCAGGATCGGGGATGCCTGTGAGCTACGCGATATCAGCGATGCCTCCAGCCTCA
Source organism: Thiocapsa sp. (assembly GCF_022340925.1). Taxonomy (GTDB): domain Bacteria; phylum Pseudomonadota; class Gammaproteobacteria; order Chromatiales; family Chromatiaceae; genus Thiocapsa. The sequence goes on from NZ_JAJDNA010000023.1 coordinate 5,737, forward strand.
TCCGCTGTCGCGGGCAAGACCTCGCGAGTGAGGAGATCCTGGCCCATCTGAGAGTCGGCAAGCAGGTCGTGAAACTGGCCGTGGACTGGGACGAGCGCCTCAATTTCGTCCTGGCCGAGGACATCTCGCTCAAACGTCTCGGTGTCGGCGATGCCCAGCTTGCCGACCTCGACGACGGCGAGCTGGATCCAGCAGCGCGGCTCGACGCCGAGCTCGCCATCGTCGCATTGCAGCTGCGTGAGCTGTTGTCCCGCCTGGACGCGGTATTCGGGATCGTCTCGGCGGACGGCGCCGCGGGCTGATCGCGTCCAGCCGAGCAGGGGGAACCGACGCGTCTGGACCCCTTCGGCCGGTTCTGCGGTGCCGCCTCTAGGAGCCTGTCGGACTTCAGGCTGATCTGCCAGGCCGGCGGGCGAGCGGCCCAGATCCGCCCGATGTCTCGTTCGATAGACCCACTATGCGCCTCAACATCGGTCGAATCTGGCCTCGCTCTCCCACTCGGGTCGCGACGATCGCTCAAGGCGGACAGGCTCCTAGGATGGCGCGCCATTGACCGCCAGACTGCGGCGGGCAACAATGCCTGCCCGTGCGGTCCCGCGAACCCCACCCCCTTTGATCGCAGTCAGGAGCTCGACCAATGGACGAAAACATGCGCACGCCATCGCCGCCCGGAGTCGCCCCGAGCCTACTCGTCGACAAGGCCCGAGCGGATGCCTTGCGGCAGGACTCACTCTCTTTCGCCTCCCTGACCCTCAGCCAACGTCAGCTCTGCGATCTGGAGCTTCTGATGAACGGGGGGTTCGCTCCGCTTGCGGGTTTCATGGACCGCGCGAGCTATGACAGCGTCCTGGACCAGGCGCGTCTGCCCGACGGATCCGTCTGGCCGATCCCGATCGTGCTCGACATCGACGCCGAACTGACGGAGAAGCTGAGCCCGGGCGACGCGATGGCGCTGCGAGACCCGGAGGGTTTCATGCCGGCCGTGCTGACCGTCTCCGAGATCTGGGAGCCGGACAAGGCGCGCGAGGCGCTTGCCGTCTATGGCACGGATTCGCTGGATCACCCGGGCGTCCGCTACCTGCACAAGCGCGTCAAGAGCCACTATCTCAGCGGCCGTCTGGAGGGGATCCAGCCCCTTGTCCATCATGACTTCGAGAGCCTCTGGAACAGCCCGGACGAGCTGCGCCATCAGTTCGCGAAGACCGGTTGGCGCAACATCCTGGCGTTTCAGACCACCAATCCCATCCACAAGCTGCAGCGGCGCCTGATCCTGGATGCCGCCAAGGCCCATCAAGCGCACATCCTGATCCACCCCGCTGTCGGCGAGACCAAGCCCGGCGACCTCCATTACTACGCCCGGGTGCGCTGCTATAAACGCGTCCAGCACTACCTTCCCCACGAGATGACCGCCCTCTCGCTGTTGCCGCTGGCGATGCGGATGGCCGGGCCGCGCGAGGCGATCTGGCATGCCCTGGTCAACCGCAATCATGGTTGCACCCACTTCCTCGTGGGCCCGGATCACGGATCTCCGCCGCCCGCCGAGCGGCCCGTGAGCCGGTTCTATGCGCCTTTAGCCGCTCAGGACGCCCTGCGGGAGGTCCAGGACGAGCTCGGGATCACGATCGTTTATCAGTCAGAGTATCGTTACGTGCCCGCCAAGCAGGCATTCCTCCCGACCGAGAAGATCGAACGGGAGCGGCTCGAGGGTCAGACCGTGACTCCGGCCGAGCTGCGCGCGCTGCTGCTTCAGAACAAAGAGGTGCCGGACTGGTTCAGCTATCCGGAGGTGCTGGAGGAGCTGCGCAAGGTCTATCCGCCGCCCCACAGACAAGGCATCACCCTGTTCTTCACCGGCCTGTCCGGGTCCGGCAAGTCCACCCTCGCCAACATCGTCTATGCCAAGCTGGTGGAGGCGGGCGGTCGCCCGGTGTCCCTGCTCGACGGCGACATCGTGCGGCAGCACCTTTCGAGCGAGCTCGGTTTCTCCAAGGCGCATCGGGACCTCAACATCAGGCGCATCGGCTTCGTCGCCAGCGAGATCACCAAGAACGGCGGGATCGCGATCTGTGCCCCCATCGCGCCCTATCAGGAGACCCGACGCGCGGTGCGCGAGATGATCGAGACGCACGGCGCCTTCCTCGAGATCCATGTCTCGACCCCGCTCGAGGTCTGCGAGGGCCGCGATCGCAAGGGTCTCTACGCGAAGGCTCGAAAAGGCCTCATCCCGGAGTTCACCGGCATCAGTGACCCCTATGAGGTGCCCGAGCGGCCGGAGCTGCGGATCGATACCAGCACACTTTCGCCCACCGAGGCGGCTCAGGAGGTGCTGCTCTATCTGTTCCAGGCGGGGTATCTGGATGACGAGGTGTAGAAGGGCGCCATCGGCTGCCAACCGCCCGTCTCCGGCGTTTGACCATCAGCTTTGTTGATGACCGTGGAACCTCGGCCGGCGTGAACAGATTGCCATCCATGGCCCTGCATTCGAGCATCCCCCGGAACGCGTCCGGGGCAGGCCCCGGAACCGGTTCGGGGCAGGCCCTGGCGGAATGACGGGGTGATGGACCAAACTGCCTCGTCGGCCCAGCAGAGACTGCCGGGGCCCCCAGTGCCAGTGAGGGCACGGCGCGGACCAGCTGAGGTACGGCAATCACCTCAGCTTTTTGGCAGCGCTGCAAGAGTCGCCGATGCGGCGCTTGGCGGGCATGAGGCGATTCCGATACCGGCGTCCCGGCTCTACACGCGGTAAAATCCGCGATACCACTCCACGAACCGGGCGACACCCTCGCTGACCGGTGTATCCGGGCAGTAGCCGGTGTCCCGAACCAGGTCAGCCACATCCGCGTAGGTGTCCGGGACGTCTCCGGGCTGGAGCGGCAGCAGGTTCATCTGCGCCTTGCGGCCCAGACAGTCCTCGAGGACCCGGATGTATTCCATGAGCTCGACCGGTCTGTTGTTGCCGATGTTATAGATCCGGTAGGGTGCTGAGCTGGTCGCCGGGTCGGGGTCTGCCCCCGACCAGTCCGGATTGCCGGCGGGGACCCGGTCCAGGACCCGGAGCACACCTTCGACGATGTCGTCGACAAAGGTGAAGTCCCGCCGATGCCTGCCATAGTTGAAGACGTCGATGGGTTCCCCGGCGAGGATGGCGCGGGTGAACTTGAAGAGCGCCATGTCGGGCCGGCCCCACGGGCCGTAGACGGTGAAGAACCGTAAACCCGTGGTCGGGATTCGATACAGATGGCTGTAGGTGTGGGCCATCAGCTCGTTGGCCTTCTTGCTGGCCGCATACAGACTCAAGGGGTGATCGACATTGTGATGGACTGAGAAGGGCATCGCCGTGTTGGCGCCGTAGACGGAGCTGCTGGATGCATAGACCAGGTGCTCGACCCCGCAATCCCGGCAGCCCTCCAGGATGTGCGCGAAGCCGACCAGGTTGGTCCCTACGTAAGCCATCGGGTGGTCGATCGAGTAGCGCACCCCGGCCTGAGCGGCGAGATGCACCACGCGATTCGGACGGTGCAGGGCGAAGAGCTCATGCATGCGCGTGCGGTCTTCGATGTCGGCGCGCTCGTCGTGATAGCCCTCGACGGTGAGCGTCCTTGCGAGCCGCGCCTCCTTGAGACCGATGTCATAGTAGTCGTTGAGATTGTCGATCCCGATGACCTCGTCTCCGCGCGCAAGGAGCCGTAACGACAGGGCGGATCCAATAAAACCGGCGCTGCCGGTCACCATGACTTTCATGCGTCTACCCCGTGGTGTTGACGGCCCATCCAAGCATCTCGCAGGCATGCTCGCGCGTGCGCGCCGTAATCTTGGTTCCGCCAAGCATCCTGGCGATCTCATTGACCCGCGAGTCTGGATCGAGCGGCTCGATGCGGGTATAGGTCTGGCCGTCGCGTGTCTCCTTGCGCACGCGGATCTGCTGGTGCGCCTGGGCAGCGACCTGAGGCAGATGAGTCACGCAGAGCACCTGGCGGGATGCGCCGAGTCGGCGCAGCAGCCGGCCGACAATCTCGGCGACACCGCCCCCGATTCCCACGTCCACCTCGTCGAAGACCAGTGTGGGGACGCTCCCGCATTCCGCAGTGGCGACCTGGATGCCGAGACTGATGCGCGAGAGCTCGCCCCCGGAGGCGACCTTGGCGAGCGGCTGCAGCGGCTGGCCGAGGTTGGCGCTCACCAGGAACGCCACGCGCTCCAGCCCACCCGCTCCCACCCGGTCGGCAGGCAGCGGCTCGATCTCGATCGCGAAGCGCCCGCCGGCCATGCCAAGCTGCTGCATCGCCTCGGACACCGTCAGGCTGAGGCGTTCGGCCGCAGCAGCCCGTTCCCCGCTGAGGAGGCGTGCCTTCGCGAGGAAGTCGCGAAAGGCGGCATTGCGGGCGTCCCGCAGATGGCCGAGCCTGAGGTCTGCCTGCTCGAGCGCCTCCAGCTCCGTCTGGCAGGCCGCCAGGGCATCCGGTAGCTCGGTCGGTCGGACGCGATATTTCCGTGCCAGATCATGAATCTGTGTGATACGGGCCTCGACGGCGTCGCGCGCGGCCGGATCGATCTCCAGGCCGTCAAGGTAGTGACGCAGACTGCTGGCCGCCTCGGCGGCATGGATCGTCGCCGTGTCCAGCAGATCGCGCGTTTCCGTCAACGCCGTGTCGATCGCGGCCAGCTCCTCGATCTCTGAGCTGGCCGCGCGCAGTTGGTCGGCGATGGATGGCTCGCTCTCGGAAAGGACCTGCAGGAGCCGGACGGCCGTCTCCTGCAGGCGGCCGAGGTGGCTCAACCGTCGCTGCTCCTGATCCAGGCCCTCGATCTCGGCCGCGCTGAGTCCAAGGCTCGCGAGCTCGTCGATCTGGAAACGCAGCAGATCGACGCGCTCGCCCCGTTCCTGTCGCGCCGCCTTCAGTGCGACGAGCTGCTGGTCGAGCGCCCGATAGTCCCGATAGGCGGCCGACACCGACTCGGCCAGCGCCGCCTGACCGGCATAGGCGTCCAGGAGGTCGCGCTGGGCGTTGGCGCGCAGCAGCGATTGGTGGGCATGTTGCCCGTGGATGTCGACCAAGAGATCACCGAGGTCGCGCAGCTGTGCGCCGGTGGCCGGACGGCCGTTGATGAAGGCGCGGGAACGCCCGTCGCGAACGAGCAGTCGGCGCACGATACATTCGCCTTCCTCGTCCAGGGCCTGCTCGGCCAGCCAGGTGCGCGCCCCCGCCGCCGCGCCGAGATCGAAGCCGGCGACGATCTCGGCGCGCTCGCAGCCGGCGCGGATCATGGAGACGTCCGCCTTGTCACCCAGGGCCAGGCCCAGCGCATCGATCATGATCGACTTGCCCGCCCCGGTCTCACCGGTGAGCGCAGTCATCCCGGAGCTGCAGTCCAGCTCAAGCGTGCTCACGATGGCCAGGTCTCTGACGACGATGTGTGTCAGCATTGCGTCACCCGCAGATCGAGGGACGGTGCCCCCCCCAGCCAAGCTTGGCGCGCAGGATCTGATAGTGGTCGTGGCCCTTGGGATGGAGCAGATGCGCGCGATAGCGATGCCGCGCGACCTCGATGGACCCCCGTGGGGGCAGCTGCAGGTCTGCCTGTCCATCGCAGGTCACCTGCACATGGCCCTGGTCAAGCGACCGGACGCGGACCTCGATGCGATGATCCCCCGGGACCACCAAGGGGCGGTTGCTCAGGTCATGCGGGCAGATGGGGACCAGCAGGATGGCGTCTAATGCGGGGTCGACGAGCGGTCCGCCACCCGAGAGCGCATAGGCCGTCGATCCGGTTGGTGTGGCGATGATCAAGCCATCCGAGCGTTGCGCGGAGACGAAGACCCCGTCGACATAGGTCTCGAGCTCGATCATCCGTGCCGTATTCCATTTGTGGACCACGACGTCATTGAGGGCCGAGTAGCTTCGCTCGAGCGCGTCTTCGGCCGTCACCCGCACTGCCAACATGGCCCGGTGGTCGGACTGGTAGTGTCCGGCCAGGATCGGGTCGAGCACCGACTCGATGTCTTGCGGCGAGACATCGACCAGGAACCCGAGGCGCCCGAGGTTGATGCCGACCAGCGGGATGCCGTGCTCGGCCATCATGCGGGCGGCGTGGAGGAGGGTCCCGTCGCCGCCGACCACGATCGCCAGATCGCAGCGTGTGCCGATGTCCATGGTCGGGACGGCCGAGCCGACCTCGGCGCCGAGCAGGTGAGCGCTCTCCGCGTCGAGCAGCACGTCGATCCGGCGCGAGCCGAGGTAGGCGCTCAGACGCCGCAACGTACCGGACACCTGCTCGGGGTCGCCTTGCTTCGCGATGATGCCGACGGTGTTGAATTGCGGCATGGACTCTTGTGGTTCTCGGGCGGCACACGCGAGGGCTAAAACTAGCATGGGGCGCGTGATGGCGCCAATAGGAGAGCCATAACAGCCTTGACAGGTTTGGCCGGAGTCCCTAAATTGCGGTGTTAGCACTCTATTGAGGTGAGTGCTAATCTGGATGCCGGCCAGGCGCCCGCCGGTCTCTTTCGTCGTGCAGTGCCGTGTGCCCTTATGGTCCGGCCGGTTCTGCCGATGACGGGATCGGGGCGGGGTTTGGATGGCCGGCAGCCCGCTCGACGATCAACATCACCGCCGGGTTCATGGTGGACACACCTTGTCAACCGAGACACGCCACACCGAGACGCCAGTCAGCGAACGCGCGCTCCACTTCCTGAAGGTGCTCGTCGAGCGCTACATCCGGGAAGGACAACCCGTGGGTTCACGGACGCTGGCGAAGGACACCGGGCTCGATCTGAGTCCGGCGACCGTCCGCAATGTGATGGCCGACCTCGAGGACCTGGGTCTGGTGATCTCGCCGCACACCTCGGCCGGGCGTGTCCCGACCGCTGCCGGATACCGACTCTTCGTCGACTCGCTCCTGACGGTGCGACCGCCGTCCGAGGACGATATCGCGAGTCTGCGCACGCGCTTCGAGACGCGGGCCGACGTGAAATCCCTGATCGAGACGGCCTCGAATCTGCTCTCCGGCATCACGCATCTGGCCGGGGTCGTCATGCTTCCCCGTCATGAGCGGAACGTGTTTCGTCAAATCGAGCTGTTACCATTGTCCGCCAACCGCGTCCTGGCGATTCTCGTCACGAGCGAAGGTGAGGTCCACAACCGGATCATCGTCACGGAGCGTCGCTTCAGTGCTGCCCAGCTGGAGCAGGCCGCAAACTATCTCAACGAGATGTTCACCGGACAGGACGTCGGTGACGTCCGCAAGCGCCTCGTCGAGGACCTCAAGCGCACTCACCGGAACATGGATCAGCTCATGATGCGTGCGGTGATGCTGGCCCACGAGGTCGTGGAGGCCGCGGAGCGCAAGGATGACTGCTTTATCGCCGGCCAGACCAACCTCATGGAGTTCGGCGAGCTGGCGAGCATGGAGCGGCTCCGGCAGCTCTTCGACGCCTTCAACGAGAAACGCGAGATCCTGCACATCCTGGACCGGTGCATCGCCGCCGATGGTGTTCAGATCTTCATCGGTGAGGAGTCCGGCTATTCACTGCTGGACGACTGCAGTGTCGTGACGCGGGCCTATCGGGTCGAGGACGAGGTCGTCGGCGTCCTGGGTGTCATTGGCCCGACACGCATGGACTACGAGCGAGTCATCCCGATCGTCGATGTGACGGCTCGCCTCCTCGCGGCAGCGCTGAGGCAGTAGTGACAGGTCTGAGCCCGGCCGCGCGCTCGACGCAGCGCGTTGCGGCGGACGGGCGATCGAGCTATCGGAGGTCAAGATGAATACGGAGCCGAAAAGCACTCAATCGACCGAATCGGATGTGCCGGTGGAAGAGGCGCTCTTGGAAGACGCCTCGGCATCGCACGGCGGAGCGCCCGAATGCGCAGAGACGCCCGCAGCGGAAGCGGTCGAGGCCGAGCCCCAGGAGGCGGTGACAGCCGAAGAGCTTGCCGCCCGACTCGATACGGCGCGCAGCGAGGCGGAGTCCCTGCGTGATCAGCTGCTGCGCGCGCGTGCCGAGGTGGAAAACCTCCGCCGGCGCCATGCCAACGAGCTGGAGAAGGCGCACAAGTTCGCCCTGGACGGTTTCGTACGCGAGCTCCTGCAGGTTCGCGACAGCCTGGAGCTGGGTCACGACGCGGCTCGGGACGAAAGCGCCGACATCGCCAAGCTGCGCGAAGGCACCGAGCTGACGCTCAAGCTTCTCGGCGATGTCATGGAGCGGTTTGGTGTCGCGCCCCTGGATCCGATCGATCAGCCCTTCGACCCGGAGTACCACCAGGCGATGTCGATGCAGCCGCGCTCCGATGTGCCGCCGAACACGGTCGTGGCGGTCATCCAGAAAGGCTACACCCTCAATGGCCGCCTCGTGCGTCCTGCCCTGGTCATGGTCTCTCAGCAGGGCTCCTGATATCGGCTTGAACGGCCAGGGGGTTTCCCCAACTTCCACTAGGGACTTTGGCGTCGCTTGCCACACCAGACACTTCGGAGAACACACACATGGGAAAAATCATCGGTATCGACCTCGGGACGACCAACTCCTGTGTCGCCGTCATGGAAGGCGACAATGTGAAGGTCATCGAGAACGCCGAAGGCGATCGCACGACACCCTCGATCGTGGCCTACACGGGTGACGGGGACGTCCTCGTCGGCCAATCCGCGAAGCGGCAGTCGGTGACCAATCCGGCCAATACGCTGTTCGCGATCAAGCGCCTGATCGGGCGTCGTTACGAGGACCAGGTCGTCAGCAAGGACAAGGACATGGTCCCCTACAAGATCGTCAAGGCCGACAACGGCGATGCCTGGGTCGAGGTCAACGGCAAGAAGATGGCCCCGCCGGAGATCTCGGCCAAGGTCCTGCAGAAGATGAAGAAGACCGCCGAGGATTATCTCGGAACCAAGATCACCGAAGCGGTGATCACGGTCCCGGCCTACTTCAACGATTCCCAACGACAGGCGACCAAGGACGCCGGTCGAATCGCCGGTCTCGAGGTCAAGCGCATCATCAACGAGCCCACAGCCGCGGCGCTCGCCTACGGGATGGACAAGAAGCGCGGTGACCAGAAGATCGCCGTGTTCGACCTCGGCGGAGGCACCTTCGATATCTCCATCATCGAGATCGCCGAGATCGAGGGTGAGCACCAGTTCGAGGTCCTGTCGACCAACGGCGACACCTTCCTGGGCGGCGAGGACTTCGATCTGCGAATCATCGATTTCCTGGTCGCCGAGTTCAAGAAGAGCCAGGCGGTCGATCTGCGCAACGATCCGCTGGCCCTTCAGCGTCTCAAGGAGGCCGCGGAGAAGGCCAAGATCGAGCTCTCCTCGAGTCAGCAGACGGACATCAATCTGCCGTACATCACGGCGGACCAGAGTGGGCCCAAGCACCTCAACGTCAAGTTGACGCGGGCCAAGCTGGAGTCGCTGGTCGAGGACCTGATCGAGCGGACCATCGAGCCCTGCCGGATCGCCCTCAAGGATGCCGGGCTGACGGCGGGCGAGGTCGACGAGGTCATCCTCGTCGGTGGCCAGACGCGCATGCCCAAGGTCCAGGCCAAGGTCGAGGAGTTCTTCGCCAAGACACCGCGCAAGGACGTGAACCCCGACGAGGCCGTGGCGATCGGGGCCGCGATCCAGGGCGGGGTGCTGGGCGGGGAGGTCAAGGACGTGCTCCTGCTCGACGTCACGCCTTTGTCGCTGGGGATCGAGACCCTCGGCGGTGTGATGACCAAGCTCATCGAGAAGAACACGACCATCCCGACCTCCGCGCAGCAGGTCTTCTCGACCGCCGACGACAATCAGACCGCGGTGACCGTGCACGTCCTGCAAGGCGAGCGCGAACGTGCGGTGCACAACAAGTCTCTGGGTCGCTTCGACCTCAGCGACATCCCCTTGGCGCCGCGTGGCGTGCCCCAGATCGAGGTCAAGTTCGACATTGATGCCAACGGGATCCTGCATGTCTCGGCGAAGGACAAGGCGACCGGCAAGGAGCAGTCCATTGTCATCAAGGCGTCCTCGGGCCTGTCGGAGGCGGAGATCGAGCAGATGGTCAAGGATGCCGAGGTCCATGCGGCGGAGGACCGCGAGTTTCACGCGCTCGTGGCGGCTCGCAACCAGGCCGACACCATGATCCACGCCACCCGCAAATCGCTGGAGCAGCTCGGCGACAAGATGGACAGCGGAGAAAAGTCCTCGATCGAGTCGGCGATCAAAGATCTCGAAGAGGCGATCAAGGGGGACGACAAGGGACGGATCGAATCACTCACCCAGGCCCTCGGGGATGCCTCCGCAAAGATGGCTGAGCGGCTCTATGCCCAGACGTCCGGCGGCGCAGCCGCGGGCGGCCCGTCCGGCGCCGGGGAGGCCGAGGGTGCGGCCGGTGGGGCGGCGAGAGACGATGTCGTCGACGCCGAGTTCGAAGAGGTGAAAGACGACAAGAAGTGAGGTGAGCGGCCGAGCGCCGACCACCCGTCCCGGGCCGAAAGCGTACCGGTGCAGACAGCGCCCGTGCGCTTTCTGCTTCTGGGTTCTCGGGATGTTGCATCGGGCGCCTGGCGGCTGGAAGTGATTCAATGGCAAAACGCGACTACTACGAGGTCTTGGGTGTCTCGCGCAACGCGAGTGAGGCCGATCTGAAGAAGGCCTTTCGCCGCCTGGCGATGAAGTATCACCCCGATCGCAACACCGGCGAGCCGGACGCGGAGGCCAGGTTCAAGGAGGCCAAGCTGGCCTATGACGTCCTGAGCGACCCGAAGAAGCGGTCGGCATATGACCAGTTCGGGCACGCGGGGGTTGAGGCCGGCGCCGGCGGGTTCGGCGGCCCTGGTGACTTCGGGGGCGCGGGATCCTTCTCCGACATCTTCGGGGATGTCTTCGGTGACATCTTCGGCGGTCGGGGCGGCACCCGGCGCACGCAACGCGGCGTGGATCTGCGCTACGACCTGTCGCTGAGCCTCGAGGACGCGGTCACCGGCAAGGAGGTCAAGATCCGCATCCCCACCCTGGTGGACTGTCAGTTCTGCGGTGGCAGCGGGGCCAAGCCAGGCACCAAGCCGAAGCCGTGTACCACCTGCGGCGGAAGCGGCCAGGTGCGCATGCAGCAGGGGTTTTTCTCCATTCAGCAGACCTGCCCGACCTGTCGAGGCAACGGCACGGTGATCGAGGAGCCCTGCGGTCATTGTCGGGGGCGGGGGCGGATCCAGGAGGAGAAGACCCTTTCCGTGCGGGTGCCCGCGGGTGTGGACACCGGCGATCGCATCCGCCTCGCGGGGGAGGGCGAGCGCGGCGAGTACGGCGGGTCGCCCGGCGACCTCTACGTGCAGATTCAGGTGCAGGAGCACCCGATCTTCACCCGCGAGGACAACCACCTCTACTGTCAGGTCCCGATCGGCTTCGTGACGGCCGCCCTTGGCGGCGAGCTCGAAGTCCCGACCCTGGACGGCAAGGTCATGCTGAAGATCCCAGGTGGCACCCAGACCGGCAAGATGTTCCGTGTCCGCGGGAAGGGCGTCAAACCGGTGCGCGGCGGCCCGGTCGGCGATCTCATCTGTCGGGTTGCGGTCGAGACGCCGATCAATCTCACGGAGCGTCAAAAAGAGCTGCTGCGGGAGTTCGAGACCAGCATGCGGGAGGGCGGGTCACGGCACAGCCCGCAGTCGCACTCCTGGCTCGACAGCGTCAAGAGCTTCTTCGACAAGATCGGGCTCTAAGGAGACGCTGGTTTTCGGCCATCCTGCGCTACAAGCCGTGGCGACGATTTCGAGGAGCCAGACGATGCGAACGATTAGGATTGCCGTCGCCGGAGCGGGCGGGCGGATGGGCCGCACCCTGGTGCAGGCCGTGACCGAGACGGACGGGTTGGCTCTGGGGGCCGCCACCGAGCGGTCGGGCAGCGCCCTGCTTGGGACCGATGCCGGTGAGCTCGCGGGGGTCGGGCGTCTGGATGTCGCGGTTGCGCCGGATCTGGCCGGCTGCCTGGATCGCTTCGACGTGCTGATCGACTTCACCACACCCGCGGCGACGCTTGGCCATTTGGATCTCTGTCGCAGCGCGGACAAATGCATGGTGATCGGGACCACCGGGCTCGATCAGGCCCAGCGCGCCTCGATTGCAGCGGCCGGTGATCAGATTGGGATCGTCTTCGCCCCGAACATGAGCGTGGGCGTCAATCTTTGCCTCAAGCTGCTGGACATCGCCGCACGGGTCCTCGGTGACGAGGTGGATATCGAGATCATCGAGGCACATCATCGGCACAAGGTCGACGCCCCGTCGGGCACCGCCCTGCGCATGGGCGAGGTGATCGCCGCCGCGCTGGGCCGGGACCTTGGGGAGGTCGCGGTCTACGGGCGCGAAGGCCACACGGGTCCGCGCGAGCGGCGAACCATCGGATTCGAGACCATTCGGGCCGGCGATATCGTGGGGGAGCACAGTGTCTGGCTCGTCGCCGACGGGGAGCGTGTGGAGATCGCACACAAGGCGTCGAGCCGCATGACCTTCGCCCGCGGTGCCGCGCGCGCCGCGGGCTGGATCGCCGCGCACCCGCCGGGTTTGTTCGACATGCAGGACGTGCTTGGGCTGCGGGGGCTGTGAGCCAGGCCGGGGTTGTCATCCCCGTGGACTGAGGACTGGCGCCCGAGCGTCGCGAAGACGGACTGAGGGCGCCCGACGCGCCGGGCTGTGCGGCCGGCTTGATTCGCCCGGCAGACGGCCGGGGCTTCCGATTCGTGCCTTGGCACGTCTTGACACGTTTTGCGATCGAGCCGGCGGCATCCCGGCTGAGCCGCCGCCGCCCGCTCACTCCTGGCAGGAATAGCCGAGGGCGAGCAGTCCCTCCTCGAGGTCGTCCGAGACCATCGGGTGTGCGAGCAGGTAGGTCGCGGCGCGCAGGGAGTAATCGCCGATCGCGTCGTCGACCGCGGTCTCCCATTCGTCCAGGCTGTAGTCCCCGCGGCCGATCCACATGATTGCGATCAGCTCCGCGCGCTGGCGCTGGCTCATCTCGCCAATCGCCTGGGTCATCTCGCGTAGACTGTAGTCTTCGCTATGATCGGCCAGGATCTGCAGCGCCCAATCCTCGGTCGGGCTGGACGGCGAGTCGGGAATCACCACCTCTTCCTTGGCCTGAAACTCCCGAGCCTTGTCAATGATATGGCAAAGTGAGTCCAGCGCGATGTGTAGCATGGTTCGGCGCCTCCGCGGTCAGCAGGTCAGCAGGTGCGGGTCGCCCCGTCCGCCCGACGAAGTAACCCGATGGACGCCCTGAATCCACCCGGCGCATCCTGCTGGGGCCGCGGCGTCTCTCTCAGCGATGCTGAACGTGAGTGTACTACGCTTAAGCACCGGTCCGGTCGCGCCGGCTTTTCGTTCATATGCCCGGGTGTTGACCCAGAAAGACAGGAGCTCCTCGGCACCTGTCGCCAACCCCGTCGGTCCGGCGGCTGGTCTCAGGGACGACGCATCCCCATTTTCGCTCTGGAAGGCCGGAGGAGAGGCCCCGTGGGCAAACGACCCCTGTGTCACACCGACGGGCCCGAGCGACCGATCCATGCTCAGTCTGCGAGACCCCAATGATCCGTGTTTTTCGTTCTCAACACAGATGTTTTCTGGTTCTCTGTCTCCTCGCGCTCGCGGGTTGCGCGACGGCACCCGAGACAGGACGGCGTCAGGTTTTGCTGATCGATACGGCGCAGGAGGCCCAGACGGGCCTGCAAGCATTCCAGAAGATCAAGCGGGACACGCCGATCGCGCGCGACCGCAGGGCGGCGGCGCAGCTTCAATCCGTCGGCCGGCGCATCGCGGGTGTCGTGAGCATCCCTCACGCCGAGTGGGAATTTGTGCTGTTCGAGTCGGATGAGCCCAACGCCTTTGCGCTTCCCGGCGGGAAGATCGGCGTCAACACCGGCATCCTGCCGATTACCAAGAACGAGGCCGGTCTGGCGACGGTCATCGCCCATGAGATCGCCCACGTGACCGCGCGCCACGGCGCCGAACGCATGTCCCAGGGACTCCTGGTGCAGATTGGTGGAACCGCTCTGTCCGCGGCGCTCGGAGGCCAGTCGCCGGTCACCCGCGACGTCGCCATGCAGGCCTATGGTCTCGGCACGAAGGTCGGTGTCATGCTCCCTTACTCGCGAGTCCAGGAGTACGAGGCGGATCGGATCGGGTTGCTCTACATGGCTCGAGCCGGGTTCGACCCCAACGAGGCCATTGCGTTCTGGCAACGCTTCCAAGCCTACAATCACGGGCGCGGTGGGCGATCGCCCGAATTCCTGAGCACGCACCCACTGGACGCCGGCCGCATCGCCGAGCTGCAGCGGTATCTGCCCCGGGCCATGGCCGAGTACGAGCGCACGCGGGCGCGGCGCTGACGGCACAGGCCGGTGCGTGGATGGCTCCCCGGATCGAGAGCACCGGATCGACATGCGCCCGAGACTCCGTCTCCCGTTGAACCCGACTCCATGGGTGCTGGTGGCGCTCCTGCTCCTCGGCTGCGACCAAGGGGTGCCCGAGAAGGGCGGGATCCACAAGGCCGAGGCGGGGCGCGTCCCGCCGTCGCCGCAGCGTCCCGGTGATCCCCAGAAGGGCTACGATGCCCTTTTGAACCGCTCCATCGTGACCTGCGGCCTTCCTTACCCCGTCTATGCCAGGAGTCGCGGCGAGGGGGCGGACCCTGGACCCCAGTTTCCGGGGCGCACCGGGCGCAACGCCGAGCTGCCCTACATGCTGACCGCGCAGGTCGCCCCGTCCGGCGTCGAGATCGTGACGTCCAACTGTCTGGCCTGCCACGCGGCGACCTTCGGCGGCGAGCTCGTGATGGGTCTGGGCAATGCGTTTCTGGACCTCACGCTGGACCCGCTGATCGGGATCGAAGCGGCGGGCGCGCTCGTCCGGAAGGGCCCCGAGGCGGCGGAATGGCGCCGCTGGGCCGATCGGGTCACCGCGATCGCGGACTACATGATCACCGACACCATCGGCGTGAGCTCGGCGAACAATCTGACCCGGGCCCTGATGGCGCACCGCGATCCCGAGACACTCGCCTGGTCCGACACGCCCCTGATTGAGCCACCGCCCCAGACCCCCCTCCCGGTGAGCGTGCCGCCCTGGTGGAACATGCGCAAAAAGCATGCGATGTTCTACAACGCGGAGGGCCGGGGGGATCATGTCGGCCACATGATGCTGGCCTCGACCACCTGCTCCGATTCGGTCGAGGAAGTGCGCGAGATCGACGCCTGGTTCGTGGACGTGCGCGCTTACCTCGCGGGCCTGGAGCCACCGAAGTACCCTTTTGCCGTCGACCAGGCGCTCGCGGATCAGGGCTACTCGGTCTTCGAGACTTACTGCAAGAAATGTCATGGACGCTACGGTGAGGACTGGCGTTACCCCAACCGGGTTGTGGCATTGGGAAAGGTCGGAAGCGATCCCGAGCTGGCCCGCAAAGGTTTCAGCGACGCCGATCGGTTCATCGACTGGTTCCAGCGCTCCGTCTACGGCGAGCTGAGCCAGATCGCACCGGCGCTGGGATATATCGCGCCGCCGCTGGACGGCGTCTGGGCTACCGCGCCCTATCTGCATAACGGATCGGTGCCGACCATCGCGGCTCTGCTCGACAGCGGCTCGCGTCCGACCTACTGGCGATTCGATCGCGAAGGCGATGACCGGCCGGCCTACGATGAGGCAAGATTGGGCTGGGCCTATCGGGAGCTGGACGAGGGCAAGGCCGGCGCCATGAGCTGGGACGAGCGCAACCGCATCTACGACACCAGTCTCACCGGCTATGGCAATCAGGGACATACCTACGGCGACGAGCTGTCTGAGTCCGAGCGCCTGGCCCTGATCGAGCATCTCAAGACCCTGTGAAGCGGCCTTATCAGAGGAGATCAAACATGATGCGACAGATCGCGCTGGGCACCACCCTCGTTGCGGGCCTGCTGGCCGGGACGCTGCCGGTCGCCGCCGGAGATGAGGGACACGACCTCGGCCTTGTGACCTGGATGGGGCGGATGCAGTACTACGTGCACAAGCTTGGCTTGTCGCTCGACGCCGGTAACAGGGCGCTTGTCGGCTATTACGTCCACGAGGTCGAGGAGGTCATCGAGGAGATCGAGAAGATCGAAGACGATGACGGCGTGGCCGTGGGAAGCCTGGTGAAGAAGATCCTCGTCCCGGCGTTCGAGGCCCTCGAAGGCGCCTTCGACTCCGGCGATCGGGGACGGCTCGATGCCGGATACGACCGGCTAATCGGTGCCTGCAACCAGTGTCACGAGAGCGCCAACCGCTTCTACCTCGTGATCGAGCGGCGGCACGACAACCCCTATATGCAGCGCTTTGAGCCCCGCGTCTTCGGCGTCGAAACGCCGAACCAGCCGAGCTCGGAGTGATGCGAGGCAGGCCCATCGACTCGGACCACGTTGCGCTGGGCGTTGGGGGGTAGAATCTGACGAGCCGCCACATGGGACTTGCAACGTTGAGCGTATGCCTATATTCTTGGCAGCTCAGTTGCGGGGTGGAGCAGTCAGGCAGCTCGTCGGGCTCATAACCCGAAGGTCGTAGGTTCAAATCCTGCCCCCGCTACCAAAAAACCCAAGGGCCCGCGGATCGTCCCCGGCGCCCTTTTTCTTTGCCCGCAGGAATGGAGCCATGTTTGGCTGAGGTGGCGCAGATGTGCCCCTGGACAATCAACCCCGGCGTGGGCTTCGGGGGACCGGCTAGGACCTCCCCATTTTTCACCAGGGCTCGGGCGGCCCGCGAGCCATTTCAGCCGGCCATGCTTGCGGTCTGGACGTGGTAGAACTTGAGCGGCAGCGGACTCTGGGCTGCCTGGGTCCGGGTGTCCTGGCCAACCGCCGGACCCTGTCGCCGTGAACCTGGGGCACCTGTTCAGCAGCGGTAACGGCAGGAAACGACGGTCAGAGCGACCTCATCCGCCGCATAGACCAGTCGATTGGCCTCGTGGATCCGGCGCGACCGGATGCGACACCCGCCGCGAGATCGAGCGGGCGACTGACGCCTCCCCGGTGTTTCGAGTCATTGCCGCCAACAGCCATACCAGATCGTCAAGGTTTCGCGGAAAAGACCTCAGTATCCGGATGGAACGCGTACCAGGCGAACCAGAAGCCGACGATCCCCGGGAGTTGATTGCCGTCGGCCTCGAAGGCTCGGGCGGTCTTGTTCGCCAAGTCGAAGTGAATCCTCAGCGCGCGCCCTGCGAACGAGTCATTGAATTCCTCGGCGCCCATTCGCGAAAGCTCGGCGAAGGGATAGGCCTTGAAGCGACCCCCGATGTCCAGCCCCAGCACCCGCTCCTTGGGGTGGTAGCGGCGCGACTTGGCGGCGACCGGAAAGTAGAGTCCGCGCTCGGCGGCGTAGCCGGCGTAGGGGTCACGACCATAGTCCCGGTCATGACCCGTGTCGTCGGAGAGCACCAGCGTGTCCGGGTGCTCCTCTTGCCAGGCCCGCCAGGTGGTCTGGGTCAGGGGGACGACCTCGAGCTTCTCGCCACGCATCGGGCCGCTGATCGCCTGCCGTTTGATCTGACTCCAGAGGGACTCGGTCTGGCGGTCGTAGAGCAGCACGTCACTGTTGTAGAGCAGCCCCGAGACGCCGAAGCTCAGCTCGCGTCCTCGCGCCTTCGCCGCGAAGGCGACTCCGGTGCCGCAGAGCGGGCAGTAGGTCACCGCGACCCGCTCGCCGCCGAGGCGGTCATTGACGATCTCGTGCCAGTTCATGATCGCGATCGGATAGGCCTTGGCGTCGCCCGCCCTCGCCAGGCCGAGCACCCGGTCTTCCGGCTCGATGAAATCGGCGCGCTTGGCCGGGATGAGCTGCGGCCGGTCGATGGCCGGGATGCCGTCCCGGGAAGGCCCGCCCGGATGGATCTGTTCGGCGGGCACGAGGCTGCCTGTCAGATCGAAGCCGTTGTGCTGCCCCTCGTAGGCGGCGACTAGGGTTGTCGTCAGGAGCAAAGCGGGCAGTCGGAGGTTTCGCATCTTGAATGCTGTCATGGCCCGGTCTCCCTGTTTGTCGTCCCGTTCGTTGGGGGGTGATGCCTGAACGGGGCCCGCTCCCGGCGTTGGCAGCCGAGAAAGCCGACGACTCCCAGCCCTTGATCGACGGGATCAGGGCCAGCGTTGCAGAGGCCCGCGTGCGACTTCGGCTTCCTGGGTCAGGACTGGTCATGGCGCGGGTTGGGCGCTTGAGCTCGCCGCCGCGGACGACTTCGAGGCCGTGGTGCAGCCCCTGTGGGCCCGTGCCCAGGGTGGTGACGAAGCCGCCTACACCGGGAGTCGCTCGCTCGCATCGCCGGCCTTCGTCGCCGTGTGGTACAGCCTCGGCATCGCCTTGGCCGGCGGACTCGGTGCCGCCCTGGGGCCCGGCCTCCTGCGCTGGTAGGCATCGCGGCTCGGCGACAGCGAGTCGGCCTTGCTGGGGCGCCGTCGCCAACCCGCTTCCGCCGCCGAATCCCCAGGGTTTCGGGCGCCTGTCTCCGATCCCTTGGTCGGCCGCGATAGTGGCATGCAGCCTTTTGCAGTCCCGGGCGAAGCGGCGGGTCTGGACGACCCCGTAGGTCATTGGCGTTGGCCGCGCGGCTCGAATGGCGTCGCTTGCTCACGGGGCTCGGCGAGGGACGCCGACGCCTCCGCGACGAAGGTGACCGGCAGATCCGGGTTGTCGAGCGCTGCCCGCCCCACCTTGGCCCAGTACTCGATCTGGCCCGGTATGGTGCGATGTTGCGAGGCGGCATCGGACCTTGCCTGCTCGTAGAGGTCGCGCGGGATGTGCACTGAAATGGTGTCGCTGCTCGGGTTCCCCATTGGATGTCACCGTTACCACATTTTTGGTAGACGAGGATAGTCCATGCGGCTGCCGTCCTGAACGGGCAGGACGACATCGGTCTCAGCACGTCGACAGGCAAGGAAGGCTCGACCGCCGGTCTGCGGCCTCCGGCACAGATGAACCCCTTTTCCCTGGGCCACTTGGCACCCTGGATGCCACGCTGCGATCGGACGGGCGAGAGTGAACCATGCCCCGCTTTCGCTTGCCCAAAAGGTCAAGCAGCCGCTTCAGGTGCTTCCGTTCCTGCATTCGGCGCGCGCTGGTCGCCCCTTCAGCCGCACCTGCGGGAAAGGGTCACTGACGCATTGCCGCCGTGGGCGAAGGGCATTCGGAGGTCAAGACACCCAATGAATCGCGGGCACATCGATCCGGTCTGCGGGATGAGCGTGACGCCGGAGACGGCCTCGGGGACCCACGAGCACCGGGGCGAGCGCTATGTCTTCTGCTCCGAGGGCTGCCTGGCACGTTTCGCTGCGGATCCGGAGAGATATCTGACGACGCAGGAGGCGGCGCCCTCGCCGGCGGACGTCGAGTACACCTGTCCGATGCATCCCCAGGTCCAACAAACGGGTCCGGGGTCCTGTCCGATGTGCGGCATGGCCCTGGAGCCGAAGGTGACCGGTCTCGAGGAGGGGCCCGATCCGGAGCTCGTCGACATGCGGCGCCGGTTCCGCATCTCGGCGGTCCTCACCCTGCCGGTCTTCCTGCTGGCGATGGGCGAGATGCTCCCGTGGTTTGACCGGGTCGTGCCGACGGGCCTCTCGGTCTGGGTGCAATGCCTGCTGGCCACGCCGGTCGTCGTCTGGGGCGGTTGGCCCTTCTTCCGGCGGGCCTGGGCCTCGGTCACGCACCTCAGCCCGAACATGTTCACGCTGATCGCGATCGGCACGGGCGCCTCGCTGATCTACAGCCTCGCGGCCCTGCTGTTTCCGCAGCTGTTTCCCGAGACCCTGCGCGACCCCCACTCCGGTCTGATCCCCGTCTATTTCGAGGCGGCGGCCGTGATCACCACGCTCGTCCTGCTCGGGCAGGTTTTGGAGCTGCGCGCACGCGCCCAGACTGCGGGCGCCATCAGGGAGCTGCTCCGCCTCGCCCCCGAGACCGCGACCCTGGTCGGGCCCGACGGCACCGAGGAGGTGATCGACATCGGGCGCGTGGAGGCGGGCGCGGTTCTGCGCGTCAAGGCGAACGAGCGGGTGCCGACCGACGGCGAGATCATCGAGGGCCGCACGGCGGTCGATGAGTCCATGGTAACCGGTGAATCCATTCCGGTGGAGAAGACCAAGGGCAGCAAGGTGATCGGTGGAACGCTCAACGGCCGCCGCCCTTTCCTCATGCGGGCCGAGACGGTCGGCAGTGAGACCATGCTGGCCAAGATCGTCAAGATGGTCGGCGAGGCCCAGCGCAGCCGTGCGCCGATCCAGCGTCTGGCGGACGTGGTCTCCGCCTACTTCGTGCCGGTGGTCATCCTGATCGCGATCCTCGCCTTCATCGTCTGGATGCTGGTCGGGAATCTGAGCTACGCCATCGTCGCCGCTGTCTCCGTCCTGATCATCGCCTGCCCCTGCGCCCTCGGCCTCGCCACGCCCATGTCGATCATGGTCGGGACCGGGCGCGGGGCAGGGAGCGGCGTGCTGGTCAAGCAGGCGGAGGCCCTAGAGGTTCTGGAGCGGATCGACGCCATCGTCGTCGACAAGACCGGCACCCTGACCGAGGGGCGACCCGGCGTGCAGCGGGTCGTGGCCTTCGACGGGAGCGACGAGCGTGAAGTTCTGCGCATCGCCGCGAGTCTCGAGCGGTCGAGCGAGCACCCGCTGGCGGGCGCCGTCCTGGAGGAGGCCCAGGCGCGCGGTGTGACGACCGCGGCGGTCGAGGCCCCCGAGTCGCTCACCGGTGTCGGCCTGGTCGGGACCCTAGACGGCCGCAGGGTCGCGGTCGGGAGCGAGCGCATCCTCGCGGAGCCGGCAGCGCGGGGCGATGGCTCTGCTCCGTCGCCCGGACCGGGATCGCCCGAGGCAGAGACGCTGGCGCAGGAGATGCGGACGCAGGGTCAGACCCTGATGTTTGTCACCCTGGAGGGCCGGCTCGCCGGTCTCATCGGTGTCGCCGACGCGATCAAGCCGTCCGCCAGACAGGCCGTCGACGCCCTGCACCGCCGCGGTATCGAGGTCATCATGATGACCGGAGACAATCGCACCACCGCGGAAGTGGTCGCCCGCGCCTTGGGTATCGATCAGGTCTTTGCCGAGGTCACGCCCGAGGACAAGGCCGGCCGTGTGAAGTCGCTCCAGCAGACCGGGCGCAGGGTGGCGATGGCGGGAGACGGCGTCAACGACGCGCCGGCCCTGGCCCAGGCCGACGTCGGGATCGCCTTCGCCACCGGCACGGATGTGGCCATCGAGTCCGCCGACATCACCCTGCTCAAACCCGATCTGACGGGCCTCCTCAAGGCCCACAACCTGAGCCGGGCGACCCTGCGCAACATCCGCCAGAATCTCCTCTTCGCCCTCGGTTACAACGCCCTGGGGGTCCCGGTGGCGGCCGGCGTGCTCTATCCGGTCCTGGGTGTGCTGCTGTCGCCGATGATCGCGAGCGCCGCCATGACACTGAGCTCGGTGTCGGTGATTACAAATGCCCTGAGGCTGCGACGGGTGCCCTTGTGAGATATGCCAAGGGGAGCGCGCGCCTTGGGGCTCAGTTGGCGGGCATCGGTCACGATCCACAGGAAGGCGTGCGTATCCAGCAGAACCCTTACCTAAAGTGTTTTATGAATAATCGTCCGGAAGCTCATTGAAGTCGGCCCCATCGTAACGAGCCCCCGAGCTTCTCCGAGACGACGGCGTTTCGCAGGCGGCGCAATGGGGACCAGTCGCACGACCGGCTTGTTGGCGCGCGCGATGCCGACGTCCTGTCCTGCCTCTGCCAGGGCGATCAGGCGCGAAAGTTGAGTCTTCGCATCGTGGATGTTGACCTACTCGCTCACGAAACCGCCCTTATCCAGCCGGAAGGTTGGTTCCAGCGTAGCAGTCTCTAAGCTGGCGTTTTGCCCGTTGCATGATGAGTCGGAATGCGCCGGGGACTGAAGGGCGCCCGATGGCGGCGTGCGCCGCGGCGAGTGCGGCGCCCGGACCCAGACGGCCGTCACGCATAGGCCGGTGCGAAGGCGCTGCCCGGCTCGGCGACTGGCCCGGTCTCGGACCAATAGGGCGAGAGCCTGCGGAGCTGGGCGACGATCGGCGGCACGGCCGCGATGACCCGCTCGATCTCATCCATGCGGTTGTAGCGGGAGAGTGAGAAGCGTGTGGTGCCGTGTGCGGCGGTCAGAGGGATGCCCATGGCCCGCATCACGTGCGAGGGCTCGAGCGAGCCGGAGGTGCAGGCGGAGCCGCTCGATGCCGCGATCCCGAGCTTGTTGAGCATCAGCAGGATGGCCTCACCCTCGATGTACTCGAAGGCAATGTTGCTGGTGTTGGGGAGACGGTTGGCGGGGTCGCCGGTCACGAAGCAGTGGGGGACGGCGGCGAGGATGCCCTGCTCGAGCCGGTCGCGCATGGTGCGCACCGCGGTCTTCTCGTGCTCCATGTGCTCGAGCGCCATCTCGCAGGCCTTGCCGAGCCCGACGATGGCGGCGCTGTTCTCGGTGCCGGCGCGCCGCCCGCGCTCCTGATGACCGCCGCGCAGCAGCGGGCGGAAGCGTGTGTTGCGTCGCAGATAGAGCACGCCGATGCCCTTGGGCGCGTGCAGCTTGTGCCCGGACAGGGAGAGCATGTCGATCGCCGTCTCCTTGAGATCGATGGGTACCTTCCCGACGGCCTGAACCGCGTCGGTGTGGAAGAGCACGCCCGTGGATCGCGCCAGCTCGGCCATCTCTTGGACTGGGAAGAGGGTGCCGGACTCGTTGTTCGCCCACATTACCGAGACGATGGCCACCCGGTCGGAGAGGAGGTCCATGTAGGTCTCGATGTCCAGTCGGCCCTTGCCGTCGACCTCGAGGTAATGGACCTTGTAGCCCTCCGTCTCCAGGTGCTCACAGAGCGACAGCACCGCGGGGTGCTCGACAACCGTGGTGATGATCTCGTTGCGCCCCGGCTGGGCCCGGATGGCGGAGAGGATGGCGGTGGAGTCGGACTCGGTCCCGCACGAGGTGAAGACGATCTCCGAGTCCTGCTCGGCCCCGATCAGTGCCTGCACCTGGCGACGGGCCTGCTTGATCGCCAGGCCGACCCGGTTGCCGTAGGCGTGGATGGACGAGGGGTTGCCGAACTGCTCGGTGAAAAAGGGCAGCATGGCCTCGACCACCTCGGGCGCCACCATGGTGGTGGCGTTGTTGTCGAGATAGATGCCTTGTGTCGCTGGTGGTGCGGTCATGGGCGGTGTCCTGGTGGGGTGTGAGCAAGATGGAGCGGTGACCCGGCAGCCTTGGCGACCGGACGGCAGTGCCCCCGCTCAGCCGCGCCCGGCCATCGCCTGGGCCGGCAGCACGCGCACGAATTCACCCAGATCCTCGACGATGCGCTGCTGGATCCCGTCGAGTGTCGTGGAGGCCATCTGGCAGCCGGCACAGGCGCCGGTCATGTTCACGAAGACGTTCCGGCCGTCGACGTCGATCAGCTCGACGTCGCCGTGGTCGCGCTGGAGGTTGGGGCGGATCGCCTCGATCGACCGCTCGATGCGGCGAATGCGCTCCAGGTTGCCGAGCTTGCGCGGAGCAGGCGAGGACGCTGCCTCGGGTGCCTTGGCGTAGGGGTCGAACGCCTTCCCCTGCTCGGCGAGGACGCGTGCGAGGATGGCCTCGACGCCCTCGTGACAGGCCGAGCAGCCGCCGCCCGCCTTGGTGTAATGGGTCACCTCTTCCACGGTCGAGAGCCCGTTGGCGCGGATCGTGTCCTCGATCAGAACGGCGTCCACGGCGAAACACTTGCACACCAGCGCGCCTTCCTCATGGTCGTCTTTCCATTCCTCGCCGCGGTAGTTCGCGATCGCGGCCTGCAGGGCCTCGCGGCCCATCACCGAGCAGTGCATCTTCTCCGGGGGCAGCCCGTCGAGATAGTCGGCGATGTCTTGATTACTGACCTCGAGTGCCTCGTTGAGCGCCATGCCCTTGATGATCTCGGTCAGGGCCGAGCTGGAGGCGATCGCCGAGCCGCAGCCGAAGGTCTGGAAACCGGCGTCGAGGATGACCTCGCTCTCCGGGTCGACCCTGAGGGTGAGGCGCAAGGCATCGCCGCAGGACAGCGATCCCACGTCGCCGACCGCGTTGGCCTCCGGCACGGCCCCGGCGTTGCGCGGATTAAAGAAGTGCTCCTGGACCTTTTCCGAGTAATCCCACATGGCGTGTCTCCGGGCGTCGTGGCGATGAGCGAGGCGGTCAGATCGCGGTCTCAAGGCGTGGCTTGAGTCTTGCGTCATTAGTTGCGGAGCGGTTCAGCAAACCATGTGCCACGACGATCTCCGCGTCGATCACATTGATTTCGTTGCATCTCGTAGCGCTGTGCCGGCCGCCGATGTCGGCTCTCGGACGACGGGACCTGCCCGTCCGGTCGGGAATCCCACAACGCATCTCAACAACAGGGATATTCGATGGATCTCAATCAACTCGTCCCCGGCGACCTCGTCTATGCCGCCGCGGACATCCACAACGACGGCGGCCTCCCCGGCCTCCACGAGGCGGCGCTGATCGCGGCGGCGGGGACACGCGGTGTCATCCTCAATATTGGCCATCTCGAGGAGGATCTCGGCCGGGAGGTCTATCTTGTGCGGTTTGAGGGGGAAGGCTCAGAGCTCGGACCTCCCACGGGCTGCTGGCCGGAGGAGCTCCGGGCGGAGCGGTATGACCCGCCTTAGCTCCTATCCCTCATCATGATCAGTCGGAACCAGACACCAGGAGCCGATTCATCCTCAGTCCGACAGGCTCGTAGGTGCTCGAGAGGCTCCCCGGGGTCCGCCAAGCGCGCGGCAGCCCGGCTCGTTGGGTCGAAGTCCGACCTCGGCGGCCGCCCGCCCCGGATCGACCGCGCCAGGCGTGAGAAGCCCGCGCACCCCGGGGCGCGACCGCAAGCCTGTCGTCTGACATGCTGCAAACTTCCGCAATGATCCTGGTCTGAAGGATCAGAACGGGGCGAAACCCTGGGCATCCATCCAGACGGAGAGCGAGATGTTGTTCAAACAGCTGTTCGAGCCGGTATCCAGCACCTACACCTACCTGATCGGCTGCGAGGAGACCGGTCAGGGGGTGCTGATCGACCCGGTGCTGCCGACCTGGCAGCGCGATCTCGAGGCGGTCGCCATGCTCGGGCTGAAGCTGGTCTACACGCTCGACACCCACATCCATGCCGATCACATCACCGGGGCGCGCACGCTGAAGCGCGAGGCCGGGAGCCGAATCGCGCACCCCGCGATCGACAATCTCGACTGCACCGATCTGCCGATCGAGGAAGGGACGCCGTTGATGGTCGGGGAGGTCCGTATCGATCCGCTGTTTACGCCCGGACACACGGACGGCCACCATGCCTATCGCCTCGGTGACCGGGTCCTGACCGGCGACGCGCTTCTGATCGACGCCTGTGGTCGAACCGACTTTCAAAGCGGGGATGCCTCCGCCTTGTATCGGAGCGTGACCGGGAAGCTGTTCTCTCTGCCCGACGAGACCCTCGTCTATCCGGGCCATGACTATGAGGGGCGATGGGTGTCGAGCATTGCGCAGGAGCAGACCCGCAACCCACGCCTGGGCGGCAACCGCTCGCTCGAGTCGTTCGTGGAGCTGATGAACGGGCTGGATCTGGCGTACCCGAAGTTCATCGACTATGCGCTGCCGGGCAACCGGGCCTGCGGCGCATGCCCCCCCGGGGTGCCGGAGGACCTGCAGCAGTACTGCGAGCAGATTGGCGAGAGCAGGCAGGGTTAAGCGACGACTCCTTCGGTGTGGCTGTACCCCCCGGACCTGTCCGACGCGAGCTGTGGCCTTCGATCGGCGGGAATAACCGCAGGCCGCCTTCTCCAGGGCGAACAGGCAGAGCCAGCCCGTTTTTTCTCAGTCTCGGGTCGCAGCTGGCGAAGGCCGTGCACGACGCGGAGACCATCGACGCGGTGAGCGCGCTGCTCCGAGGTGAGCGCTGCAGGGATCCCTTCGTACAAGGTCTCTCGGCAGCGAGAGGACTGGCCATCGGTCGCGTGGTTCTCGTCAGCGCGCAAACCAAGCTCGAGTCGATACCGGATCGAGAAGCCCGAGACGTCGCCGCCGAGGTGCTTGCTTTCGAAGCGGCAATCGCCGCGGCCCGCCAGGAGCTGCGACCCGGCGGGGAGGGTTTGGCCGACATCCTGATCCGGCGGGTGCATTGCTGTTCATGGGCATGGGGGTCGACACCCTCAGCATGAGCCCAACGCTGCTGTCCCAAGTCAAGCTCGCCATACGCTGCTTTACCCGAGGACGAGCGCGTCCGCTCGCGGACACGGCGCTCGGCATGAGCGATGGATTCTACATCGACCGACTGATGAACGGCGCACTCGAAGAGATCGAGGGCTGTCCGGAAACCGCAGGCGTCCAGTTGGACTGAGACGAGTCCTGGACGAGCCCCACGGCGACCCCTGACAGGCCATGATCGAGCCAACATCGCCTGGTTGCCGCCTCTCGCTCTTCGGCGCAATGAGCCATGCTTTCCCGTCTTCCAAACGGAGTCATAGTAGCGCTCGGCGATTCCGTTCAAAGCCGAGCATACCTGCCTTGTCGCTTGCGGTAAGGCTCGTTACAGTCCCAGTTGTTTCCGAATCGTCATGACGTCAACAGCGTGGTCGCGGGGCTGTTTTGTGGGCAACCAGGGTCGAGCATTCGCCACGACGGATAAGACGCAGGAACACGTCGACACCTTCTGGGTGCTGTTATCCTCGCGATACCCATTGGGTTGTCGGCACGCTGGCTAAGTGTGTCGCGGGAATCATCGGGTCGGAGGCGGCAGTGCGACTGCTTAAGCTGATGGGGCACAGCGGTACCGTGCCCGGCGCTCTCCTTGCAGCAGATCTCCAGGCGGCGCTGGAGCGTCTTGAGGCGGTGGTCGAGGCAGACAAACAATCGCCGGAGCCAGAAGCGTCTGCGCAAAGAGAGAATGGCGGACCTGCCGTAAGTCTCTCGCACCGCGACTTGCCTATGATCGAATCGCTCAAGGCTGCGGCGACGGCAATATGCGACGTGACGTGGGACGGCAGCAACAAATCCAACGCCCCCATGTGACGGTCATTCCAGTTTCCGGTGCCACCAGGAGTCACGTAGCTGTTTTGAAAGCGATGAACAGAGAGGTTCCGCCATGACCTACTGTATTGGCATCATGCTCGACGCCGGATTGGTCCTGGCGTCGGACTCGCGCACCCATGCCGGGGTCGACAATTTTGCCAGTTTCTGCAAGATGAGCGTGTTTGAACGCGCTGGTGACCGGGTCATCATGCTGTTGAGCTCGGGCAACCTGGCCGGAACCCAGGCCGTCATCGGCCTGCTGAAGCAGCGGAGCGCCAAGGCGGGGGTGCCCAATCTCTGGAGCGCGGAGTCCATGTTCGATACCGCGCTGCTGGTGTCGGACGCCATGCGGGACGTCGATCGGCGCGACGGCAAATACCTGGCAGCGAGTGATGTCGGCTTCAACGCCTCGTTCATACTTGGCGGCCAGATTGCGGGCGAGCCGCCGCGCCTGTTCCGGATCTATGCGGAGGGCAACTTCATCGAGGCCAGCGTGGAGACGCCTTATCTCCAGACCGGGGAAACCAAGTACGGAAAGCCGATCATCGATCGGGTGATTACCCGCTCGACCTCGCTCAATGATGCCGCAAAATGTGTCCTCGTCTCATTCGAGTCAACGATGCGCAGTAATTTGTCTGTCGGCATGCCGATCGATCTGATCTGCTATGAACGTGACAGCCTCGAAGTCCGGATGCGCCGCCGCTTCGACGAGGGGGATGCGTATTTCAGCACGCTCGGTAAGCAATGGACGGACGGCACGCGGCAGGTGTTCGGGGCTCTGCCCCAGCTGGACTGGTAAGCCCACTGAGGACGCCGTTGGCGACCACGGCGGTGAATGCACGCGCAGCAGACCCCGGACGCTGGGCAAGGCGATCGTCGCATTGCGGCGCAGGGCGTGTGCGAGCCGCGCTGCGGCGGATCCCACGCAGCCGACCCAACGCCAACAACCCAGACTGCCAGCGCCTGCCCAAAGGAGAACGGGCGGCTCAGGAGTCCATAGCTTTGGCAACTGGTGCAGTCGTATCGTCGCTCCCAAAAGGCAGGTCAGGCTGTCAACCGATGCGCTCGTAAGGGATACGGGCCTGCCGGATGTGGTTGTTCCGTACGCGAGGCAGACGCCCGTTGAAGAGCTGCCGGACGAGACCCTGATCTTCCTGCTGGGAAGCCGCTATTGCGAGACCGATCGCCTGTCCGAGACAGCCTGGCAACTGTTCGGCCAGACCCCGACCGGATGGGCGCGCGTCCAGGCGATCTGCGACTACGTCCACCGGCATATTGTTTTTGGCTATGAGCCTGCGCGCCCCACCAAGACCGCCTGCGAGGCCTTCCACGAGCGGACCGGCGTTTGCCGGGACTATGCACACCTCGCCATCGCATTCTGCCGCTGTATGAATATCCCAGCACGTTATTGCACCGGTTACCTCGGCGACATCGGCATGCCGCCTCCCTGCGGCCCGATGGATTTTGCCTGTTGGTTCGAGTCCTATCTTCACGGCCATTGGTACACATTCGACGCCCGCAACAATATCCCGCGCATCGGACGCGTGTTGATCGCCCGTGGCCGCGACGCCGCCGACGTCGCCATCAGCAACACCTTCGGGCCCAACACCCTGAAGAGTTTCAAGGTTCGGACCGACGAGGTGAGCGAGGGGTGAATATCGAAAGGCCGCGGAGGCTCGCGCTAAGCCTCAAGTCGTCTCATCTGAGAGCCGGCGTCGGAGGCCTTGCGCCGCCGCCTGCGCGTCTCGCTGCGCGGCCAATCGGCGGAATCCTTGCCGGTCGCGGACCCAGCCGCGGCTCACTCCATCAGGGCGACCGCTTTGACCTGGGCGAAGACCTCCTGTCCGGGGTGCAGCCGGAGGCGGTCGCGCGAGAGACGGGTGATCCGGGCGAGCAGGGCGGTTTGGGGACGGTCGCCGTCCGCTCCGCCGGTGCCGAGCTTGACCAAGACCTGCGGGCCTTCGGCCTCCTGAATCTCGAGGATGCGTGCCGGCAGGATGTTGACGATGCTCGAGGTCCCGGGCTCGTCCAGCGCGATGCTGACGTCGCGTGCGTGGATGCAGACCCGGACCCTGGCGCCGACCGAACGGGACAGGCCCGTGACCGCCAGCCGGGCGCCGGGGATCTCGATGCGGCTGAGCTGATAGACCGGGTCATGGGCGCGGACGATCCCGTCGATGAAGCAGCTCGCCTCGCTCTCCCGGCTGAGCGGCAGGTCGAGGCGGGAGAGGATCTGGTTTGCGGGGCCGACTGCCCGAACCCGTCCCCCCTCGAGCAGGACGATGTGGTCCGCCAGGCGTGCGACCTCCTCCGGCGAGTGGCTGACGTAGAGGATGGGGATCGCCAGCTCGTCGTGCAGGCGCTCCAGGAAAGGCAGGATCTCGCCCTTGCGTTTGAGGTCGAGCGCCGCGAGCGGCTCGTCCATGAGGAGGAGCCTCGGACTGGTGGCGAGCGCCCGGGCGATGGCGACCCGCTGGCGCTCGCCGCCCGAGAGGCGCTCCGGCATGCGCTCGAGCAGGTGACCGATGCCGAGCAGATCCACGGCCTGCTCCAACGAGACCTTGTGCGCCGAGTCGACGCGTCTGCGCCCATAGTCCAGGTTCCGGCGCACCGAAAGGTGCGGGAAGAGGCTCGCCTCCTGGAAGACATACCCCAGGGGGCGCCGGTGCGTCGGCATGAACAGGCCGCGTGCGCTGTCCTGCCAGATCTCGCCCTTGAAGCTGAGAAGGCCCTGACTGCGACGCTCCAGACCGGCGATGCAGCGGAGCAGGCTGGTCTTGCCCGAGCCGGAGTGGCCGAACAGTGCCGTCACCCCCCGTCCGGGGAGCGCCAGGTCCACACCCAGGACGAAGCCGGGCCATTTCACCCTGAATCGGGCCTGGATGGACTGATCCGCGGCGGGCAATGCGGCTTCGCGCTCCAGGACGGCGCTCATCTCCAGACCCTGGTGTTCCGCGAATACAGGGTGAGCAACACCAGGAAGCTGAAGATCAACATGGCGGCCGCGAGGACATGCGCCTCTGCATACTCGAGGGCCTCCACATGATCGTAGATCGCCACTGAGACCACCCGGGTCTGCTCCGGGATATTTCCGCCAATCATCAGCACCACCCCGAACTCCCCGACGGTGTGTGCGAAGCCGAGGATCGCCGCGGTGACGAAGCCCGGTCTGGCGAGCGGCACCACCACCGTGAAGAAGCTGTCCCAGGGGCTGGCTCGCAGGGTCGCTGCGACCTCCAGCGGCCGCTCGCCGATCGCCTCGAAGGCGTTCTGCAGCGGCTGAACGACGAAGGGCATGGAGTAGAGCACCGAGCCGACGACCAACCCGGCGAATGTGAAAGGCAGGAGGCCGATGCCGAGCCATTGGGTGAGCTGTCCCACCGGGCCGTTCGGCCCCATGGTGACCAGGAGGTAGAAGCCGAGCACCGACGGCGGCAAGACCAGCGGAAGCGCCACGACCGCTCCCACGATGCCCTTCCATCGCGAGCGGGTGCGGGCCAGCCACCAGGCGATGGGCGTGCCGACGACCAGGAGGACCAAGGTCGTGATGGTCGCGAGCTCGAGGGTCAAACGGGCCGCGGCGAAATCGACCTGTGCAGGCATGAGTCGCTCCCGATCAGAGTCCGTAGCCGAAGGAACGGATCACGGCCGCGGCCTGCTCGCTGCGAAGATAGTCCACGAGCGCCCGCGCGGCCGGGTTCGCGCCGCCACGCGTCAGGATGACCGCGTCCTGTCGGATCTCCTGGTAGAGGTCCGACGGGATCTGCCAGGACGACCCGGCGGTGAGCTCCCCGTCCCGCATCACCTGCGACAGGGCCACGAAGCCGACCTCGGCATTCCCCGTGGCGACGAACTGATGGGCCTGCGTGATGTTCTCGCCGGTGACGAGCTTAGGCTCGATCACCTCCAGGAGGTCGAGTCGTGTCAAGGTCTCGATCGCCGCGGCCCCGTAAGGGGCGGTCTTGGGGTTGGCAATGGCGACATGACGGATGTCGTGTGCCTTCAGCACGGTGCCCTGACCGTCCACCAGGCCCTCATCCGAGGACCACAGGACGAGCTTGCCGATGGCATAGGTGAAACGACTGCCTTTTACGGCGTCGCCCTCTTCCTCCAGGCGCGCGGGGGTGCGTCCGTCGGCGGCCAGAAAGACCTCGAACGGCGCGCCGTTCTTGATCTGTGCGTAGAGCTTCCCGGTGGCACCGAAGGACAGGAGGGCGCGGTGACCGGTTGCCTGCTCGAAGCCGGCTGCGATCTGCTCCATGGGTGCGTTGAAGTTCGCGGCAACCGCGACCTGAACCTCTTCGGCCAGGGTCGTTTGGCTTGTGAGCAAGGCAACGATGAGGAGGGACGATGTGAACGGTTTCATGGGTCGGCGATCCTGAGTGAGATCAAAGAAGAGGTTGAAGTCAGCCGAGCTCGCGCAGGCGGATCGCGTTATAGCTGCCTGGATATAACGCGGCTCGAGCGAGAAGCGTCTGTCGTGCCGGCACTTCAGTCACGCACGGCCAGGATCACGTGCGGGGCCTTGATCAGGGCACAGGCCCGTCCGCCCTCGATGAGGCCAAGCCCGCGGACGCTGTCCATCGTGATGATGGCCGTGAGCCTGGCGCCGCC
>NZ_JAJDNA010000034.1 GCF_022340925.1 Thiocapsa sp.
GCGCCCGTTCCACTCCGCCCAGCGATAGCCGGGGAAGTCACCGACCTGATAGAGCCCGGCCGCGTCCCAGGCCTCGGCGATGATGTGCGAGCTGCCGAGGGTCGGGGACAGCTCGGTCGCCCACAGAATGGGGGCATGGTACTGGGGGTTGCCGTCCTCGCCGCGGGCCAAGGCGCTGGCGAGGTCGAAGCGAAAGCCATCCACGTGCATCTGTCGGACCCAATAGAGGAGGGCGTCGATGAGAAAACGGGTCACCATCGGGTGGTTGCAGTTGACGGTGTTTCCGCATCCAGTGTAGTCGCGATAG
This sequence comes from Thiocapsa sp., assembly GCF_022340925.1. Classification (GTDB taxonomy): domain Bacteria; phylum Pseudomonadota; class Gammaproteobacteria; order Chromatiales; family Chromatiaceae; genus Thiocapsa. The sequence goes on from NZ_JAJDNA010000034.1 coordinate 308, forward strand.
ATGCGGCGATCCCTGAAATCGAGATGGTAGAACATCTCGTTACCGAATCCTCTGAAGCTGATGGTCGGGCCGTCGACGCCGCCCTCGGCCGTGTGGTTGAAGACCACGTCCAGAATCACGCCGATGCCGGCCCCATGGAGGGCCTTGACCAAGTCGCGAAACTCATCGCGTGCCCGCGCCGGGTCGAGCGCGAATCCCGGGTGGGGCGCGAAGAAGCTGTGAGTGCTGTAGCCCCAGTAGTTTTCCAGACCCCGGGCCGCGGTCTTCGGGGGTACGTCCTGCGCGTCGAACGCCATCACGGGCATCAGCTCGACGTGTGTGATCCCCAGACCCTGGAGGTAGGGGATCTTCTCCATGACCGCCCCGAAGGTCCCCGGCTGCGCGACGCCCGATGACGGATGACGGGTAAGGCCGGCGACGTGCATCTCGTAGATCACCGCGGCGTTCAGTGGAATGTGCAGGGGCGTGTCACCTTCCCAGTCATACACGTCACGTACGACCTGAGCGCGGATTGCCGTTGCGACGTTGTCGCCCGGCCGGCTGGCGATCGCCCGGTTCCACAACCGGTCGCTTACCGTGACAGCCCAGGGATCGAGCAGCGCCTTGTCGCCGTCGATGCGACATCCAATGGTGCGCGTATCGCAATTCCCGCCGACGCGCCAATTATAGTAGACGCCCTCCGGAAGACCCTCGACGAAGATGTGCCAGAAGAAGAAGGTCCGGTGAACCCGCGGGTCGAGTGCGATGACCGCGTCGGGCTCGGTGCTGGTGTCCCCTTCGAAGAGCAGCAACTCCACGTTCTCGGCATAGCGCGAGAACATGCAGAAATTCACCCCGTCGCGCTGGACGCGTGCACCCGCATTGTCCCAGTTCCCGGGTTGAACGGAGTATCTCTGCAGCACCATCGCAACTCTCCTTCTGAGGGTCGTCGGGACATCTCCACCGCAAGGGCACCGGTGCCTCGACGCCCGAAGTTTAGAAGACGACTCTGTGGTCTGCTGCCTTTCCCGGGAGCTGAACCCAGCCGTCTCGCGCGCGTCCAGGGGATTGGCAGCGTGCTGTGCGGGTCACCCGCATCCGCTCGCACCCGGCGCGCTCAGGCGGCAGGGGTGATCCGAGAACGGCTCGATTTGCCTCGGCGCCGGTCCGGTTTACGCGGTGGTCTCGGGCGCCGCCGCGCGAACGGGTCAGCCGCGGGTGGATATTGTGAGCGACCGCTCAGAAAGGCCATTGACCCGGTTTCAGAATAGACCGCAAACTACGTTTGATGCGGCGAGGATCGCTCGGGGTCACCGAGCGTCGTCTGCCTCCCGGCGCCGGGAGCGAGCCGCTGGTTTTTTCGCCGCCTCCTGGAGGGGGGAGAACGCCTCCGCCATCTTCAGACGCCGGAAGCGGTCGCGCCTGAATCGTGCGGAGATCGCCAATTCGCGCCCGGTCGCCGCGATTGCAGGCTCGCTGCTGCGCGTCCTGGAGCACGGCGGATAGCGAGGGACGGGCCGAACAGAGAGACGAGACTTGGCCGATTTCTGTCGACAGCTAAATGCCATCGGAGGGTTCTTCGCATGACCCCGAGCCGGAGCGGATCAAAACTCACGTACGACGGCGTCACGCGTCCCGTCAAGCGACTGATGGGGCGGGTTCTGCTCGGGCGGCCCCTGAACCGCCTCGTCACCTCGAATCACGTCTGGGTCGTCGCCTTCCATCGCGTGGACGATCTCGGATTTCCAGACCCGCTGACGTGCGGAATCAGTGAGTTTGCAGACTATTGTGATTTTTTCGCACGAACGTTTCGGGTTGTTCCACTGTCCCAGCAGCTGGATCAGCTCGGTCGGCACCAATGCGGCGGAACACTGTCGATTACGTTCGACGACGGCTATCTGGACAATTTCGAGAATGCGGCCCCAATCCTGGAGCGCTTCGGTCTGCCGGCGACGTTCTTTGTCGCGACCGGCTTCATCGGAACCGACCAGGTCGCCTGGTGGGACCGCTCCATGCCAGAGGCGCCACGCTGGATGAACTGGGATCAGATCCGGTCGCTCCATGCGCGGGGATTTGAGATTGGCTGCCATACGGTGACGCACGCCAACCTCGGCAGCGTGTCGCCCGAAACGGCCCTGCGAGAGATCACCGAAGCCAGGCATCGCCTGAACACCGAGCTCGGGACCGATGTCGATCTCTTTGCCTACCCATATGGTGGGACGGCCAATATGAGCGCCGAGAATCTTGCTGTCGTCAAGGGCAGCGGGTTGCGTTGCTCTCTTTCATGCCACGGCGGTGTCAATGCGATCAAGGCGAATCCTTTCAGCCTACGACGTATTCCGATCAACTCGTCCCGCGGCGAGACGGCGGACGATATTGCCTACCAGATGCTGCGCAATCTAGCCCCTATGAAAGACAAGATGCACGTTGATGTGCCCAGCGAGACGCGAATCGACTAGGCGCTCTTCTACAGCACCGCGAAGCAGTCTCAGCGCCGTTCGGGGCCGGGAATCATCTGCTGGATCACCCCCATGGGGTTCATCTGCTGGAGCTGCTCGCCGCCCCCCACGATGCCGGAGAGCCCGTCGATGGCGACCCGCATCTGCTGGATGTCCTGTGCCATGGCGGGTAGCGTGCGGACCTGCCTGGCCATATCCGAAACATCGGTGGCGAGGGAGGACATGTCCGTACCCATCCGATCCATGTTGGCGGACATGGATGCCATCTCAACCGCCATCACGCCGACGTTCCGCGAAATGTCGTGCATCAGCTTCACCATGTACAGAAAGCCGATCCCGGCCAAGATCGCAATGGCGATCAGCGCAAGTCGCGGTAACACGGGGCTGGCTGCTGCCGACATGGCGCGCTCCGCTCGGTCCAGATGAGTTGTCTAATCATGGCACGCGCGGGCGCTCGATTGAAGCTAGGAGCCTGGGAGACGACAATGTCGTGGGTCGCGCTGCCGCTCTCAAGCCTTGGACGTCACGATGATCACGGCGACCAATACGCCGCCGGCCAAGGCGACCAGGCTGAATTCCTTGTGCTCCTGCTCTGCGCGCGGCAAGAGGTGCGTGGCGCCGACATAGACCAGGGCGCCGCCGGACAGCGACAGCAGCGCGCCGAGCGTCGATCGATCGATCTGGCTGATGAGCGGGTAGGAGACCAACATGCCCAAAGGGGTGGACGCGGCCGCCGCGAGAAAGGCCAGGCGCACGGCCTTACCTTCGGAAAATCCTCCACGCACCAGCAACAGGTAAGTGATGATGCCCTCCGGAAACTCGTGCAGAACCATGCCCATGGTCGCCAGGTATCCGGTCAGGATGCTGACCGTGAAGGCGATCGAGTAGATGAACCCGTCGATGAAGGAATGGAAACCGATGCCGAGCATGGGCACGATGCCGATCACGTAATCGCGCCTGTCCGGATCCTTCTCGCAGACGAATGCGGTCAGAAAGCGGTTGAAGAGATGCAGTCCGAGAAATCCGACGAGCAGCCAGACGGGTGCATGCGGATTCATCACAAAGGACTTCGGGATGATGTGCAGAAAGGATGCGGAGATCAGCACCCCGGCCGCGAAGCACATGAAATAGGTCGTGTTGCGCTGGCCCCAGTCGGCGAATCGTCGGATGGTGTAGATGCCGAGGGACGTCACGAGAGCCGCCAGCATGCTGGTGCCCAGGGCCGTCCAGAAGGTATTTTCCACGTCGCCCATCCTCCCATCCACTCAGAACAGACTGACCGACCGACGCGGTTGTGAGCCGGCCTTGGGGTCACGCCGCACGCTGAGTCCGCCGGGGTCGATCAGGACACGTCGATCCCCGGAGTTGACCTGGCAGCAAAGGCTGGGTACGCCCAGGGATTCCTCGCCGATGATGGCTAAACCGCATCCGCCCTGGTCTGCTTCGTTTCGAGCAACCGCCTGGATCAGCATGGGCGGGTATCCGTCCGGGCAAGCGCGTTCGAGACACCATTAGACGTCAGTCGATGCTCGTTCGTGCGCGCTCAACCGCGCTCTGACGCGATGGCCTCGAGGCGTTGCACGATGGGCTCGACATGTGTCGAGGCCAGATGCGCATCCATTGCCCGACCGGATAGGGACAGCGGCACCAGCTGCGGAATGTAGGGGACCGAGCCGATCACGTTGTCGCTCAACTCGCCCAGCAGGCGCTTCATCTGGGCAGCCATCTCGTCGGATTCCGTCTTGTTCAGGATGAACCAGACGTTCTGCGCCGCCATCTCCCTCGCAAACCCTTGGATCCTCCGGGCGATGCAAACCGACTCCCGCGTGCAGTCGAGAACGCCGAGGATGATGTCCATGCGATCGGGTATCCGCCGGCCGAAGTGCTCGACCCCGGCCTTCTCATCGATCAGACTCACAACATCGTCCTCGAGCATGAAGTCTCTAACCACCTTTTCGATCGGCCCGTCGCATCCCTGGCCGTAGGTCTCGATCTTACCCGCCTGCAGCAGCCGCAGATTGCCACTCGCGAGTGAGTACTCGGGTCCGATCTCCTCCGACAGGTTGATCGGCCTTGCCGGCACGGGGTCGAGGTCGTCAATCCGCGTAAGCGGTGAGGGATCGTCCACCGGGCAGGTCACCCTGTCGATGCCCCCGAAGAATTCGATCAGCGGCTTGGGCTCGCCCCGAACGCCCACGCCGAACAGCAGGCGAACCAGTCCCTCCGGGTTCGAGGCGTCCCCGTCGAGCACCATGACCTGATAGCCTTTCTGCTGCAGGATCGCCGCGATCAGCGCGACCAGGGTGCTCTTGCCGCTGCCGCCCTTTCCACAGACGAGGATGCGTTTGCGCTGGAGTGCCCTCCTGGGTCGATCGACGCGCTTCTCCTGCTCTGGGGCCATTGCTCATTGCCTGTTCGAAGTTGTCCAAAACCCGCTCTGCAAATGCTGCCCGGCCGGCGTCTCGCTAGTCTTGCCGCTGGACGAGGCGGATCTCTCGGCCGACACCGCCATCGATGCAGTGTGCACCGAAGGCACGCCTAAACGCGGCCCTGGCCGCATCGCCCGTGCAGTGGGTCGGGACCACATAGGCAACGCCAAGGTCTTGCAGAGAGCGGATCGAGTTCGCGATCCCGGCGGCGTCCGCATGCATGAGATGAAAGCCGCCGATCGCCCAATCGATCTTGTTCCCGAGGAGGGTCGCCGCACACGCGACGATCCGCTCCATCCCCGGATGTGCGCACCCGCTGACCGCGGCAGTCACGCCACCGGCCTCGATCACCAAGGCCTGCTCAGGGGGCTGGCTCGCGAACATGCCGGTGGAGTAGATGCCTGGAGCGACCGGACGAGGCTCGGCTCCGACGAGGACCAACTCGCCGCAGAGGGGCCGGAGATCATGTATCAAGTGCTTGGAGAAGCCCTCGTGCAGCACGACGCTGGCCCGCGGATTCACCTCCAGGACGGAGTCCAGTCCGCCCATGTGGTCCCAGTGTGGATGCGAGAGAAAGAGCAGGTCGACTGAATCAGCCGCAATTCCGAGCGCAGCCATGTTCGTCAGGAGCACCCGGCCGTTGCTGCCGGTGTCGAAGAGGATCGTCCGGTCCGCCACCTGGATCAGCGCCGCAAATCCCCATTGGCTCGTCAGTCCCTGGATCCCGGGTTCGTTGTCGAACAAGATCGTCATGTGAGGGGGGTCTGTCATCGGTGGCTTTCTCCCGGCTTGCGAGCCGAGACCAGGGTAGGTCGGCACTGGGCCATGGGGCATTGACGAAAGGAGTCTGGGGTGGGGGTCCTCTAGGAGCCTGTCGGACTTAGGATGAATCGCCTACGGAAGCGGGACAATGGTCCATGTCGCCCCGCTTGTTCGTGACATCGCCCCCACTCTGCGCCTCACAACCGGAACGCAATGGCCTCGCTCCCCCACTCGGCTCGCGACGATCGCTCAAGTCAGACAGGCTCCTAGGAAGCGCCGAAGACGTTTCAACGTTAATCCCTTAGGACAAAGCGCTCGTCGAGGTCCTTCAGCTTCTCCATGATTCCGGTGTATTCCAGCTCGCTCATCGGAAGCATTGCTGCGCCGAAAAAGCCCTGGCGGCGCATCCCGATGGCCTTCTCCGAAACCGTGTTGCGCACGTTGTCCCAGAACGGGTGTGCGAAGGCGTCCACCGCCTCCGTGAGCTTGCCGTCGTGCATGGCGAACGCCGCGCAGCTGACGACGGGCGGACCGTCGAAATAGCTGATCCCGGAGTTCAGTGGCACGGGCATCAGCGGCATCTGATGCGAGCCGCGCATGCAGCCGGCAACATAGGGGCCGATCGCATAGGGTGCGAGCACCTCACCGGTGGCGGGGAAGGTCTTCTGCACCCGCACCAACATCACGGGGTCATCCTTGCCGGTGTATTTCCCCGCGATGTTGTGCAGCCGCGAGGTCGACACCGACACGGCCTGCTCGCCGCTCTCGCGCGACGACACCGACTCGACGACATAACGCTCGGTATCGCGCAGCAGGGTGGCGATCTCATACAGCTCTTCCGGGGCGTTGAGCTCGATCACGCGGTCCCCCTCGGTGTGCGCCACGTCCATGACGACGAAGCGAAAGCCCTTCGCCATGCTCGGCGAGAGCATCAGGCCCGGCGTGTTCATGGGATCAGCGAAGGCCAGATAGAGAGGCAGGTTATAGGCACCGGGGTCGGTCTTGTCAGCGGCGAAGAACAGGAACGGCTCGTTCGGCCTCTCATCGAACTCGAGCTCCGCCACGGCGGGGCCCATGCCGCGCACGTTACCGGAGAAGGCCTCCTTCAGCAGGTCTTGGCCCGCGCCGTAGAGACCTTCCGCCTTCGCCGTCTCGGTGCCGGCCATGAACGCCTCCCAGCAGAGCCTGTGGACCGCCTCATCGCCCGGTCCCCTTGCATGCGTGCTGAGGATCGCGATGTCATCGCCCGTATAGCTGATGTAGGTGTCGATGAGCAGCTGGCCGCCTTGGTCGCGCACATGGGAGCTCACTGTGTCCAGCACCTTGCGCGATGGCTGGATATGGCCGCCGATGGAGCCGATGTCGGCCTTGATCACGCTCAGCGTCAGTTTCATGGTGTCCTCCTGTTTTCAAAGACTCTCGTCTCAAGCATAGAAGACACCCCAGGCATTCACAGGCGCTCAAAGGTTCAGCGCAGATGATCGCGATCGGTCGAAGGGGCTATCCTTCACGACGAAGGTCTGCCCGCGCGGGCGGCACGGCCCCCTCAACGGAAGGCTCGGAGCGGGCGGCGGGGCGGCGACCTGCGCATAGCCCCGGCGCGCGGGCACACGGCTTTCTGGTAGGAACGTGCCCGGCTGACGGGTGGCCGCGGGGGGTATCAGATTGATGCGTGCGCCGAACAGACTGCAATGGGTGGTTCTGGTTGTTGGTGGCCTGTTGGCGATGACCGCAGGTGCTGCCGGCACCGGCTCGGCCGCTCCCGATGAGGCCTGGAACGGACTGCGGATCACGATCGGGTTCAACAATGTGCCCTCTGCGCCAGGATTGGAAACCGCTTGGGGCTTTGCCGCGGTGATACAGGGGCTGGAGCGGACGCTGCTGTTCGATACCGGCGGCGACGGGGCGCTGCTCATGGCCAATCTAGACCGGCTGGGCATCGAGCCCGGTGCCATCGACGGGGTGTTCCTGTCCCACGCTCATGGCGATCACACCCGCGGCCTCGAGCCTTTTCTGAGCCGCAATCCGAACGTCGTCGTCTACATGCCCGCGTCCTTCCCGTCGGAGCTGAAGAGGATCGTCGACAGGGCCGGTGGACAGGTCGTGCCGGTCTCGGGCCCCACACGCCTTTTCGGGGGCGTCTACTCGAGCGGACCCTTGGGCTTTGCGCCCGAGGAGCAGGCCTTGGTGCTGGACACGCCCAACGGACTCGTCATCGTGACCGGATGCGCCCACCCCGGTATCGCGCACATTGTGCGCGCAGCGAAGCGACAATGCGGCGGGTCTGTCCGCCTGGTCGTGGGCGGCTTTCATCTCCTGCGGCAGCCCGAGGCGCGGATCCGGGCAACGATCGACGAGCTCAAGGCGTTGGGGGTCGCCCAAGTGGCGCCAAGCCACTGTACCGGGGATCGCGCGATCGCCCTGTTCAGAAAGGCCTGGGGCGTGGATTTCCTGGACGGAGGCTGCGGGGCGGTGATCGATCTGGCGCCCTGACGCGGCCGCCGGCTCAGCCTGGATGAAGCGAAGCGGAATTCAGGTCCCGCACTGACTCCACGTCCTGGCTCACCCTGCGGGGCAATGCTAGCCTTCACCGGGAGACTTTCGGAGGTGGGAACCCATGACCGCTGCGCGCCACGACATCGCCGACCCCGGCCTGGCCGAGCAGGGCCGCAACCGCATCGCCTGGGCGTTCGCCGAGATGCCGGTGTTGGCGGAGATCCGCGCCCGCTTCGAGCGGGACCGCCCACTTGCCGGCCTGCGCGTGAGCGCTTGCCTGCACATCACCACGGAGACGGCGAACCTGGCCCGGACCCTGAAAGCCGGTGGTGCCGAGGTTGTCCTCTGTGCAAGCAACCCGCTGTCCACCCAGGACGACGTCGCGGCATCGCTCGTCGAGCATCACGGCATCCCGGTCTTCGCACGGTGCGGCGAGGATACCGGCGTCTACTACGCGCACATCCGCGCGGCCCTTGAGCACCGTCCCCAGATCACCCTCGACGACGGTGCCGATCTGGTGAGCGAGCTCCACAAACACCGCACCGATCTGCTCGACCGGATGCTCGGCGGGACCGAGGAGACCACCACCGGGGTTATCCGCCTGCGCGCGATGGCCGCCGGCGGGGCTCTGCGCTACCCCATCGTCGCAGTCAACGATGCCCTGACCAAGCACTTGTTCGACAACCGCTACGGGACCGGACAAAGCGCGCTCGACGGCGTCATCCGGGCGACCAACGTCCTGCTCGCCGGGCGTGTGTTCACCGTCGCCGGTTACGGCTGGTGCGGACGGGGGCTCGCGATGCGGGCCAAGGGACACGGGGCACGCGTGGTTGTCACCGAGGTCGAGCCACTGCGCGCGCTGGAGGCCGCCATGGACGGTTTCGACGTCATGCCGCTGGAGCAGGCGGCCGCCCGCTCGGACTTCATCGTCACCGTCACCGGCGACAAGCATGTCCTCGACCGACGGCACTTCGCGGTCATGAAGGACGGCTGTGTCATCGCCAACGCCGGACACTTCAACGTGGAGATCAACCTCCCGGCCCTGGAAGCGATGGCCGTCGAGCGGACGCACCCGCGCAGGCACGTCGAGGAGTACCGACTGACGGACGGGCGCCGCATCCGGCTCCTGGCCGAAGGACGCCTGGTCAACCTCGCCGCGGCGGAGGGTCACCCGGCCGCGGTCATGGACATGAGCTTCGCCAATCAAGCCCTTTCAGTGGCCTGGCTGGCCCAGCAGGCGCGCGGGCTGGAGGTGGCAGTGCACCCCGTCCCACGTGCGATCGACCAGGAGGTCGCCCGTCTCAAGCTCGCCGCGCTTGGGCTGTCGATCGACCGGCTCACCCCTGAGCAGTCTGCCTATCTGACGTCCTGGGAGGAGGGCACCTGAGCCGCGACAGGCAGCTTCGATGGACCGAGCGAGTCGTTTATCTGAAAGCCGCGCTGGCAATCATTTTGGCAGCCTATCGGAACAGCAGGGTAACGGCGGCGATCGTTACGATATAGGCCAAGGGGTAGAAGATGATCACGTAGCGGTCGACCGTCGCTACGAAGGCCCGCCGACTCTTCATGTCCTGGCGGCGTAGGTAGACCGACAAGATGAGAACGACTGCGGTGACGAGGAAGGCGCTGATCAGCACCGTATCGAGGAACGTCAGATACCCCAACCGGGGCAGGTCGTTTGAAATGGCGAAGTTGAAGGCAATGAACAACAGGAGATTGGCGCCCGCTGCATCCACTCGCTTCGCGTAGTCCTTGAGAAAGAACAGAATCCAGGAGACGGCGATGATGACGCTGAGCGGGAGCAGAATTCGAAAGAAGTAGTACTCGACGTGTCGTTTCGCCCAGAACTCGAAATCGAACCGCGAGACCGGTCTTTGCAGTATTTCCCCCTGCGAGAAGCTCGTGGCGAAATCCGTGACGACCCATTCCTCTTCACCGAGCTTCTCGCCAACCTCGCTGTAGCCCTCGATCTCACGCAGCTGAAACATCCATTCGGGAGTCAGCAGATCGATGCGGATAAAGAATTTCTGCACATCGAAGGGGAAGTTCCGAAAATCGAAGTCGGGTGCCTGCAGCGTGGTGGAAAACCGCTCTAGATAGGTGGTTTCGCCATCGGGCTGAATCACGACCACCCGGTTCTGCACCCATCGGTTGCCCTGCTGATTAACAACCGCGTATTGTGGCCAGAGCTGCCCGCGGCGACTCATCTCCGCGCTGAACGCATCCCCAGTGTATAGCTTGAACCGGTCGCTGATGGTCTCTGGATCGAAAGCCAGCGCTGGGTCCGTCCAGTGCATCACGAGCGTGGCGACGACCCCATAATTCTCCGCCTTTTGATCCACCTCCGTGATCTGCTGCAGCTTGACGCCGATGCGAACCGAGATCGGCTCCCGCAGCAGCTCCCGGCCGGTCGGCTCCCCCTGGCCGCGCAGCACCTCGGGGGCGTTCAGGCCCATCAGCAGGCGGAAGTCCCCCGCCGTGGTTTTGCCGGCGGGATCCTGGCTGGAGATCCGGAGCCGGTAACCCTCGGCGTTCCGGGGCAGTCGGTACCGCAGCGCCACCCGGGATTCGGTCGCAGCGAAGTTCGCGTAGGCCACTGCCTTGTCGCTGGAGTCGTAAAGGGTCAGCACCGGTTTGAGATCGCCTGTCATCGCCTCCGCGTAGGCGTAAAAGGTCTGCCCCTTGGCCAGATCCGCCAGATGGTAGAACCGGACGGCCTGGCCCGGCCTTAACTCGCCGGTGACCGAAACGATCCCCCGTTCCAGCACCCCTGCGTCTTTTTCCGCGAAGACGAACGTGGGACCGCTGCTTTCCGGGCGACCGGAGAGGACATCCGGCTCATCGGTGCCGATCACGAGCCGATAGGTGCCGGCGGAGGGCCGAACCAGGGAGCTGCCAATGGCGAGGCGGTACTCTCCGTCCGCTGGGATCTCCACGCTGAATGCGGCGTGATAATGACCCTCGGCGTCGTCGTTTCCGGCAAGCGCGTAACGGTCAAGTATCCGCCGGGTCACTTCGACGGGATCATGTTTGCCCGACAAGGTTTTGACCAGCGTGTCCAGTGGCTCCCTGGCGAGCTCCTCAAGGTTGACTCCCGGCCTGAGTAAGGCGACTAAGGGATCCAGGTGACCGGAGGTCGTCTTGGCGTGGACGTACAGGATCTCCCCCTTCTTCAAACCAGCGATGCGGTACAGTTGCAGACCGCTTGCGGAGATGCGGCCCTCGAGGACCTGGACACGGATCGTGGCCGCTTCGCCCACTTCCGCGCCTGAACCATCCGCCGTCTGTGTCTGTCCCCCTCTGGGGAGGAGAGCGGCGAGCAGCAGAAGCACTAGGAGGCACAGACGGCAGCGGGTTGCGGTAACCCTGACCGGGCTCCCAGGCGGCCTACCCTGTATTGAGCTTCGCATCGAGGTCTCGCGAACGGGCGCGTCGCGCGTGTGTACAGGATATTACCTTAATGTGCCGCCTTTTCTCCGACGCAGAAGCCGCTGGAGACAGATGCCCCAAAGTGGAGTCGACTCCCCGCAGCCTGATCGGAACCGCCGTCTGGTTTCAGCGCCGGCCCGCCAGCCCGCCGCAGCGAGTGTCCGGCAGCTCATGGGCGTAAGCCGCCGCGCGGACACCCCCAGCGCGGTCTGTTGGACCGCGGCCCATCCGCATGAAATGGCATTGCCTCGAGATGCACGGCGACGGAGGTGCATCCTCCGCCGAAACACCGGGTCTGCAGTGATCTTTTCAGGATCTCAGGGCGTTAGCGTTAAAGACGAGAATAGTCCGCGCTGGAGCTTCGGGTTAGACTCTGTCGACCTGGACCCCGCGGAATCCGTAGCCTGCGCGGGGAGGGATGTGTACATGAACAGCGAAGCACGCGCTCCGAACCCCTTGCCGCCCCCGCCGAGAAGCTTCGCGCATGCGAGCTATGTGGCTGCGGCCCGGACAGTTCTGGAGGCGACCAGACGGAGCCCAGGGTTTGTCCTCCTCACTGGGGCTGCGGGTACCGGCAAGACCACGCTTGTTCAAGACCTCGCAGCGCAGCTTGAGCACGAGGGCTTCTGCGTGGGGCCCCTGGCGATATCCCGCGGAGAGGCTCCCGATCTGCTGCAGCTGGCCGGTTGCGCCTTTGGCCTCAATAGGGATTGGTTTTCCGGGGACCGGCTGCTGTCCGAGCGCGTGTCCGAGCTGGCGAATCGGATCGCATCCGCGTCCCCTCCGGATAAGCCCGCCATCCTGATCATCGACGATGCCCAGGATCTCGCCCCGCGCGCCCTTCCGGAGCTCTGCTACCTGGCTGGCCTTACCGGGGGCAAGGTTCACCCGGTGCTTGTTCTGTTGTCCGGCCGTGACCAAGTCTGGGAGCTCCTAGATCGGCCCGATCACGCGCAGATCCGGCAACGGATCCTCGCGGGCTGTCGGCTCTATCCACTATCCTTGGAGGAGACCCGTGCCTACGTTGCCAAGCGCCTGGAAAGAGCGGGTCGGCGCGAGGATGAGCCCGGGATCACTGCGGACGCCCTGCGCCTGCTTCACGCCCGAACCGGCGGCGTCCTGCGGGCTATCAGCCTGACCCTGAGCCACTTGCCGCCGCATGGCCGTCGGTCAAGGGAGCGGGTGTGGGATTCGCAGGACGTCGAAGCGTTGCTCGCGCAGGTGGCAAGGGATCATCCGGGGCTCCTTGCTGAGTCGCCGGCGCCGCCGCCCTCAGGCGAGAGGGTGCCCACTCCTAAGCTTTCGGCCGCGGACATTCGCGAGCCTCCGGCAGCGGGGGAGCCCCGGATTCGCCCGAAGCAGCGGCTGGGCTTGGGGACGCGCGGCTCAGCGGGCGACGAGCTCCGCCCGCGCGTCAGGGGGATGCTTCAGCGGTGGATTGTGTCGCGCCGAGCATGGGTGCTCGCCGGCCTGACTGCGACGACCTTCGTCGCCTACTTCGTGACCACCGACTTCATCGGCATTGACGATGATTCACCTCAAACCTCAATGATCGCTCAGCGGGATCGCGGCGAGGCGTCCCCAGTCGTCGCCGCCGGATGGATGGGGCATCCCGTCGCAGAGGGCGCCCAGCGTCCGCCCGCGCTGATGCCCGTCGCGGCGAGTCCCGCGGACTCGGCCTGGCCCGGAAACGGCGCTGCGGCCAGCGGGGCCCAGACCGCTCCGGTAACGGCCGACCCGACGATTGCCGGCGCGGAGGAGGCGGAGAGCGCGCACGATGACGCGCTGACAGAGAGCACTGCAGGCCATCAGGAGATCCCCGGAGAGACGGCGGGGCCGAACGCCTCGATTGGCGTTGAGATGGCTGGCCAGGACCGGCAGGATGCGCTGCCGGGCGAGGTCGAGGCGCTTCTGACAAAGGCCGAGCTCGCCTTGTCGAAGAATCGCCTCATGGTTCCAGACAGCGATAATGCCTACGGGTACTACCAGGGCGTGCTTGCGCTCGACCCGGCCAACGAACAGGCCCAAGCCGGGGTCCAGCGCATCGTGAAGCGGTATCGCGAGCTCGCCAAGCAGAGCCTGAACGCGGGCGACCGCCCCGGCGCCAGACGTCTCGCCTCACGTGGTCTGACGCTGGCGCCCCAAGACCGGGACCTGCTGGCCATCCAGCGTCGAGCATCCAGAGCGCGCGCGCCAACGGCGAAGCGGGCGGCTTCCGAGCCACCAGCAGCCGAGCGGGAGAGTCCAAGCGTCCTGGACCGCGTTGAGGCCTGGCTGCGCTCCGGAGACAGTGACCAGTCGCACTTCCTCGACCTCTAGGAGCCTGTCGGACTTAGGATGAATCGGCTACGAAAGCGGTATCGGCTGGGCGCTGGATCCGGACGCCGGTCCGAGTGCGCGGTCGCCCGGGGAAGGCGGAGGACGCCAAGGCGGTCTCGATCTGTCGTCATGTCCAATGCTCATCGAGGAACCTGAGCAACGCGCCCGCGTGCCGCTCGATCTTCTCCGCCGAGTCATGTCCCGCGCCGTCGATCTCCAGCAGCTCGACGGCACAGTCCTGGCCATTTGCGACGATGCGGCGCGCGTCGTCAACAGGGACGACGCGGTCGTCCTTGCCGTGGACGAGTAGGATCGGGCAGGCGATGCGGCGGACGGTGTTGAGCGGTGCAATGGTGTCGAAGCGATAGCCGATGAGCCACTCCACATAGCGGCTCACGAGTCTGACGAGGGGACGCGGCAGGTGAAGCGAGCGAAGGTAGCGCTCGTTGACCTCGGCGGGGTGGGCAAACCCCGCGATGCTGATGACCGCGGAGATGTCGGCATTTCGCGACGCCTCGAACATGGCGGCCCCGGCGCCCACTGAGTGCCCGAGAACCGCAATGCGACTGGCCCGTTGAGGGTGGTGTTGCTTGAGCCAGTCGATGGCCTTGCCGAGATCTTCGGCGAAGCGCGGCAGGGATGAGAAGGTGTCGGCATCGCTCCCCCCGTGATTGCGGGCGTCGCACAGCAGCACGTTGATGCCGCCGCGTTGGAGCGGCGCGGCGATGGGCAGCATGAGCTCGGCGTTCCCGCCCCAACCATGCATGGCGACGACTGTGCGGTTGGAGCTCGGCGCCGGCAGCAGCCAGGCGAACAGGTATCGGCCGCGCACTGTCGGGATCCGGACCTCTTCGAAGGCGAGCCCGTAATCGGACGGCGTCCCTTTCTCACGGATACGGGGCGCGCGGAATCCCAAGTGCACACCTGCCGGGATCAGCGCGGCGGCGAGTGTGAGGAACAGGCAAACGGTCGTGAGGCTTTGCATGATCGCATGATGCGGGAATTTGGTGCGGAGGCGACGTGATGCTCGGCGCCCTGCTCAATGCTTGAGCGGTGACACGACAGTCTCCACCTTACCCCAATGCGTCCCTCCCGGCCCCTTATCAGTGCGATCCTGTCGTTTTGCCTGATCGCGTTTCAGACACAGACGCTGGCCAGCGCGACTCTGCCATGCCAGCACGAGAGCGAGATGGCCGCAGGATGTCCAATGCACGCGGCCGCTTGGCAGGCGGATGCAGGTCAGGCCCGTACGGACGCGGATGGGGAGGTCAAGCGCGCCCCGCATTGCTTCAAATGTACGCTGGTACTCGGCCTGGGACCTCTGCACGTCTCTCCGTCGACGGAGTTGATCTGTTCTACTCGCTCGCTGGCGGATCACACCGCCACTGCGACCGATCATTACTATCGTTTTTTCCCCGAACGGCCGATCCGCCCACCCCAACACCGCCTTCTTTGACTTCTGGGGCTGACCACAATTGACTCGGTCAGCCGTCGGCGGGCAGCTCAGCTGCCTCTCCGAGTCGGGCTTCAGGAGATGGTGTCTGTGATGCAGGCGCCGGAGGTGGTGGACATGAATCTCGCTTCCCGAATGGTTCGACCCGGGCGGATGCGCCAGGTCGCGCTCCGCATCGCGGTTGGCTTGGCCGTCGTCGGCCTCGTGACCGCGTGCGGCGCCGCGGATCCGCCCGCTCAAGCGCCGAGCGAGGATCTCGCCGTTGCGCTGACTGACTCGCCCATGGAGCACGCGCTCAAGCACCTTGACCCCAAGTACGTCTGCCCGATGCATCCCCAGATCGTGCGGGACGACCCCGGGAGTTGCCCCATCTGCGGGATGGACCTGGTCGAGAAGCTGATGGATCCCATGACCGGCAAGCATCCGGAGGTGACCCTCAGACCCGTGGTCGTGCAGAACATGGGTGTGCGCACGGGAACGGTCGAGCGCGGGACGCTCTGGAAGTACATTCGCACGGTCGGGCGGGTCGAATTCGATGAGACCCGTCTGGCCCACATCCACCCCCGTGCCGATGGATGGATCGAGGCACTGCAGCTGAGGGCCGAGGGTGAGCGGGTGACCCGCGGGCAGCAGCTGGCGGAGATGTATGCCCCGGCGGTCCTTTCGGCGCAGATCGATTTTCTCCAGGCACTGGAGCCGCAGCCTCACGGCGTCGCTCAGGTCAAGGTCGACAAGGCGCGCAATCTGCTGCGCCTGTTGGACATCCCGGACGACGTGATTCGGGATATCGAGCGCCTGCGCGCGCCGCGCAACAGGGTGCCGGTCCGCGCCCCGACCGATGGGATCGTCACCCAGTTGGCGGCGCGTCAGGGGATGTATGTGACCCCGGAAACGGAGATGTTCACGATCGCCGATCTCAGTCGGGTCTGGGTCATCGTCGATGTCTTCGAGGCCCAGATCGACTGGCTCGCCCCGGGACTGAGCACCGAGATCCGGGTGCCGGCTCGCCCCGGGCGGGTCTGGAAAGGCCAGGTCGACTATCTGTATCCCGAGCTCGACCCGAAGACGCGGACGCTGCCCGTGCGGCTGGTGTTCGAGAATCCGGACCTGGCGCTCAAGCCCAACATGTTCGCCGAGGTGGTTATCTATGGCGGCCCCCGGCGCGACGTGCTCAAGATCCCGGCGGAGGCGCTGATTTCGACCGGTGAGCGTTCCCGGGTCGTGAAGGTGCTCGAAGCGGGTCGCTTCCAGCCGGTGGACGTGGTGACGGGTATGGAGCGGGAAGGTGAGGTGGAGATCCTCGCCGGACTCGAGGAGGGTGAGCGGGTCGTTCTCTCAGGTCAGTTCCTGATCGACTCCGAATCGAGTCTTCAGGCGAGCTTCATGCGGCTCTCGATGGGCGACCGAGGAGAAGGGGAAGCCTCAGCGGCCATGGGAGGGGCGCATGCGCATCCCTGATCGCCGCGTCCGTCCCTGTGGGTTGGAACGCCCGCGATGAAGGCGGTCATCCTCTGGTCGATCCGGAACCGTCTCCTGGTTCTGCTCTCGGCGGTGCTGCTCGGGGCGTGGGGGGTGGCAGCGCTGAAGCAGACCCCATTGGACGCCATCCCGGACCTCTCAGACGTGCAGGTGATCGTGCGCACCAGCTTTCCCGGCCAATCACCTCAGGTGGTCGAGGAGCAGGTCACCTATCCCATCACCACGACGATGCTTGCCGTCCCGGGTGCGCAGGTGGTGCGCGGATACAGCTTCTTTGGGGATAGCTTCGTCTATATCCTCTTCGACGACGACACGGATCTCTACTGGGCTCGCTCCCGGGTGCTGGAGTATCTGAATCAGGCGGCCGCCTCGTTGCCGGAGGGCGCGCAGCCGCGCCTCGGACCGGACGCCACCGGGGTGGGTTGGGTCTTCAGCTATGCTCTGGTTGATCGCACCGGAGGGCACGATCTGGCCCAGCTTCGGAGCCTGCAGGACTGGTTCCTCAAGCTCGAGCTCCAGACCGTGCCCGGTGTTGCGGAGGTGGCCACGGTCGGCGGCATGGTGCGCGAGTATCAGGTCGTGGTCGATCCGGAGAAGCTGCGGGCCTACGGAATGCCCCTGTCACGGGTCTCCGATGCGGTCCGCAACGCCAACCAGGAGGTCGGCGGCTCGGTCATCGAGCGGGCCGAGGCCGAGTACATGGTCCGCAGCCGCGGCTATATCAAGGGGATCGCGGACATCGAGACCATCCCGGTCGACGTGACCGAGGCGGGCACTCCGATCTTGCTGCGGGATCTGGCGCGGGTCCAGATCGGACCCGAGATGCGCCGTGTCGTCGCGGATCTGGACGGAGAGGGCGAGATCACCGGCGGGATCATCGTCATGCGCTATGGCGAGAATGCGCTGACCACGATCGCCGCGGTGAAGGCCAAGCTCGATGACCTCCGAGCGGGTCTGCCCGAAGGGGTGGAGATCATTGAGACCTACGACCGTTCCGAGCTGATCGTGGCCGCGGTGGACAACCTCATGGACAAGCTGATCCAAGAGCTTGTGGTGGTGGCCCTGGTGTGTCTGGTCTTTCTCTTTCACCTGCGCTCTGCCCTGGTGGTCATCGTCTCCTTGCCCCTCGGCGTGCTCGCGGCCTTCGTCGTCATGAACGCGCAGGGGATCAACGCCAACATCATGTCCCTGGGGGGGATCGCGATCGCCATCGGCACCATGGTGGACGCGGCGATCGTCATGATCGAGAACGCGCACAAGCACCTGGAGCGGGCGGGACCGAATCTGAGCCGCGAGCGGCATTGGGCGGTGATCGGCGAGGCCGCGACCGAGGTGGGGCCGGCGCTCTTCTTCTCGCTCCTGATCGTCACCGTGAGCTTCCTCCCGGTCTTTGCGCTCGAGGCGCAGGAGGGGCGTCTGTTTTCTCCCCTCGCCTATACCAAAACCTATGCCATGGCCGCCGCGTCCGGCCTGGCTGTGACCCTGGTCCCTGTCCTCATGGGCTATCTGATCCGCGGCCGTATCCCGCGCGAGGAGGCCAACCCGCTGAACCGATTGCTGATCCGGCTGTATCGCCCCGCGCTGAAAGGCGTTCTGCGCCGCCCCCGCGCCGCGGTCGCCCTGTCCGTCCTGATCCTCTTCAGTAGCCTGATCCCGTTGGCCGGCGTGGGTGGCCTCCTGGGCCCCTTGAAATGGCCTTTTCAAGCCGTCGGGCTACTCTTCGAAAAGGGACCCCACCAAGCGGCGGCGGCGCGGATCTCGGGATGGCAGGCCGATCTCGCGAGTGCGTGGCAGGAGGCCTTTCGCGGCGTCCCGGTGCTGCGCGACTGGTACCAGGGGTTAGGCTCGGAGTTCATGCCGGAGCTGGATGAGGGCGATCTCATGTACATGCCGACGACGCTGCCGGGGATCTCGATCGGCAAGGCCCGGGAGCTCTTGCAGCAAACCGATCGCCTGATCGCGAGCCTGCCCGAGGTGAAGCGGGTGTTCGGTAAGGTCGGGCGTGCCGATACCGCGACCGATCCGGCCCCGTTGACCATGATCGAGACCCTGATCCAGCTCAAACCTCGGGACGAGTGGCGCGACGGGATCACCCTGGAGGGGCTGATCGCAGAGCTGGATGCGTTGGTCGATCTGCCGGGGGTGGCCAATGCCTGGGTGATGCCCATCAAGACACGGATCGACATGCTTGCGACCGGTATCAAGACACCGCTGGGTGTCAAGATCGCCGGCCCTGATCCGAGTGAGATCGAACGGATCGGCGGTGAGGTCGAGCGGGCACTCATGCAGGTGGAAGGCACCGCGTCGGTATACTCGGAGCGGGTTGCGCAGGGACGCTACATCGAGATCCGTCCGGATCGGGTCGCGGCCGCCCGGGTGGGTCTCAACATCGGCGACATCAACCAGATCGTCGCGGCGGGGCTGGGGGGCGTCACGGTCACCCGGACGGTTGAGGGGCTGGAACGCTATCCGGTCAACGTCCGCTTCCCCCGCGAGCGGCGCGACGACCTGCAAAAGCTGCGCGAGCTGCCGATCGTCACGCCGACCGGTGCACATATCCCCTTG
>NZ_JAJDNA010000035.1 GCF_022340925.1 Thiocapsa sp.
AGGGGCCGGCCCCAGACCATCAGTTTGCCGCGTCGGTAACCGCGACCGCGATCATCGTCTACGTGGCGCTGCGGGTGCTGCGCGCGCGCTTCGCCGTCGGCGAGTCGGTGCCGAGGACGTTGATCTTGCGGATGCAGTCCGAGGGCAGGGGAGCACGGCGAGACGAGGATCTGTTCGCCGGCAGTCATGGCTTGTTTGCCGTTGCTCAGGCCGTGGAGCAGGTGCTTGGCACCGATGCCCCCGTGTTCATGCAGGGACTGGCGCTCGATGTCGCCGCATCGGAGCTGCGGTGGCAGCAGGGGGGCACCTTCTCCGCGTTGAAAAGTGCCTTCCCGATCCGGCTCGGGCATCCCACTCAGACATCCGGTAGCCCGGTGGCGTTGGTGAGCTATAGCACTCGACCCTGCGGTCGGGATCCGGCCGGTCATGACGGCGACCAGCACGTGTTCAGCGCCAGGACTTATCTCGCCGTTTCGAACGATGCATCGGGCGTCGATACCAGACGGGGGCTCCACCTTGCTCATGTGCGTAACCTCGTCCATGTGCAGTCGGCTCGGGAGTTCGAGAATCCGACGATCCTCCTCGAGGAGATTGCCAGGCTCTATACCCAAGGTTGTCGCCACATCATGCTGCTCTGGAATCACTTCGGGGCGCGCAGGATCGGTCGAGGCGCCAATCGGCACGCGCCCCATGCCAATCGGCGCTTCCTCGGCCGGCTGGCGCAGGAGTTTCCGGACGCGACTGTCTACACACTGAGCCTCGATGTCTTCCAGGCGACCCGAGTCACCAGCCGGCGGGATCTGGTCGGTCGCCACGCGTTCGAGGTCTCCAGGGTGCGTGAGCATGAGGCGTTCTGGGACGACGCGGAGTCGGGCTTGCGGGATGAGTTGATCGCCTTCTACACCTTCGCCACGCTGTCGGTCGTGGGTGACGAGCAGCGACGACCACAGTCGGGGTTCTGTACCTATTTTCTGGAGAGCTCGGCGCGGGCCGGCGAGGACCTGGAGTGGTCGCTGGCGGCGCAGACGAACCTAATCGGACAGAATCGTGACCCGGCGTTGCGGGACCTGCTGCTCGCCGTGCTGCGCGGCATGCACTACCTCCATGCCGAGCGCGAGCCGAAGGATGGGCAGTTGCGTCCCTGCCTGGCACCGCATCATTGGAGCGATCTCGGCAGCGCCGAGGCTGCGGGTGAGGTGGTGGTCATGCGCTCGCGGCGACGCGGTGACGTGGTGCTGTCGCTGCCGGCGGTCTTGGCACGGGTCGGGGCGGTGCTGCGCGCGCCGCGAGCAGCATGAACCGCATCATGCAGCCGGCGGAGGCCTGGGGCCACGTCTTTGAGATCGCGGTCAAGCGTGGCGTGCTCGCTTGCCTGATTCATCGGGGGCTCCTGGCAGCGGATCGCGCCGAGATCCAGCCCTGGCGCACCTTGCGTACCGCCAAGCTCTACAAGGGGGTGCAGCGTGCCTTGGACTGGCACGACGAGGCACGTTGCACCCTCTGTGACGGCGTTGTGCGCCATCTGCTCTTGCTGGGATACGGGATCGGCTGGACATGCATGCGGGAGTGGCTGAATCAAGCACCGAAGCGCCCCAAGCAACTTTGCTCGCTGTGGTGCCCGCTGTCCTTGCCGGGTGAAGACGAAGAGGGTGACCCGAGCCAGGCCTTCTGCTCGGCCTTCGGCATCGATGCGCGCACCAGTAGCCTGACGCATCAAGGCGGCCCAGCACGGTCGGATTTCACCGCCTTGTTCGGCGATGCAAGAGGCCGCCATCAGCAGCTTCTGGTGCTGGAGATCTCGTTGAACGCCCCGGTGGGCGCCCCGGACTTCTCCGATGAGCGGGCGCATGTCGATGAGCTTGGCCGCTATGCGCGACTGCTGGATCTGCGGGGCGTGTTCTCACACGTGCGTGCCGAGGTCGACGGATTGGACCTGGCCCTGTCTCCGGAGCTTTCCAATCATCTGACAGCCTTCTCCGGTCCGGACAAGCCCTTTCTGAAGCTATGCCAGGGTGCTTCCTATGCCTCGCGGACAGCGGGACTGCTCCCAGACCAGCCGGAGCGCCAATCGCTTCACGCCCAGGTGTTGGCTGTCACAGCTGGGGGTGTCGAGAGCCTGTCGGCGGACCTGACCCCCGGATCTTCCGATCCACGGGCCCAGTTCATGAAGGAGCTGGGTGCCGCGTACCGCCGCAAGCTGCGCGTGCCCGACGACGATGCCGAGGACCATCTGCTGTCGGAGATCCGCTCCGCATTTCATCGCCTGGTCCGGGGCTTGCCGAAGGCGATTCGACGCCAGCTCAAGGATATGGAGCAGGAGCCTGAGCCCGGAGAACCGATCGAATGGTCGTTCGAGGAGCCTCTGACCGAGTTTCATCGTCCGACCGACCTGTTCTCCGTGGACGAGGCGCTGGACCAGGTTCCCGATGATCCGAGGGTTGCGGAATTTCTGGGTGAGGATGCGCGCTCGATCCTTTCGCCCCTCCTGCGGCAGCGGAAAAAAGACGGGGTGGTGACGTTGCGGGACCTGCATGGTTCAGCCGTCGAGGCCGGACTTGCGGCGGCGAGACCCGGCAGGCTCAATCTACTGGTGCTGGAGGGGAATCCGGGCATCGGCAAGACCACCGCGGTGCAACGCTACCTGACCAGCGGGGACCGCGATGGATTCCTGATGCTGTACTTCAGTCCGCGCACGGTGATCAATCGGGATGTCACGGACAAGTTTGCCCGTGACGAAGATGGCAGGGCGACCGGCATCCTGACCGTCACCACCAACGGTAACCTGATCACCCAAGCCCCAAGTGCCTTCCGCGAGCTTTGTCCGGACAAGGCGCATCACCGTAGTATCGATGCGGCGGTTGTCGTCGACGGCGTGGACGGGGCGATCCTGCCCGAGAACACGAGCACCTGGTTCATCGGGCCGGAGATCGAGACGCAGCTCAAGGAGCGTTGGTATGCCCGGGGGCCGCGCAAGCGCGGATTGGACGAGCGCACCGAGGAGCTTCGCGGCGCCTATGTGCCCGGTGTCCTGAGAACGCTGGCGGGGGCAGCGGCTGCGCTCTCGGAGGTGAACCCGCATGCCAGGCGCCTGGTCTTGACGGCCTCGATTCAGAGCTATCGGCGCACGTCGACGGGCAGCACCATCAAGAGTCTGTCCCAGCTGTTTCGGTCCGATGCGAATACCCGACCCGGGTTGAATGAGCGCAGGCGGTTTGCCGAGCGCTTTCCCTCCATTGTCGTGATGGTTGACGAGATCGCTGGCGATGGTGCTGGTGCCTTGTTCGTCAAGGATGTCTGCCGTTGGCTCAGCGAGCAGT
>NZ_JAJDNA010000049.1 GCF_022340925.1 Thiocapsa sp.
CGGCTTCCGTGGCGGGGCGCATGCATCAACTCCCCCGGGACCGGTCGGCGGCCGCGATCGCGGCCAGAAAGGCGCGCCGTCGCCAGTAGTTGCGTCCCTGGATCACGACCGGTGAGGGGACGATCCCGGCGCGGCGCCACCGCCAGAGCGTCATGGGGCTGATGCCAGCGGCCAGCGCACGGGCGGTGCCCGCGCTGATCAGGGGGTCATCGGGCGGGTCGGCCGCGGGGGCGAGCGTGGCGCCCAGTGCACCGCTGTCTCGAACGGTCTGGGGCCCGTCCTGGTTTGCGGGCGTCATCGACGAGCCGGGATCTGACGTCGATCGGCCCGGCCTCTTCGCATCATGGGATGACATATTCGCTCCCGTCGTCATGTGATTGGGAGCGGATATCAAAGCGCATCGGGCGCACCCAAACCGCTTCGAAAGATGACCGACGCGGGCACCCTTTCGATGCGTTGGGGTGTGGTGAGATCGTGGATCAGGCGGATCGCGCCCGATGAGGTTATCCAGGGGCCCGCCTCAACTCCTCCGGCGGTGGGATGAAGCCGAAGCGATCCAGGCGCGGCGTGTTTCGCGGCTCCGGCAAAGGCCGCTGGGCGGGGGAGACTGGGCCGGGGTAGGCGGTTGGGACACCCGCCGCTGGCTCGTCAAGATGGGAGGGCTGGGCGGTAGCCAGATTGGACTGCAGAGCAGGAGATTCGCAAGATCAGGTACAAGGTCCCCACAGGCAAGCAGGCGCCGGTACCTATAGCGGTACCTATTCAATGCGCGGAAGAAAAAGGGCTGCTGCTTATTGCCCAACCCTTTGTTTCTATTGGTCGGGGCGAGAGGATTTGAACCTCCGACCACCTGAACCCCATTCAGGTGCGCTACCAGGCTGCGCTACGCCCCGAGAAGACGGGAAAGGATAGGATGTCGGCCTCCGGCTGTCAACGACGCAGCAGCTGCAGGACGTCCTCGAGCTCGCTTCGTGTCTGGCGCAGGATCTGATGTGTCTGGTTGAGATCGTGCTTCGCACCCTCCCCGCTCAACTGCAGACGAGCGCCGCCGATGGTGAAGCCCTGGTCGTACAGCAGGTTGCGGATCTGGCGCACCATCAGGACGTCGTGACGCTGGTAGTAGCGGCGATTGCCGCGCCTCTTGACCGGCTTGAGCTGCGGAAACTCCTGCTCCCAGTATCGCAGCACATGGGGTTTGACCCCGCACAGCTCGCTGACCTCGCCGATCGTGAAATAGCGCTTGCCCGGTATCGGGGGAAGATCGCCGGGTCCGTGGTCCTCGTCCTTATCGATCGGATCCAGCATAGGCCTCCACCCGCAGTTTGAGCTTCTGGCCCGGCCGGAAGGTCACCACCCGACGCGCGGTGATCGGGATCTCTTCTCCGGTCTTGGGGTTGCGTCCCGGGCGCTCCTTCTTTTCGCGAAGGTCGAAATTCCCAAATCCGGAGAGCTTGACCTGCTCGCCACGCTCCAATGCCGAGCGAATCTCTTCGAAAAACATCTCAACGATTTCTTTCGCCTCACGCTTGTTCAGACCGAGCTCATCGAACAGATGCTCGGCCATGTCGGCTTTGGTCAATGCCATAAGGTCAATCCCTCAATCTTGCACCAAGTTGTGACGCGAGACGGCTCAGAATCCGCCCCACCGAATCTTCGATGACTTCCTCGGTTAGTGTCTGAGAAGAAGCCTGTAAAATCAATCCGAGAGCGAAACTTTTTCTCCCCGATTCAATGTTTTCTCCGGCATAGAGGTCGAACAGAACCACTTCACGAAGCAGATCCGTCTCCGCCGAGCGGATGCAATCGGCGACTGCCGAGAAGGTCACGGCCTCATCGACCAGGATGGCGATGTCACGGCGAATGCTTGGGAATCGCGAGATCGGCGCGAACCTCGGCAGGACACCGTGGCGCAACGGCTCGATATCGAGCTCGAACAGAAAGGCGTTCCCCGACAGATCGAGCCGCTTACTCAGGCTGGGGTGGAGCATCCCGAGCACACCGACCGGGTTGCCGTCGCGCTGGACGCGGGCGGTCTGTCCCGGGTGCAGCGCCGGATGAGAGCCCGGGACAAACCTGAAGCAACCCGGTGACCCTGTCAGCGCCAATAGCGCCTCGACGTCGGCCTTGAGGTCGAAGAAATCGGCCATGCGGACCTTCTGACCCCACTGCTCGGGATCTGCACCACCCAGGATCAGCCCACCCAGCCCCGGGCCTTGTTGCAGTCCGTCCGGCCCGAGTCTGAAGCGCAGACCGGATTCGAAGATCCGCACTCGCTCCTGCTGGCGCGCCTGATTGTAGCGGGCCGTCTGGAGCAACCCGGGCCAGAGGCTGGTGCGCATGACGGAGAGATCCCCACTGAGCGGGTTCGAGAGGCGCAGTACATCCCGGTCGGGATCCACCAGGGCCTGGATCTCCGGACTGACGAAGCTGTAGGTGATGACCTCGCGGAAGCCGCGGTCGACCAGCGCCAGCCTGACGCGATCGAGGTCGAGCTCCGCCTCCGGCGTCGAGCGGGTCACGAAGGCGGAGCTGCCATGACTCACCGGAATCCGGTTATATCCATAGATCCGTCCGATGTCGGCGATCAGATCGACCTCGTGGAGCAGGTCGAAGCGGGCGCTTGGGGGGGTCACCAGCCAGCCCTCCTCGGTTGGCAGCGCGTCCATGCCGAGCCGATTCAGGATATCCGCGATGGTATCGGCGGACAGCTCGAGTCCGAGGACCTGGGCGATGCGCGTTTGACGCAGCCGCAGCGCGGGGCGTTCTGGCAGCTCGTCACCCGCGACCTTCTCGACGACGGGACCCGGCTCTCCGCCGACGACGTCGAGGAGAAGGCGCGTCGCGCGCTCGACCGCCCGGTCTTGGAGCCGCGGGTCGACACCGCGCTCGAAGCGATGTGAGGAATCGGTATGCAGGCCGTAGGTGCGTGCCTTGCCGCTGATCGCGAGCGGCGCGAAGAAGGCGCTCTCGAGCAGGATGTCACGGGTCTCGGGGCCGACCGCAGTCTCCGCGCCGCCCATGATCCCGGCAAGGGCGACTGGCTTGCGCGCATCGGCGATCACGAGGGTGTCCTGGCGCAGGTCCAGGTCGTCACCGTTGAGAAGGGCGATGCGCTCACCCGGGGCGGCCATGCGAACCCGGATCTCTCCGTCGAGCTTGGCGAGATCGAACCCGTGCATGGGCTGCCCCAGCTCGAGCAGGACGTAGTTGGTGACATCCACGACCGGACTGATGGTCCGGATCCCGCCGCGTCGGAGGCGTTCCTGCATCCATAAGGGGGTGGCCACGCTGGGGTCAATGTTGCGGATCACCCGGCACACATAGCGCGGACAGGCGGCGGGCGCCATCAGATGCACGTCGAGGCCGCCGTCATGGCTGGGCTCGACCGGCGGGATCGTCGGCGCCCGCAGCGGGGTCCGGTTGATCACGGCGACCTCACGGGCGATCCCGGCGACACTCAGACAGTCCCCGCGGTCGGGAGTGAGGTCAACCTCGATACATTGATCATCGAGCGCCATCCAGACGCGGAGGTCTTCCCCCACCGGGGCGTCCCCCGGCAGCGGCAGGATACCGTCCGACGACTCGGCGAGACCGAGCTCCTTGGCCGAGCAGATCATGCCGGAGGATTCGACGCCCCGCAGCTTGGCCTTCTTGATCTTGACATCACCCGGCAGACAGGCCCCGACGGTCGCCACGGGGACCTTCATACCCTCGGCGACATTGGCCGCACCGCAGATGATCTGCAGCGGCTCACCCTCGTCCAGATCGACCCGGCAGACGCGCAGCTTCTCGGCATCCGGATGGGGCGCCACGGCCCGTACCCAGCCCACCCGGACGCCGCTGAATGCCGGTGCCGCGGGCTCGACCGAATCGACCTCCAGACCCGCCATGCTGAGCTGGTCGGCCAATTGCCGAGTGTCGACCGGGGGGTTAACCCACTCCCGCAACCACGCCTCGCTGAATCGCATCTGCTGCTGTCCTGTGATCTGGCCTCATCCGGCCGGGAGAAGAGAGGACCGTTTCGACTGCGCTGGTGTGATGCCCCATCGGCCTCCCGCCCATCCGCGCCGCGCACGCGCCTGTCTGACTTGAGGCCGATCTGCTGCGCCGGCGGGACAGCGTCGACTCAAAGTCGTGAACCGCGTCTGCAACGACGTCCGTCGATTGATGCCAAGCTGAGCCATCGCGACACCAACGGGTTTCATACGCCACGCAATCTAAGTGAACTGACGCAGGAACCTGAGATCGTTCTCGAAATAGAGACGGATATCGTCGATGCCGTAGCGGAGCATCGCCAGGCGCTCGACACCCATCCCGAATGCGTACCCGAGATAGCGATCGGGGTCGATGCCGACATGCCGGAACACCTCGGGGTAGACCATCCCGCAACCGAGGACCTCGAGCCACCCGGTCTGCTTGCAGACCCGGCAGCCACTGCCACCGCAGATGACGCACTGGATATCCACCTCGGCCGAGGGCTCGGTGAATGGGAAGTAGGACGGCCGGAAACGGAGCTCGAGATCACGCTCGAAGAAATCTCGGAGGAAGTCGTACAGCACACCCTTGAGGTCCGCGAAGCTGACCTGCTCGTCGACCAGCAGACCCTCGACCTGGTGGAACATGGGTGTGTGCGTCAGGTCGGAGTCGCACCGATAGACACGCCCCGGCGCGATCACCTTGAGCGGCGGCGCCTGCTCTTCCATCACCCGGATCTGAACCGGCGAGGTATGGGTGCGCAACAGCAGGTCGGCGTCAAAATAAAAGGTATCGTGCATGGCCCTGGCGGGGTGATGCTCCGGGATGTTCAGGGCCTCGAAGTTGTGGTAGGCGTCCTCGACCTCCGGCCCTTCCACCACGGAGAACCCGGCATTGCCGAAGAGGCGCTCGATACGGCGAAGCGCGCGTGTGACCGGATGCAGTCCACCTGCGGTCCGCCCGCGCCCTGGCAGGGTCACGTCGATCCGCTCACCGGCCAGTCTGGCCGCGAGAGACGCCTCTTCCAGGACGCCTTTACGCGTGTCGATGGCTGTCTGGACAGCAACCTTGGCCTGATTGATCTGCTGACCCGCGGCGGGCCGCTCGTCCGCCGGCAGCGTACCGAGCCGTTTTAGGAGCGCGGTCAACTCGCCGCTCTTGCCCAGATAGCGCACGCGCACCTGGTCGAGCGTGACGAGATCAGGCGCTGTCGCGATCGCGTTGATCGCGGCATCCTGCAGACCCTCGATACCGAGTCCGATTTGTTCAGCCATGCTCGAATCTTCCGACTGGGAGTCGCATCGCAACGAAAAAGGGAAAGACCGGGGCCTTTCCCTCTTGCGCTCGAGGCTTGCTCGGCCGACCAGAGAGCCGGCTCAGGCCAGCGCCGTCTTCGCCTGCTCCGCCAAAGCGGCGAACGCGACGCTGTCGTGATAGGCGATGTCCGCCAATATCTTGCGGTCGACCTCGACACCACCTTTCTTCAAACCATCGATCAGCCGACTGTAGGACAGACCGTTCTCGCGGGCGGCGGCGTTGATGCGGGCAATCCACAGGGCACGGAATTGACGCTTTCTTTGACGGCGATCGCGGTAGGCATACTGTCCGGCCTTGATGACCGCCTGCTTGGCGACCCGATAGACCTTACTGCGGGCGCCATAGTAACCCTTGGCCTGATCAAGGATCTTCTTATGACGAGCATGGGCGGTGACGCCCCGTTTGACGCGTGGCATTCGTTCTCTCCGGTTGTTCGCTCAAGTCCAAAGCGATCTCAGCAGTAGGGGATCATCCGCAGCGCGGCCCGCACATCCGACTTGTGGAGCTGTTTCGGCGCGCGCAGATGGCGCTTCCGTTTGGTGCTCTTCTTGGTCAGGATGTGGCGCCGATGCGAGGCGTTGCACTTGATTGAGCCGGAGGCAGTACGCTTAAAGCGCTTGGCCGCCCCGCGATTGCTTTTCAGCTTGGGCATGGATCTATTCACTCCGCAATTGACCGATCTGTTTTTTTGTGCGACGCACATCCAGCCGGGGCTCCTTCCCCACCACGATCCTGAGTCCAGATCGTGAGGGAGGACGACGACGCCCTGTGAGCGTCGCCCCGAGGCCGCTCTGTGATTGCCGCTATCTCTTTTTGGGGCCCAGTACCATGACCATCTGGCGTCCTTCCATCTGGGGTTGTTGCTCCACGATACTGAGCTCGGCGAGGTCGTTCTCGACCCGTTTCAGCAGGTCCAGGCCGAGCTCGCGATGCGCATGCTCGCGCCCACGAAATCGCATGGTAACCTTCGCCTTATCGCCCTCGTTGAGGAAACGTGTCAGGTTGCGTAGCTTGACCCGATAGTCTCCCTCGTCCGTCCCTGGGCGAAACTTCACCTCCTTGACTTGAACCTGCCTCTGCTTCTTTTTGGCCTCGCTCTTCTTCTTCTTCTGGTCGAAGAGAAACTTGCCGAAGTCCATGAGCCGACAAACCGGAGGCTCCGACGTGGGAACGATCTCGACGAGATCGAGCCCTGCCTCCTGGGCCATCTCCAATGCCTCGCGTGTACTGACGACCCCGACCTGGTTTCCATCCGCGCCGATCAGCCGCACTTCCGATACGTTGATCTCTTTGTTGACGCGGTTTCTCTTTGGTGCAGCGATAGCAGGTTCCTCCAAAAGCGCTCAATGGACGGCTCGCGCACTACGATCACGCGGCCCCCTGGACAGGCCCGGCGTCAGCGGGTCCGGTTCACGATCTCTTCTCTCAAGCGGTCGATGAAGGCGCCGAGCTCGAAGATGCCGAGGTCCCGGCCCGCACGATCGCGCACGGCAATGGAGCGGGATTCGACTTCCCGATCACCGACGACGAGCAGGTAGGGCACCCTTTGCAGGGTGTGCTCGCGGATTTTAAAGCCGATCTTCTCGTTTCTCAAGTCCGTTTCAGCTCGGAACCCCTTCTCACGCAAGGCGTTAGCGACCGTCGTGACATACTCCGCCTGCCGATCGGTGATGTTCAGCACCATGACCTGGACCGGTGACAACCAAACCGGCAGCTGCCCGGCGTAGTGCTCGAT
Organism: Thiocapsa sp.; assembly: GCF_022340925.1. Taxonomy (GTDB): domain Bacteria; phylum Pseudomonadota; class Gammaproteobacteria; order Chromatiales; family Chromatiaceae; genus Thiocapsa. The sequence continues at coordinate 7,028 of NZ_JAJDNA010000049.1, forward strand.
GAGGATCCCGATGAAACGCTCCACCGATCCCAGGATGGCGCGGTGGATCATCACCGGGACCTGCTTGCTGTTGTCCTCGGCAATGTAGTGCGCCCCCAGGCGCCCTGGCATGGAGAAGTCCACCTGGATGGTGCCGCATTGCCATGCACGGCCGATGCTGTCGTGCAGGGTAAACTCGATCTTGGGGCCATAGAAGGCGCCCTCGCCCGGCTGTACCTTGAAGTCCAAGCCCTTCGCTCTCAGGGCCTGGTCCAATGCCGCCTCGGCCTTGTCCCAAAGCGCATCGCCCCCGACCCGCTGGGGCGGGCGCAGCGACAGTGCGAGGTCGATGTCGGTGAAGCCGAAGTCGCGGTAGGTCTCGAACACCATGTCGATCAGGGTGGCCACCTCGTCCTGCAGCTGCGCCTCGGTGCAGAAGACATGCGCATCGTCCTGGGTGAAGCGACGCGCGCGCATCAGCCCGTGCAGGGTGCCCGAGGGCTCATTGCGGTGGACCACGCCGAACTCGGCGATCCGCAGGGGCAGATCGCGGTAACTCTTGAGTCCCTGGTTGAACAGCTGGATATGGCCGGGGCAGTTCATCGGCTTGATCGCGTAGTCACGCTCATCCAGACGGGTCGTGAACATACCGTCGGAGAACTTCTCCCAGTGGCCGGAGCGCTCCCAGAGCGAGCGGTCGAGCACCTGCGGGGTCTCGACCTCTTGATAGCCGTATTGCTCGAGCTTCTCGCGCATGTAGGCCTCAGCCAGGCGGTAGATGATCCGCCCCTTGGCATGCCAGAAGGCCATGCCCGGGGCCTCATCCTGGAAGTGGAACAGGTCGAGCTGCTTGCCGAGCTTGCGGTGATCACGTTTCTCGGCCTCCTCCAGGCGATGCAGGTAGGCCGCGAGCTCCTTCCTGTCGCGCCAGGCGGTGCCGTAGATGCGCTGCAGCATGGGGTTGCGGGAGTCGCCACGCCAATAGGCGCCCGCCACCTTCGTCAGCTTGAAGCCGTTGCCGAGCTTGCCCGTGCTCGGGAGGTGAGGACCGCGACAGACATCGAACCAATCGCCCTGACGATAGACCGAGACGGCCTCGCCCTCCGGGATGATCTCCTCGATGATCGCGACCTTATACTGCTCGCCGAGCTCGCCGAAGACGCGTTTGGCCTCGTCGCGATCCCAAACCTCGCGAACAATCGGCAGGTCGCGCTTGACGATCTCGTGCATGCGCGCCTCGATCCGCTCGAGGTCCTCGGGCGTAAAAGGCTCCTCGCGAGCGAAATCGTAATAGAAGCCGTTTTCGATCGCCGGCCCGATGGTCACCTGGGTCCCGGGATAGAGCTCCTGCACCGCCTGGGCCATGACGTGGGCAGCGTCGTGACGGAGAAGCTCGAGCGCCGTCTCCTCGTCCCGGTTGGTCACGATCGCTAATTCGACATCCTGGTCGAGCACACAGGAGGTATCGACCAGCGCGCCGTTGACGCGACCGGCGAGTGCGGCCTTGGCCAAACCCGCCCCGATCGACGCCGCAACCTCTTGAACGGAAACCGGGGAATCGAATCGGCGCTGGGAGCCGTCGGGCAGGGTGATGACGGGCATGACGAATTCCAAGCTCAGTGGTGATCGATACGAGGGATCACATGAAAAAACCGCCAGCCCAAGCGCATTGCCGCCGGGACGAACTGGCGGCGAACGGCCGGAGGCTGACGGCTGGCGTATGGTAGGCGCGATTGGACTCGAACCAACGACCCCCACCATGTCAAGGTGGTGCTCTAACCAACTGAGCTACGCGCCTGTCGCTGCGAGCCCGGAAGTCTACAGCCCGCCGCGATCTCGGCGCAAGCAGTTTCGTCTGCGAGACGCCGCCGCGCAAGACAGAAGAGGACGATCCCCGCCTGCTGACGCCAGTGCAGGCCCCCGATCGGACGTCAGGCTCGTCACTTCATCCCACGGATCAAGATCGATCCGCGGACTCCTCTCCTATACTGGGCAGAGGACCCAACAAGAGCCCCGCTGCATCCATGACCATCATCCGCGAGACCGATCTCGTCCAGAGCATCGCCGACGCCCTGCAGTTCATCTCTTACTACCATCCTCGGGACTACATCCGCGCACTCGCGACCGCGTATCAGATGGAGGAGTCGCCTTCGGCCAAGGATGCGATGGCCCAGATCCTCGTCAACTCGCGGATGTGCGCCGAGGGTCACCGCCCCATCTGCCAAGACACCGGGATGGTGGTGGTGTTCCTGAAGATCGGGATGAATGTGCGCTGGGAGTCGACCCGCGGCATCCAGGCGATGGTCGACGAGGGTGTGCGTCGGGCCTACACCCATCCCGACAATGTGCTGCGAGCCTCCATGGTCTCGCCCCCGATCGGCGCGCGCAACAACACCGGAGACAACACCCCGGCGGTCGTTCATGTGGAGCTGGTCCCCGGCGGTCGGGTGGAAGTGCGTCTCGCCGCCAAAGGCGGCGGCTCCGAGAACAAGTCGAGGTTCGCGGTCCTCAACCCGAGCGACAGCCTGGTCGACTGGGTGCTCAATACGGTTCCGGCCATGGGGGCGGGCTGGTGCCCGCCGGGGATGCTGGGCATCGGCGTCGGGGGCTCCTCAGAGAAGGCGATGCTTCTCGCGAAGGAAGCGCTGCTCGAACCGATCGACATCCATGAGCTCAAGGCGCGCGGTCCGTCAGACCCCATCGAAGAGCTGCGCCTGGAGTTGTTCAAGAAGGTCAATGCACTGGGGATCGGTGCCCAGGGGCTAGGCGGCTTGACTACGGTCCTGGATGTGAAGATCCGGACCTACCCCACGCATGCCGCGTCATTGCCGGTCGCCCTGATCCCGAACTGCGCGGCCACCCGGCACCTGGAATTCACCCTCGACGGGTCCGGTCCGGTCGAGCTGACCCCGCCGAGTCTCGACGATTGGCCACCGATCACCTGGGACGCAGCCGCCGGGGCGCGACGGGTGCATCTGGACACCCTGACCCGGCGCGAGATCGTGAGCTGGCGGCCCGGCGAGCGACTGCTGCTCTGCGGCAAGCTGCTGACCGGGCGCGATGCCGCGCACAAGCGCATCGCCGATCTCTTGGACCGGGGCGAGCCACTGCCGAGCGGGGTGGATCTCACCAACCGGTTCATTTACTACGTGGGTCCGGTCGAGCCGGTTCGCGACGAGGTCGTGGGGCCGGCCGGACCGACGACCGCAACTCGGATGGACGGGTTCACCGAGCAACTGCTGGACCACACCGGGTTGATCGGCATGATCGGCAAGGCCGAGCGCGGCCCGGCGGCGATCGCGGCGATCAAGCAGCACCGCGCCGTCTATCTCATGGCCGTCGGGGGTGCCGCCTATCTCGTCGCCAAGGCGATCAAGTCCTCACGGCTCGTTGCATTCGAGGATCTGGGAATGGAGGCGATGCGCGAATTCGAGGTCGAGGACATGCCGGTGACGGTGGCCGTTGACAGTCGCGGCGAGTCCATCCATCAGACCGGACCGGCCAAGTGGCGCGGCAGGATCGGGCAGATCCCGGTGGAGGTCGCCTGAATGCAAACCTATCAGGCCTTTCGCATCCATCAAGACGAAAACGGCCACCACGCGGGTCTCGAACGACTGCCCAGACCCATGCCGAAAGCGGGCGAGGTCCTGGTGCGGGTCGCGTATTCGAGCGTCAATTACAAGGATGCGCTTGCCGGTACCGGCCGCGGCAAGATCCTGCGCACCTTCCCGCTGGTCGGCGGAATCGACGCGGCCGGCATCGTCGAGCAGTCCAACGACCGTCGCTACCGGGCAGGTGACGGCGTGCTGGTCACCGGATGGGGGCTGAGCTTTGACCATGACGGCGGCTATGCGGAGTGGCTTTGCGTCCCGGCACCCTGGCTGGTCCCCATCCCGGACGGACTGGAGACCCGATCGGCGATGGTCCTGGGGACCGCCGGCTTCACCGCGGCACTGGCGCTCCATCGGATGCATGTCAATGGCCAGGCGCCAGGACTGGGCCCAATCCTGATTACCGGTGCCAGCGGCGGCGTCGGTTGTGTGGCGATCGCGATCTTCGCCCGGCTCGGCTACGAGGTCGTCGCCGTTTCGGGCAAACCGCGACTGGAGGCATGGCTCAAGGGTCTCGGCGCCAGCCGAGTCCTGGAGCGGGATGCCCTGGCCGATGCCAAGCGCCCCCTGGAGAAGGCGCTTTGGGGCGGTGCGGTCGACAACGTCGGCGGCGAGCTCTTGGCCCAGATCACCCGGACCGTCGTCCCGCGAGGGAACATCGCTTGCGTCGGACTCGCGGGTGGCGCCGCACTCGAGACGACCGTCATGCCCTTCATCCTGCGTGGCGTGAGTCTCCTCGGCTGCAACTCCGCGGATGTGCCCCAGCCGCTGCGCACCGAGCTGTGGGAGCACCTGGCAGCGGACTGGCGCCCGCCTGACCTCGACGCCTTGATCGGCGACACGTTGGACCTGGAGGACCTGCCGCGCGCCTTCGACGAGATGCTCGCCGGCAAGACGCATGGCCGTCTGTTGGTGAGGATCGCGCGAGCCGCGAGCGAGCGCGGCGTCTGAAGACGCGGCCCGGCACTCGCCGGGCCGCGAGGACGGCATCCGGTCAGGATGCCTTCTTGTAATAGTGATGAATCTCGTCGTCGCGGTAGTGGCTGTCAGTCCAACAGCGTGGCAGAGGCTCGTCCGAGATGAACATCAGCTCCGTCTTCTCGAACTTCTCCGGCTCCTGGGCCTCTTCGCCGTAGTGATACCGTCCGACGATACTCGCGTGCATTGGATTGAGGAGATCCCGCTGACTCAGGACCTCGATCATCTTTCCGGTCGTGCGATGCTTGAGAAACATGGCCTGCCCTCCTACGCAGAGTAACCGCCCCCTCTCACTTTTTAGTATGGCATTCGGTCAGCGCTTGACAAGACCGGCACCCCGGGCCGGCGGAGGCCGCTTCAGCGACCCTGCTCGGCCCACTGCGCGGGTGTCAGGGTCTTGATCGAGAGCGCGTGAAGCTCGCCGCTGGCGATCTGAGGTCTGACCGTATCCATGACCATGCGCTGCTTCTTGATGGGGGTCAGGCCCTCGAAGACCTCGCTGATCACAATGGCGTCGAAATGGCTGCCGTCGCCCGACACCTGGACCTCGGCGCCGGGCAGGCCATCGCGAATGAGTTGTGCAACTGCTTCGGTTTCCAACGTTGACTCCTGGTTTCCTCAAATCGTGTTGAACATCCATCACGTGAGACGCTGAAGTAGGCGGCGTTTCCCGTCCGGGGCAGGAGGCCCCCGCATTTTCAGGCACCTCAGCGCCTGACAACGAGAGAAGCGGGAGACCGCGTCTTCCGGGTCGGCGTTGGTCTGTTGGCCAGGATGACCAATCAAACAACGATCGTGTTAGATGTGGCTCCGCCGTGCGGGGGGCAAGCGCCGCCGGACGGATTGCGCCCGCATCCGACAGATCGACGGGTCTGGACATCACAACTCGCGTGTGGCAAGGAAGCGCACGTCCGGCCAGCGTTCCTGGGCCAGGTCCAGGTTGACCCGCGTCGGGGCCAGGTAGACCAGTTGCTCGTCGCCATCCAGCGCAAGGTGCTCGTAGTTCTTCTCTTTGAATTGCTCGAGCCGCTTGGGGTCCTCACAGGCGATCCACCGCGCGGTCTTGACACTCACCGGCTCGACGATCGCCTCGACGCCGTACTCGTCCTGCAGCCGATAGGCCGCGACGTCGAACTGGAGAATCCCGACTGCGCCGAGGATGAGGTCGTTGTTCTTGAGCGGCCGAAACACCTGAGTCGCACCCTCCTCCGAGAGCTGAACCACTCCCTTCTGCAACGCCTTCATGCGCAGCGGATCCTTCAGCACCACACGGCGGAACAGCTCCGGGGCGAAATAGGGGATACCCTCGTACTTGAGGGACTCCCCCTCCGTGAAGGTATCCCCGATCTGGATGGTCCCATGGTTGTGCAGCCCGATGATGTCGCCCGGCCAGGCCTCTTCGACATGGCGTCGCTCGTCGGCCTGGAAGGTGATGGCGTTGGCGACCTGCACGGTCTTGCCAATGCGCACGTGGCGCATCTTCATGCCCTTCTTATAGCTGCCCGAGCAGACGCGAAGGAAGGCCACGCGGTCGCGATGTGACGGATCCATGTTCGCCTGAATCTTGAAGACGAATCCGGTGAACGACGCCTCGCGCGGATCGACCATCCGCTGCAGGGTCGGGCGCGGACGCGGCGGCGGTGCGTATTCGACGAAGGCATCGAGCAACTCGCGAACGCCGAAGTTGTTGATCGCCGAGCCGAAGAACACCGGGGTCTGTTGGCCGGCGAGATAGGCATCGAGATCGAGCGGATGGCTGGCACCCTGGACGAGCTCCATCTCGGCGCGCAGCTCATCGGCCTGGTCACCCAGAACGGCCCCCATGCGCGGGTTGTCGATGCCCTGGATGACCTCCCCTTCGGCGATGCGCCCCCCGTGCTGAGCACTGAAGAGGTGGGTCCGATCGAATCGCAGATCGTAGACGCCTTTGAAGCGCTTGCCCATGCCAATCGGCCAGGTGACCGGCGCGCACCGAATCTTCAGGACATCCTCGACCTCGTCGAGGAGCTCGATGGCGTCGCGGCCCTCGCGGTCGAGCTTATTGACAAAGGTGAGGATGGGGGTATCGCGCAGCCGGCACACGTCCATCAGCTTGATGGTGCGCTCCTCCACACCCTTCGCAACATCGATCACCATCAGCGCCGAGTCCACCGCGGTCAGGGTCCGATAGGTGTCCTCGGAGAAGTCTTGGTGACCCGGGGTATCCAGCAGATTGACGATGCTGTCGCCATAAGGAAACTGCATCACGGAGGAGGTCACGGAGATCCCGCGCTCCTTTTCCAGCTCCATCCAGTCCGAGGTGGCGTGACGGGCGGCCTTGCGGCCTTTGACGGTCCCGGCGAGCTGAATCGCGCCACCGAACAGCAGCAGCTTTTCGGTGAGGGTGGTCTTGCCCGCGTCCGGATGGGAGATGATGGCGAAGGTTCGGCGCCGCTGGAGTTGATCGTGAAGCTCGGTCATGGGTCGGGATAGTGGGTGCGCACTGTGGGCGGCTAAACACACCAGTATAGCCGTTCACTGTCCACCGATCAGCAGGCATCCTGTATCGGCGGGTATACTGCGCGGGTCGCTTCGGAATCCTGCCGCACGACGCCCACCGGTTGGTTGGCGGTCGAGCACGCACACCGGCCGCTCGAGCGGCTGGTTCCGCATCCGGCCGAACCGCGCAGCGGATCCACAAGCCAAGGGGTACGAGTGAGCGCAACGATTGATGCAGTGAGCACCGACCTGACATTCGCCCTCCGGGCCATGGTTGAGGAGGACATCGAGAGGGTCTGCGCGGTAGATCGCGCAGCCTACGAGCATCCTTGGACGGACGGCATCTTTCGGGACTGTCTGCGGGTCGGCTACGCCTGCTGGGTGGGTGAGATCGAGCGGACCGTCGTCGCGCACGCGGTCATGGCGGTTGCCGTGGGAGAGTGCCATATCCTCAACCTCTGCGTGCATCCGCACTGGCAGGCGCGGGGGCTCGGTCGGCGCCTGCTGCGACATCTACTCGCGCTTGCACGCGCCCGCAGCGCCGATACGGCTTTCCTGGAGGTGCGGGCTTCCAACGCCCGAGCCCGCGCGCTCTATGCATCCGAGGGCTTCTGCGAGATTGGCAACCGACGCGGTTATTACCCGGCCGGGAAAGGGCGGGAAGACGCGGTGGTCTTGGCGCGCGCCCTGTCGGCCCTGGCCGGAAGCGAGTCGCATGGCCCCTTCGATGCTTGAGTCGCCGTCCGTCTTTGACCCCGAGATCATTTCGAAGGGGACAGCCAGAGCGCCGCCGGGTCGTCGCCCGCTGCGCCTGCGCGGCACAGCGGCCCGCCCTGCGGGCCGAGATCTCGGACGGCGGTCGAGACTGCGTCCGACGGGCCGGCGAAATGACCCTGATCATGCCGACGTCGATTCCGGCAACATGCCCCCGAAACGGCCGCCAATCCCCGGTCGTTTCGGGCTATAGTTGACGCCGTTTCTCGGCTCCCGCCTCGCTTTGGGCCGCGCTTGACGCCGAGTCGGAGTACAGCACAGCCCAGCCGCGTTGCCGGCCTTCCCCACCCACCATCGCGAGACAGCTCGATGTCGCAACAGCACATGGTAACCCTCGACGGCAACGAGGCCACGGCCTATGTCGCCCATCTGACCAACGAGGTCATCGCCATCTACCCCATCACGCCGTCCTCCAACATGGGCGAGTGGGCCGACGAATGGTCGTCCCTGGGGATTGCGAACCTTTGGGGCACGGTCCCCGATGTCGTCGAGATGCAGAGCGAGGCCGGCGCGGCCGGCGCGATCCACGGCGCCCTGCAAGCCGGCTCGCTGGCCACCACCTTCACGGCCTCGCAGGGCCTGCTGTTGATGATCCCGAATATGTACAAGATCGCCGGCGAGCTCAGCCCGACCGTCTTTCACGTCTCGGCGCGGTCACTCGCGGCGCAGGCCCTGTCGATCTTCGGCGACCATTCGGATGTCATGGCCTGCCGCGCGACCGGCTATGCCATGCTCTGCTCGGCCTCGGTGCAGGAGGCCATGGATTTTGCGCTCATCGCGCAGGCCGCGACTCTCGAGTGCCGGGTCCCCTTCCTGCATTTCTTCGACGGATTCCGCACCTCGCACGAGGTCGCCAAGATCGAGAAGCTCTCGCACGAGACGGTGCGCGCCATGATCGACGAAGAGTTGATCACGGCCTTCCGCGCGCGCGCGCTGAATCCGGACCGACCGGTCGTCCGAGGGACCTCGCAGAACCCGGACGTCTATTTCCAGGGTCGCGAGACGGTGAACCCTTTCTATGCCGCCGTGCCCGGCATCGTCCAGCATGCCATCGATCGATTCGGCCAGCTCACGGGGCGTCGCTACGGACTCTTTGAATATGTCGGCGCACCCGACGCCGAGCGTGTGATCCTGTTGATGGGCTCGGGCATCGGCGCCGCGCAGGAGACGGTCGAGCACCTGGTCGAACACGGGGAGAAGGTCGGCCTGATCAAGGTGCGGCTGTATCGCCCCTTCGATTCCGGCGCCCTGCTGAGCGCGATTCCGGTCACCGCAAACCGGCTTGCGGTGCTCGACCGCAGCAAGGAGCCGGGGGCAGACGGCGAGCCCCTGTACAAGGATGTCATCACGGCGCTGGCCCAGGCCCTCTCGCAAGGTTGCCTCGCCGCGATGCCCCGGGTGGTCGGCGGACGCTATGGACTTTCATCCAAGGAATTCACTCCTGCGATGGTCAAGGGCATCTTCGACGAGCTGGCGAGGCCCGAGCCGAGACATCCGTTCACGGTCGGGATCATCGACGACGTGACCCACACCAGTCTGAACTGGGACCCGGACTTCAAGCCGGCGGCCACGGCAGGGGTGACCGCCTGCGTCTTCTTCGGTCTGGGCTCGGACGGCACCGTCTCGGCCAACAAGAACTCGATCAAGATCATCAGCGAGGAGACGACCAACTACGGCCAGGGCTACTTCCAGTACGACTCCAAGAAGGCCGGGGCCGTCACCATCAGTCATCTGCGCTTCGGACCCAGGCCGATCAACAGCACTTACCTGATCGGCGCAAGCGAGGCCAGCTTCGTCGCCTGTCATCAACCGACCTTCGTCACCCGCTACGACATGCTGGACCATGCGCGTCGGGGCGCCGTGTTCCTCCTCAACTCCCCGACCCCACCTGATCGCGTGTGGGACGATCTGCCTCGCTCGATGCAGCAGGCCATCATCGACAAGGGGCTCACCTTCTATGTGATCGATGCCTACGGGATCGCCGGCCGAACCGGCATGGGTCGGCGCATCAACACCATCATGCAGACCTGCTTCTTCGCCATCTCGGGGATCCTGCCCAAGGACGAGGCGATCGCCCAGATCAAGGAGGCGGTCAAGAAGACGTATGGGAAAAAGGGTCAGAGTCTGCTGGATCGCAACTATCGTGCGATCGATGCCGCCCTCGCCGGTCTGCATCAGGTGAGCGTCCCGGAACAGGTCACCAGCGGCTTCGAGCGCCCGCCTGCGGTGCCGAGCACGGCCCCCGACTTCGTGCGCCGCGTGACCGCCCCCCTGATCGCCGGGAAAGGGGACAGTCTCCCCGTCAGTCTGATGCCGGCGGACGGCACCTGGCCGACCGGGACCACCCGCTTCGAGAAACGCAACATCGCCCTCCAGCTTCCGAAATGGGAGGACGACCTCTGCACCCACTGCGGCAAGTGCCCTCTGGTCTGCCCCCATGCCGCGATCCGTGCCAAGGTCTATCCGGCGACACTGGCCGACGCGGCACCGGCGAGCTTTCAGCATGTCCAGATCAAGGGGAAGGACTTCCCCCCGGACCATCACATCACCTACCAGGTCGCCCCGGACGACTGCACCGGCTGCGGCCTCTGTGTCGAGGTCTGCCCCATCCGTGATCGCAAGAACCCCGATCGCAAGGCCCTGAACATGGTCCCGGCCGAGACCACCCATGCGGCCGAGCAGGCCAACTGGGACTTTTTCCTGAGCTTGCCGGAATACGACCGCAGCCGACTGGACGGCAGCAAGATCAAGCACGCCATGATGCTGGAGCCGCTGTTCGAGTTCTCCGGGGCCTGCGTGGGTTGCGGGGAGACCCCCTATATCAAGCTCGCCTCTCAATTGTTCGGCGACCGCATGCTGATCGCCAATGCCACAGGCTGCTCCTCGATCTACGGGGGGAACCTGCCGACGACGCCTTACACGACCAATGCCGACGGCCGCGGACCGGCCTGGAACAACTCGCTGTTCGAGGACAATGCCGAGTTTGGTCTGGGGCTGCGTCTGGCGATCGACAAGCAGACAGTCCATGCCCGCGAGCTGGTCCGGCGACTCGCGCCGCGGATCGGTGAGGATCTCGTCGAGGGCCTGTTGACGGCCGACCAGTCGGAAGAGGCCGGGATCTTCGCGCAGCGCGAGCGCGTCGCCGCCTTGAAGGACAAACTCAAGGGCCTCGAGGGACTGGAGGCACACATCTTGACGGGGATCTGCGACCAACTGGTCAAGCGCAGCGTCTGGATCATCGGCGGCGACGGCTGGGCCTACGACATCGGCTATGGCGGGGTCGACCACGTGCTCGCCAGCGGCCGCAACGTCAACCTCCTGATCCTGGACACCGAGGTCTATTCCAACACCGGCGGCCAGACGTCGAAGGCGACGCCGATGGGCGCGGTCGCCAAGTTCTCCGCGGCCGGAAAGCCGACCTTCAAGAAGGATCTGGCCATGATGGCGATGGCCTACGAGAACGTCTACGTCGCCCAGGTCGCCTTCGGCGCGAAGGACGTGCAGACCGTGCGGGCCTTCCTGGAGGCGGAGTCTTACGACGGCCCCTCGGTGCTGATCTGTTACTCGCCCTGTATCGCCCACGGGGTCGACCTGTCCAAGAACCTGCGCCAGCAGGACATGGCGGTCAACTCGGGGCATTGGGCGCTGTTCCGCTACGACCCGCGCCGGCTCGCGCAAGGCGAGAACCCGTTGCATATCGACTCGAAGCCGCCCAGCATTCCCTACCGCGACTTCGTCTCGTCGGAGACCCGCTTCAGCGTCTTGACCCGCACCCATCCGGACGCGGCGGAGCGCTACCTGCAGCTCGCCCAGAAACACGTCCAGACCCGCTTCACGCTCTACGAGCAGCTCGCGCATCTCGCAGTGCAGAAGGCGCCCGGCGCGGCCTCGAAAGACACCGGGGGCAAAGACCAGTCATCCTTGTCGGAGTAATCGCTATGGACCTGACGACGCATTATCTGGGGCTGGAGATCAGGAACCCGCTGGTCCCCTCGGCCTCGCCGCTGTCGAAAAGTGTCGCCATCGCGCGGGAGCTTGAGGACAACGGCGCGGCGGCCATCATCATGTGGTCGCTGTTCGAGGAGGCCGTGACCGCCGAGTCCGAGACGATGGTGCGCTTTCTGCACCATCAGGAGATCGGCTTCGCCGAGGCCGGTGATGGCTTCCTGCCCGCTCATCAGGACTTCGCAGGGGCACTCGAGCGCTATCTGGAGAACATCCGCCAGCTCAAGGAGGCGCTGGACATCCCGGTCATCGCCAGCCTCAACGGGGTGACCACCAGCGGCTGGATCAAGCACGCGACCGAGTTGCAGCAGGCCGGTGCCGACGCCTTGGAGCTGAACGTCTACTATGTCGCCGGCGATGTCACCCAGACCGGCCTCCAGGTGGAGGAGCGTTATCTGGATCTCCTGCGCGAGCTGCGCGGTCATGTCCAGATCCCGATCAATATGAAGCTTTCCTCCAGCTTCAGCTCGATCGGCAACCTCGTCGGCCAGGTCGCCGCGGCCGGAGCCAACGGCGTTGCGCTCTTCAACCGCTTCTACCAACCCGACATCAATATCGACAGCCTGCGCCTGCAAGCAAGCCTGTATCCATCGACCTCGGCCGAGGCGCTGCTCGCGATGCGTTGGATCGCGATCCTCTACGGGCGTTTCGAGGGACTTTCATTGGGCGCGACCGGAGGCGTACACACCGCGGCCGATGCCGTCAAGCTCCTGCTCGCAGGCGCGGACGTCGTCCATCTCTGCAGCGTTCTGCTTGGCAAAGGACCAGCCTATACGGCGCAGATCCTGAGTGGCATCCAGGCGTGGATGGAGGAGCAGGGATTCGAGTCGGTGGAGGATTTCAGGGGACGCGTCAGCGCGCTCTCGGTTCCCAATCCCGCCGAGCTCGAGCGGGCAAATTACGTCAATATCCTGGACAGCTACAGCTCCCCTCCCGGCGTGATGCGGTGAGCTGAGAGGCGTGTCCTGCGCGAGCGCCTCTCCGCCCCGACTACATCGAGGGATAATCCGCGATCCCCGGATTCCCCGCGACGTTCTTGAGCTTGGGCGTGTTCAGCCTCTCGAGCTTGACGGTCTTGATGTCGCGCAGATAGGTGGCAACCGTCTCCCAAATCGGCTCGCCGGGCGACTGGCTGCCAACGGTCGCCCAGCCGGCGACCACATAGGTCTTGTCGGGCTCGATCTTGGTGCCGTCGTCCAGCGCCATGTCCAGGATTCGCTCGCCCATCGCGGCAGTCGGATCGCAGACGTAATCCAGGCCGCCCACGCGCACCATGTCTCCACCCTGCTGCACATAGGGATCCGGGTTGAAGAGGTTGTCGCAGACGTCTTCGAGGATCAGCTTCAGGTCTGCACCCGACATCTCTCGCCGATAGGTCTCAGGGTAGGTGATGCAGGTCTGATCCATGACGTTGTCCATGGTGATCTTCTGACCCGGCAGGACCGTCGTGCCCCAGCGGAAACCCGGCGAGAGGCTGATCTGGGCGTCATTGACCTTGCGCAGCGCGTCACAGATCACCTGATCGAAGGTGCCGTTGAAGTTGCCGCGGCGGAACAGGGTCTCCTCCGCGGTTGCCAGCTCCTCTCGCAGCTGGGTCTGGTACGGGGCGCGGACACCCGTGATGTATTCGACCATGGCCGGATCGGGGGCCAGCAGGTTGGAGAAGACCGGCAGCAGGCGATAGCGGTAGTCCCGAAGCTTGCCGTCCCGCACGTCCAGATCCATGACCCCCAGGAATTTCCCGTTCGAGCCCGCATTGGTCACCAGCGTCTGACCGCCCGCGTTCTCCACGACGCTCGGGGCCGGCATGCCGTCATGGGTGTGACCGCCGAAGATGACGTCCACCCCGGTCACCCGCGACGCCATCTTGAGATCCACATCCATGCCGTTGTGCGACAGGACGACCACCAGATCCGGCTTCTCGTCTTCACGGACCTTGTCGACCATTTCCTGCATCCGGCCATCCTCGATCCCGAAGGTCCAGTCCGGGATGAAACGTTGCGGGTTGGCGATCGGCGTGTATGGAAACGCCTGACCGATCACGGCGACCTTGACCCCGCCGACCTCCTTGACGGTGTACGGCGTGAAGGCCAGCCCCAGATCCTCGTCGAACCCGGCGAAGTCTGCGAAGCGGTAGTCGAACAAGGCCTCCTCGCGCACCTTGACGTTCTGTGCCACGAAATCGCCCTTGAATTCTTCGATGTTCCTGATGACCTCCTCGTCCAGGTAGGTGAACTCCCAGTGGCCGGTCATGACATCGACACCCAGGAGATTGCAGGCGCCCACCATGTCACGGCCACGGGTCCAATACGCGGTGCCCGAGCCCTGCCAGGTGTCGCCGCCGTCGAGGAGCAGGCTGTTTCCGTCGCCGCGCTCGGACCGGATGCGGCTCACCAGGGTCCTGAGATGCGCGAAGCCGCCGACGGCGCCGAACTGCTCGGCGCCGGCGTCGAAGTCGAGAAAGGTGAAGGCGTGGGCCTCGATGCCGCCCGGATCGATCCCGAAGTGTCTCAGGAACGCCTCGCCGACGACATGCGGGGGCTTCCCGACGGCCGGCCCGATGCCGATGTTGACGTTCGGCTCGCGAAAATAGATCGGGTTCAACTGCGCATGGGTATCCGTGATGTGTAACAGCGTCACGTTGCCGAACTTGGGAACCTCGTAAAGGTCCCCGGGCATGCGCTTGGCGGCAAAGACCGACGAGGGCAGCATCCCGGCAGCACCGGCCATCCCCATGAGTCGAATGAACTCGCGTCTTGACAGAGACATAGGCGTCATCATCCTCCAGGTCGTATGTGGCGGAGCGCGGCCGCCGGGATCGACCGCGTGGTTAAACCAGACTAGTATGCACGGCAACCGGACCCGTGCGCCATGGCCCGGGCCACGCCAATCACCGCTATCCCACGGATCCTGCTCAGCGGCGCGCCGCCACGAGGGTCGGACGTTCTGCGGTTAACGTGCTAGGATTCGGCGATAAAATGATAAGCGGCGTCGCGAAAATCGAACGCGTACCCGCCGAAGGGCGACGCGGAGCTCAGACCAAGAACCGAGGGGGGTCCGGAGCAACTCCGGAGCCAAGATCCCTTTAAGCCGAGACCTCAGGAGGCTAGAACATGTTGTCCCCACACCCCGTCCGGGCGAGCGCACTCGCCCTCGGCTTGGGTCTGTCGACCCTCGCCGCCATCGCTGCCGACATGCCCCAGCTGGACTTCAATGGAGATGCCGCCGCCGGCAAGGCCATTGTCAACGACCGCGGCAAGGGGAATTGCGTAGCGTGCCATCTGATCGTCGGCGCGGAGAGCCCCGGAGCGATCGGTCCGGCGCTGGTCACGATGCAGACCCGCTACCCGAGCAAGGAGGCACTGGCCCGCCAGATCTGGGACGCCACAGTCAAGGCGCCCGAGGCCGCGATGCCCCCCTTCGGCAAGCACGAGATCCTGACAAACCAAGAGCTCATCGACGTCGTCGAATACATCTGGTCACTCTGAGCGGCCACCGGAGGCAAACAACAATGCAGACGTTTATCCTTTCGCTGACGACCGTCGGTTTGGCCTGCGTGCTCAGCGTCCCCGCCTTCGCCTCCACACCGGAAGAAGACAAGGCGACCTTCCAGAGATACTTCCAGGAACGCTTCCCGACCGTGGAGCGACAGGACTTCGGTAACGGCATGTACGCCATCGACGCCGTGGCCCGCGAGAACTGGGAGGCCATCGAGGAGTTCCCCCCGTACGAGCCTGCGCTCAGCAGCGGGGAGGCGATGTGGAATACCCCCTTTGCCAACGGCAAGACCTACGCGGACTGCTTCCCGAACGGGCCGGCCCTCGTGGCCGAGTATCCGCGCTGGGACAGGGAGCGTAGCATGGTCGTGACGCTCCCCCTCGCGATCAATGAGTGTCTGGAGGCCAACGGCGAGAAGCCCCTGGCTTATGGCAAGGGCCCGATGGCGGACATCACCGCGTACATGGCCTACGAGTCACGTGGGCAGGTGAGGAACGTCGAGATCCCCGCGGACGATCCGAAGGCGCTCGAGGCCTACGAGAAAGGAAAGGAGTTCTACTTCGCGCGCCGCGGGCAGTTCAATTTCTCTTGCAGCCACTGCCACATGGGCAATTCCGGTACGACACTGCGCACCGAGGTGCTGAGTCCGGCCATGGGGCACACGACCCACTGGCCGGTCTACCGCTCGAAGTGGGGCGAGATGGGCACCCTGCACCGCCGTTATAAAGGCTGCAACGAGCAGGTCCGGGCCAAGGCCTTCCCGCTCCAAGGCGAGGAGTATCGCAACCTCGAGTATTTCATGGCGTTTATGGACAGCGGCCTGGAGATCAACGGGCCGGGGGCACGCAAATAACGCGGATCTTCCAAGGTCCGGGATGGGCGGGGCGCGGTCGAGCCGCGCCCCGCCGTGGCGAAGGCACGAGAGGAGTTGCCACGAGATGATGATCCAAGAACGATTCAGAGGGCTGCTGACCGCCCTCCTGTTGGTCACCCTGCCCGCAACCAATGCCTGGGCGACGCATAGATCGGAGGCCGAGAAGGCCATCCAGGACGCAAAGGAGGCGCACGCACTTGCCGAATCGGCCGGCGTGGCCTCTCCGGAGACCGCCGAGATGATCCAGAAAGCGGAGGGGCTGATGCCCTCACGCCAATTCACGAAGGCCCAGGAAACCGCCATGAATGCGATGAAGCAGGATCTATTCGCCTTCGAGCAATCCAAAGGCGGACAGGTCGACCAAACCAAGGACGCGGCTGCACAAGAGGCGATCGGCGCCGCCGAAGCGGCCCGTAAGAAGGCCGCATCGGTCAACGGGGAGTGGCGTGACACGGCTCAGTTCATCAAGGAGGCGGAGGACCTGGCCAAGTCCGGAGACTTCGACGCCGCGATCGCCCTTGCCGACAAGGCACGGCGCCAGGGAGAGATGGGGTATGAGCAGGCCCTCCGGGAGCGGGGCGCCACCTTCCCGAGCTATGTGACGAAGCAGAAGTGAGGGGTGACCGGACGACGCCTGATCATCACGCGTTGGCCAACCCTGACCGCCTGGCTAAAGGAGACCGAAGATGCTGACCAAGAAGACCGCTCATCCACTGCTTGCCGCCCTCGCCTGCCTGGTCCCGACACTGGCCCCGCTTGCCGCCGACAACAAGATCACCCCCATGCTGGATTCCGTGGACGTCATCCACAACGGGCAGACCGTGACCATTCAACGCGGTCACGATCGAAACGCCACCCTCCCGGAGATGTTCCAGAAGACCGAGCGCGGCTGTCCGCCCTTCTGCGTTCAGCCGATGGTCGCGGTTCCCGGGGTCGACACCATCGGGGAGCTGGAGGTCCTCAGCTATCTCAGCCGGATCGCCCAGGGGGATTCGACCATCCTGATTATCGACTCGCGCACCCCGGACTGGGTGATGCGCGGAACCATTCCGGGGTCGGTCAACGTCCCCTGGACCAAGATCAGCCGCGAAGCCGGGGGCACCTTCGAGATGCCCTCCGAGGCCGACTCCTTCGAGCACATCGTGGCCGACGAGTTCGGAGCGACACATGACAAGGAGCGTGGTACATGGGACTTCAGTCAAGCCAAGACCCTGGTGTTGTTCTGCAACGGGATCTGGTGCGGTCAGTCCACCGCCAACCTCAAGAGCCTGGTCAAGATCGGCTACCCGGTGCACAAGCTCAAGTGGTACCGCGGCGGGATGCAGGATTGGGTGAGCGTGGGCCTGACCACGGTACAGCCCTGAATCCGGTTGACCGTCGAGCCATCTCGGTCGCGCCCCGACTGAACCGAGCAGGCACCCCGGGGCGCCTCGCTCATGAATCGAGTCGGGGTAACGGCCGCGTCGAAACCGCTGTAGACTGGGGCCGCTTGCGTGGGTGGCGGAACTGGTAGACGCGCTGGATTTAGGTTCCAGTGGAGCAATCCGTGGGGGTTCGAGTCCCCCCCTACGCACCATCGACGATCGCTCGCATGACAACTAACGTTTGGTCCTTTCGGGGTCTCTCGCTGCTTCAGCTGATCCTGATCGGATTTGCCGTGGTCAGCCTGCCAGTCGCCTTTGCACTTGCCACGGCATGGGTCTCGGTCGATTACCTCGCATCCAAAGGTCAGCAGGCGGTCGTCAACGCCGTCCTTGCAACGCAAGTCAGTCGCAATCTGGTTGAGGACATCACAAACATCGAACGCCAGGCACGTCAGTATGACGTCCTTGGCGACCCTAAGCTACACGAGTCGTATGCGCTTCAGCGGGACAGCTTCCTGGATAGCCTCGCCCGTATGCAGCGTTTGGCCATGGGCCTGACCGTCGGGGAGCAGCTGCATCGGCTCGAGAGCGAGGCAAAGGTCACGTTCGCGGTCCTGGCGACCGAGCAGCCGGGCTCTGAGGCGGCGCAAGCCGCACTGGATGCGTTCCCGCGTCTCGGCGCCCTCGCGCGCAGTGTCTTTCAGGACAACATCCGGGTCGTGGCAAGGGAGGTCGATGCGATGCAGCGCGAGGCATCAGCGACCCGGCAGAGACTCTTTTGGCGGGCGTCCGCCTCCGTTCCAGCCGCTTTGGTGCTGGTCCTCATCTTCGCGCTCCTGATTGCAAGACCTGTGCGGCAACTCGACCAAGCCATACGTTCACTGGGCTCCGGCAGCTTCGATCGGCCGATTCAGGTGTCTGGCCCGCATGATCTGGCCGATCTTGGTCGACGCCTGAACTGGCTGCGGGTTCGTTTGATCGAGCTCGAGGAGCAGAGGACCTTTTTTTTGCACCATGTCTCACATGAGCTGAAGACCCCGCTGACCAACATCGTCGAAGGTGCGGAGCTTCTGTCGGAGGAGATCGTCGGCGCGCTCAACGGCCAGCAGCAGGAGATCGCGGATATCGTTCATGTCAACGGCATGCAACTGCAGCAGTTGATCGAAAATCTGCTCAGGGTCAGTTTCGCTGGGAGCGCTGCCCCGGTTGTCGATTCACGTCGGATTGAGCTCGCACCCCTGATTCGGAGACTCGCGGATCGCCACAAGCTGTCCGCCCGCGCCAAGGGAGTTGTCCTGAAGCTCTCACTCAACAGTGAGACCCTGTGGTCTGATTTGGAAAGGCTCAGCACGATTCTGGATAATTTGTTGTCAAACGCAATCAAGTTCACTGCGCCTCAGACTGTCGTCCGGGTCGTGACCCGTCGCCTCGGGAACACTGTCTGCATCGAAGTCCGGGACGCGGGTGACGGCATTCGCCCGGAGGATCGAGAGGCCGTTTTCGACCGTTTCTACCAGGGTGCTTCGCGGGGAAGGGGCCGCGTCCGAGGGAGCGGCCTCGGCCTGTTCATCGCTCATGAATATGCCGGCGCGCTCGGGGGGCAGTTGAAGGTCGTCAATTCGGACACGGGTGCCTGCCTTCAGCTCTGCTTACCACGAACCAACACTCCCCTAGCGACCGATCAGTCCACCGTGGAGAGCTCGACCCAGGATCTATGTCCGCATCAAACCGCATGAACAGCCGTTGGCGCTCCTTGATCAACCTGGGGATGACCGCGGCAGTGCTGGTGCTCCTCTCGAGCTGCATGCAGACCGCCCCTGCTCGAGAGTCCTCCGCGCCATCGCCAGAACAGATTGATCTCGGCCGTCTCCTCGAGGAGGTCGCTGCTCTCCAACAGACCGAGGCCGAGACGCTACGGGAGGCCTCGGCGGGCGTGGACTACGATGATCCGTCGGAGCTGATGGGCTGGGCACTGGTCATGTCGACGCTTGGAAAGCCCGCCGATAAGGTGCGGGCGACAGAGCTGTTGACGGCCTATCTAGATCACCCGGGTCAAGCACCAGGGTCGATCATGCTTGCGACCTTGCTGCTCGAGCGCTTGCAGAGCGAGCTCATGCTGAAGCGGGAGCTCGGCGAAGCGATTCGCCAACGCGATCAGCGCGACAGACAGGCACTTCACGCGAGCACACCGAAACGGGATGCGGTCGCAACGCCGGATGAGCCGCGCAATGAGTCCGAGACCCGGACACTGACCGATGCCATTCGCGAACGCGATGAGGCCGCGGCACAGTTGGAGGAGGTCAATGAGATCAAGACCCGCACCCTTGTGAAGACCATCCGTGAACGCAATCAGGTCGCCGAACAGCTGGAAAAGCTCAAAGCGATCGAGCAACAGATGAGCGACCGCCCCCGCACCCCAGATATTGAACTGCCGCGGTAACTACAAGTGACTAATCAATCCAAGATTTTGTTAGTAGATGACGACGAGAGTCTGCGCAGACTCCTGTCCATACGCCTGAAGGCAGCCGGTTACGAGGTCAAGGCGGTCGCCTCGGGCGAGGCGGCGCTGGCGGTGCTTCCGAATTTCAAGCCACGGCTCGTCGTCAGCGATCTTCGAATGGACGGCCTGGACGGTCTCGCGCTGTTCGACTCGGTACAACAGGGTTATCCGGGGCTGCCCGTGATCATCCTTACGGCTCACGGCAGCATTCCGGACGCCGTGAGCGCCACGCAACGCGGTGTCTTCGGATATCTCACCAAGCCCTTCGATGCACTGGAGCTATTGACCGTCATCGAGCGCGCAGAGCGCCTTGGCGCCGGCGGAGAGGATCCGTCGTCCCGGACCGAGGATTGGCGGGGCGACATCATCACGCGCAGCGCGGCGATGGAAGAAGCCCTGCGACAGGCCTACCTGGCGGCTGGCACCGACACGAACATCCTGATCCAGAGTGAGAGTGGCACGGGAAAGGAGTTGTTGGCGCGGGCCATCCATCGGGCCAGCCAACGGTCCGAACGGCCCTTCGTGGCGATCAACTGCAGCTCGATCCCAGAGACTCTGTTGGAGTCGGAGCTGTTCGGCCACAGCAAAGGTTCCTTCACCGGCGCCGGACAGAGCCGAAAAGGGCTCTTCGAGGAGGCCGACAAAGGCACCTTGTTCCTAGACGAGGTCGGGGACATGCCCCTCGCGTTCCAGGCGAAGCTCCTACGGGCATTGCAGGAAGGAGAAGTGCGCCCAGTCGGCTCGAATCGCACACTCCCCGTTGACGTGCGGATCATCTCCGCCACTCATCGCGACCTGGATCAGGCCATGGCCGATGAGCAGTTTCGCGCCGATCTCTATTACCGTCTCAACGTGGTTCGGCTGGACTTGCCGCCCCTGCGGGAGCGACGGGAGGATGTCGCCCTGCTGGCGGGTCGGTTCCTCGCCC
>NZ_JAJDNA010000051.1 GCF_022340925.1 Thiocapsa sp.
CGCGGACGTGACCGCCGCAGCCAGGGCCTATGGCGCCGATGCACCCCTCGAGGGCGCCTTCGAGGGTGCCGTGCATCAGGCGGACGAGATCGCCGATCGACTGCGCCGCGAGGCCCAGCACGTCCATGAACGCGCGTCGACGCGGGCACGCCGTGAAGGCTGTCTGTGCCGGATCGAGGAAACCGACCGAGACTTGGCCGATGTCGAGCGGCGTGCAAACGCATCGAAGCAGGCCTGGGATGACTTGTGGGTGCCCAGCGGTCTGATCCCGCGATCACCGGCCGAGATGCTGCCCTGGCTCAACCGGGCGCAGCGGCTCAGTGAGAAAGCACGCCAAGCCGATCAGCTGCGCGAGCGATGCGAGGTCCAGGAGGCCATCCGCCGTGCGCACCGCACCGCAGTGCTTGCGGCGCTGGGCAGGGTATCGGAGCCGGGGTCCGTGCTCGATGTCGCGCCGGAGCTGGGTCCGGTCATCAGGCTCGCCGAGGCCCGGCTGCGCGAGCTGGACGAGGGTACCCATAGTCGTCTCGCCCTGGAGCGGGAAGTCGAGGAGCTGGCGGAACGTGCACGTCGCTTGGGCCGCGAGCTCGCCGAGGCCGAGGGCGCGCTCGACGCGTGGCAGGCCGAGTGGACGGCCTTGATGGCCGAGCTGGGACTGGCAGCCGATACAACCCCGGGCGAGGTCTCCGACGACCTGCAGTCGATCGCCGATGCCCTCAAACAGATCGAGGCGGCAGACCGTCTTCGCGCACGCATCGACGGCATCGATCGAGACGCCGCGGCCTTCAGCGCGCAAGCCAGGGCATGCCTCGAGCGGCTCGCGACCGATCTGCTGACCCGGCCCGTCGAGGAGGCAGTCATGCTCCTGCATGCCCGCTCCGCCGAGCAACGCGAGCTCAGGAGTCGACTCGACGAAGTGCGCCAACAGGCCAGCCGCGCAGAGGCGGAAATTCGCGAGTCAGAAACGGCTATTACCATCTCAGATCAAGTGCTTACTGAACTTTGCCGACAGGCCGCCTGCGATGCGCCCGAGCAGCTGCCCGAGATCGAGGAGCGCGCGCGCGCCGCAAGCCGCCTTGCTGCCGAGCTGGCCGAGGTCGAGTCGAGACTCATCCGGGCGGGCGACGGCCTCGGGATCGAGGCGCTGACGGAAGAGGCCGCCGGCATCGACCAGGATCGGATCGTCGCCCGCTTAAACGTGCTCGACGCCCGCCTGGAGCGCGAGCTGCGACCGGCACACCGCGCGCTCATCGAGCGCAAAGCCGACGCCGATGGGACGCTGAAGGCCATGGGCGGTGACGACGCCGCGGCCGCCATCGCCGCTGAGGCGCAGCAGATCCTCGCCGCCATCCGGACCCACTCCGAGCAGTACGTCCGGCTCAAGCTCGCGGCACGCATGCTGCGGGACGAGATCGAGCGCTTTCGTCGCAAGCACAGCGACCCGATCCTCGCACACACCAGCCGCTATCTCGAGAAGCTGACCTGCGGGGCCTTCAGCGCCGTCGAGACCGACTTCGATGAGGCCGACCAGCCGGTCCTGGTCGGTCTGCGAAACAACGGCGAGCGACTCCGCGTCGAGGCGATGAGCACCGGGACACGGGATCAGCTGTACCTGGCACTGCGTCTCGCCAACCTCGAGCAGTATCTCGAGACCGCCGAGCCGATACCGTTCGTGGTCGACGACATTCTCATCCAATTCGACGACGAGCGCGCTCTTGCGACGCTCGCGACCTTGGCCGACTTCTCCGCCAACACGCAGGTGATCCTCTTCACGCATCACGGCCGAGACATCGATCAGGCCGCGCGGCTCGATCCAAACCGTGAGCGGATCCACGTGCACCGCTTGACCTGAGCGCGGCCGCGCCAGAGATCGATGGGGCGAGGTTCTGGCCTGGCTCGACCGCTCGGGGAACGTGGCCGGATGGACCGCGAAGCCTTCACCCAGCAGCGCGGTCTCAGCCCAGTCCTGGCGCGGCTTCGGCCCCCCGGGACCCGGACCCGTCATTGCGCATAATGTATATTATGTCAAGTACGCGAGATGGGGCAATGCCCCGTGTCGCCGGAGAGGATGGTGAAATGCTTCTCCTCAAGTACCTGCGGCGCCAGACCCACATCCGTCCTTGGGGGTTTTGGCCCAAACCGCCGAAAATATGCAGTAGGCGTCGGGGCGAAGTCGACCAGGTTCCGCGGCTCCCAGATTCGGCTGCGGCGTTGGGGAATCAGTTTCAGGCCCTGTTCGCCCTGGCCGAGCGCGTGATCGTGCAGGTCGAGCTCTCCGCCGAGAGCGTGCGCTACTACGCCTCGTTGGTCGAGTTCTATACGGTCTACAAACTCAAGCGGATGGACCGCGAGGCAGTCCATCTGTACCTGCTCTGCTTCGTCCATGATCGCTACCAGCGGCTCAACGACAACCTGCTCGGTGCCTTCTGTTCCCTGGTGCGGCGCTACGTCGAGGCGGTCGTCCGTGACCGCTACGAATTAATGGTCTATCGACAGCTGCGCGACGGGCTCGAGGCCGGAGACCTGCACTGCCGCGACAGCGCTCGATTCCGCAGCTTCGACTCCGAAGAGGCCAACATCGAGCGGATTCTGCTCTCTCTGGCGCTGAAGAGCACGACTCAGAGCGTGATCGTCGGGAAGCTGAGCGCCTATCGGCGCAAGAACCGCACGAAGCGAGCGCTGTGGGAGCTCGACGGCATCATCCGCACCCTGTACCTGCTGGACTACATCGACTCGCCGGTGCTGCGGCGCAACGTCCAGAATGCTAGCGCGGGGCTTTCGCCGCGCAACGAACTGCAGACGGCGAATCCACGTCGAGTGAGATTCTCTGCGTGAGTCAGATCATCACCGGCCCATCCTTGAGCTTGCGCTGGCTCGCGCTGCTCGCCAGCATCCGCGCCTTCATCGCCCGGTGGCGCCTGAAGGTCGGCATCATCCCGATGATCGCGGCCTGCGCACTGCAGTGTCTGAGTTGTGGGACCCCTCGGTATTGAGCGGGCGCTGCGACCCGGCCGCTCGCCGACTCCCCTCCTCCCCCGCGTTGCTGCCTCCGGGCCGCCAACGTGGACAAGACGCCAAGCGACCGGCCCGGTCCAGGACGCGCGCCCTCCGGACAACCAGATAGCCATAGATCAAGCCGTTGAGGATCAGGAGGGCGAGTCCGAGCAGGATCTGCATGGCACGGGTGAGACCGGGTGGATAGACGAGCGGCATGATGTAGTGATCGATGAAGCCGCCGCTGTAGCCGTCCCGACCGGCAGCCAGGCGCCACTCGACCTCGATGGGCGTAAGCGGACAGATGAAGCCGCCGAGCTCGATCGCGATGCCCCAGATCAGACATGGGACATGCACATAGGCCAGGGACGGCCATCGCAGCACCAGGATCGCCCCCGCGGCGACGAAGAGGATGAAGGCGAAGTGGAGCAGGACCAGGCCATCTGCGATGAGGTCGGCGATCATGGTCTCCTATGCCGGTTACGGGTGCCGGGATCCGGTTCATCTGCTGCGCGTGCCTTGAGCGGTCCGGACACGCCGCGGGCTCAGCCGACCCCGGCGGCGACCGCCGACCCGATTTGTCGGCGGCTGGATTCGGCGCTCAGGTCCAGCGGCCCCAGAGCATGTCGTCGACGTACCGTTTGACCAAACGGTGCCCGGGCGTATCCACCGATGTGAACTCGAGATTTGTCCGATAGATGCCGGCCCCGGGCGAGGTCTGCAGGACCCGTGCGTAGACGTCGGCCGACGGGGCGAACCCTAAATCCGGCGCAAAGCTGAGGATGATCTCGGACGCGGGAGGCAGGATGAACGGGAGGTCCGCGTTCATGCCGTGGTAACCCAGATCATTGGCCTTCCCGATGAAGCGTTGCGATAGGATCCGCTTGGACTCGATCCGGCGAAAGGCGACGGGAAAGTCCACCAGGACGCGCGGCGACCGGCGGGCCTCGATCTGCGGAACCACCAGCCGCTTAGGATGGGTGACGGCATGCAGCTCATAGAGTGTGATCTCTCTTGCCTTGCCCTTGACGTAGAGCGAGTTGGCGCCGCCGATCTCGATCCGGTCGCGTGCGCCGGCATAGCTGGACTCACTGAGCAGCACCTGACCACGCAGGCTGTATCCCTCCATGCGAGCGGCAAGGTTGACCGTGTCGCCGATCACCGTGTACTCGTTGTAGAGCCGGGATCCGAAGCTCCCGGCCATGAGGCTTCCGGTATTGACGGCGATGCCCGCGAAGATGTTCGGCTCGCCGGCCTGTCGACTCTCCCGGTTGAGCTCGAGCATCGCCTGTTGCATCTCCACGGCGCAGGACAGCGCGCGGATCAGATGGTCATCGTGTCGGATGGGGGCCCCGAACAGCGCCATGACGGCATCGCCCATGAACTTGTCGACGACCCCGCCGTGCTGGCGAACCAGATCGACCATCCGCGTGAAATAGCGATTGAGCAGTCGGATGATCGTCCGTGGTGGCTGCGATTCGGTCAGCGCCGTGAACCCGCGGATATCCGCGATCAGGACGGTGGCCTCGATATCGACGATGGGTTGAGACTCGAGCAAGAAGGCATCGAGCAACGGGTTCAGCCGATCGAGCATTGCCCGCGCCCCGAGAGGCGACGACTCCACGCCGTAGACCTCGCTTACCAAGCCGCAGATGCCTGCGACCAACGACTTCCTGTCTCTGTGCTGCATGCGACTCGACCGTTGGTTGATCTCCAGTGACGAAGGAGACGCTGATTTATCGGCTATCCTGACCGAAAATCATCACGGAACCGGAACATGCGGTCTGCCGGCTCCCTCATTATCAGGCGCTCGAGCCGCGAACACGGCGGAGCATCCTTCCTCGCAAGGGAAACGCTGAATATCTCGGCGCTCGGTTAAGGATGGCACAACTGGGCGAAATAAGAGATCGGAAAACGCCGTCCTTTTCCACTCCTTCAGCAGGCCGGCGTGCCCCGACTCCGGGGACGCCTTGTTCGGGACCCGGCCGCAGTCCCCGACGGATGTCGAGTAATTGACGATTTACATGGGGAACCAGCTCGCTTGCGTGCATGCTAAGGCCGCGCCAACCCGGCCATGTTCCGAGAACCGGAACGGCTGGCCAAACAACCTCATCCGTGACGGAGACCAACCTCGGTGGACCGCTTTACCCGCATCTATACCATCGTCATTGCCCTGGTGATCATCGGAGCCCTCGTCTTATGGGTCGGCTCCGCTTGGAAGCCGGGCGTCTGGGAGCTCAACCGTCTGCTGGAGTCGGACCCGCAGCTGGCCACCTACCCGTATCAATTCAGGGTCGTGTCTCTCGATAGCGGCGTCGCGACCATCTCCACTCCGCGCTCGTTCGAGTTGCCGGCCATCCGCTTTCTCGAGATCATCCACCCCAACCTGGCGAATAAGGCGGACAACGATCCGGAGGTGGTCGCGGCACAGCAGACGCTGATCGATCATCAGAAGCGGGCCCAGGGCTTGATCCTGGCGCAGCCGCAGGTCGAGTCCGTGCGTTGGGAGCTCGACACGCAGTGGCTCGCGGCGCGCGGCGTCTATGTCTCGGGAAGCCCCTGATCCGGGTGATCTCGCGCCGGCCCCCCGGTCACGACCCTGCAGCCCCGACGTTTCGGCCGGCGGCGGTCAGTCCATCCCGGCCGGGCGCGGGACCGGCTGCTCACCCCAGCTCGACCGCCCTCGAGTGGTTGCGCGTTCGTCCGGCATGCGGCGTGCGAAGCCGCTATACTTGCCGACCGGCGCCCAGCTCGACCGTCGTCGGGTCTTTCTCGTTGACGCGGATCCCTGCTTGAACCCGTGCCTCGGCGACTGGGTGCAAATGTCGGGATCCGTTCGACGATCGACACACCAAGCGGAGACCCGCGATGCAGGAGAGGATCACAACGCCCGATTCTTCCGCGCCGACCATCAGCCAGCGGCGACGTCACATCTATAACCTGCTGGCCTGGCTGTGTTTCGGTCTAGGGTTTCTCGGCATGGTGCTCCCCCTGATGCCCACAACCGTGTTCTGGATCTGTGCGACCTGGCTGTGGCTGCGCAGCGCGCCGAGGCGGGTCCGGTTCCTGGTCGAGCACCCGCGGTTCGGCGCATCGATCCGCGCGTTCTTGGAACGGGGGGAGATGTGCCGGACAGGCAAAACCGCCGCGATCGGCAGCATGGCCATCAGCTGGTCGATCTGGTTTTCGCTGGCGGGTCCCGGACCCGTCCTGGGCCTGACCGTCGCGGCCATCCTGGGTCTCGTCGCACTTTGGATCGGAACCCGGCCGGAAGGTCCGCCGCAGAAGGAGGTTCGGGTGACGCTGGACTTGGGATCGGTCGCGCGGGCGCAACCCTCTTCCAGGGCCTCCGGTCAGCGTTAAGCCGTCTCCCGCCCCCTCGATCATTGCGAGCTCAGGCCAACCCGGATTCGATTCGGCCCCCGATGCCGCTCAACCGTAGATGAGCTCGGACCAGCGCCCCTCATTGGTCAGTTGCTGCTTGATCTCCTTCCAGCCTTCCGAAGAGCCGACCTGCTCGGCCATCACCCTGTCGAAGACGTGGGCGATCTTGCCGAGCCCGGAGAGGAACACATAAGTGTTCTCCTCCTTGATCAGGTGAAGCGCCTCCGCCGCATTGTCGGCGAGGCCACGCTCCAACGCCTGCGAAGAGGACATCAGCGGGCGCGTTCCCAAGGCCCTGAAGGCCTTGAAGGTCTTCTCGTCATAATAGTTCGCCAGGTCCGTGCTCTCATCGTTGGTGTACATGAGGTCCAGTCCGCTGCGCCCGCCATAGAAAAGGCGCACCTGGCCCTTCCAATCACCGCGCCGCTCGTAGATCAACTGGGCGAAGGCGCGAAAGGGGGCGATGCCGGTGCCCGTGCCGATCATCAAGAGATTGGCGCGGTTGTCCAGCGGCATCTTGAAGGGACTCAGATAGGGACCGCTGACGATCAGGCAGTCGCCCACGTGCGCGTCGCACAGATAGTTCGAGGCGATGCCAGGGTAACGTTCCCCGCTCACCTCGTCGACATAGAAGCAGCGGCGGACCAGGAGGTCGAGATCGACCCCGGTGCCGAGCGGGATGGAGCGGGCATTGGCGATTGAATAACGGCGCAGATGATACGGGTTGCCGAACGGATGCGGCCCGGGAACGATCACGCCGATGCTCTGCCCCTCCACGAACTGGAACGCCGGATCCCTCACCTGCACGATCAGATGACGGACCTCGTCGGCGTTCTCGGGGGTGATGCGCCGAGACTCCTTGATGAAGGCCTCGGTGGTCGGACCGATCTCGGCGGGAAGGTCAATCATTAGGCGCGTGCTCCTTTGATCCGGCGGCCGTGGGAAGGCCGAGACGACGGGGATGATGGCAATCTGTCTTCGGGGGCTGAGTCTGAAGGCGCGGGGCCGGTACCGGTCTCGCGCCGACACCGGGCCGCTCGCAGTGACCGCTGCCACAGGCGCATCCGGCCTCCTCCTTGCGGAACGGACCCAGCTCGGGATAACGAGCGGCGAAGCGGGCATAGAGCTGCTGAACCCAGATCCAGCCGGCGAGCACCAGGAAGATCACCAGCGAGGCCGACACTACGCTAACCATGTGAGCCTCCGAGACCAGCGAACCCCATGAAGGCGAGCGACAAGAGCCCCGCCAACATCAGGGTCATGGCCGCGCCCTGGCTGACACTGGGCACTCGAGCCAACGCCAGCTTTTCCCGCAGACCCGCCATCAACATCAGGGCCAACATGAACCCCCCGCCCGCCCCGAGCGCGTAGACCAGGCTCTGGATGAAGTCATACTCCTTGGCGGTCTGGAAGAGGGCTAGACCGAGGATCGCGCAGTTGGTCGTGATCAAGGGCAGGAAGATCCCGAGCGAGCGAAAGAGCGCCGGACTGTAACGTTTCACGAACATCTCGACCAGCTGAACCGCGGACGCGATCACCGCGATGTAGCAGATCAGACGGAGGAAGAGAAGATCCAATTCGGTCAGCAGCCAGTTGATTCCATAAGCACTCGTGGAGCTGACG
Source organism: Thiocapsa sp. (assembly GCF_022340925.1). Classification (GTDB taxonomy): domain Bacteria; phylum Pseudomonadota; class Gammaproteobacteria; order Chromatiales; family Chromatiaceae; genus Thiocapsa. Next base: position 8,002 of record NZ_JAJDNA010000051.1, read on the forward strand.
AGCATCACGAAAATGACGGCGAGGCCCATGTTCCAGGCGGTCTCCTTCTTGGCCGAGACGCCGAGGAAGGGACAGATCCCGAGGAACAGCGCCAACACGAAATTGTTGACGACTGCAGCGTTTAGGAAGATGAGATAAAGCGATTCATCCTGCATTGGCGGCGACCCCGGCTTGTTCCAGAACCCTGCGTTCCCTTCGCAGACGCAGCCAATTGAAGAGCAGGAGCCAGGTCCCGAGGACGAAAAAGCCGCCCGGCGGCAGGATCATCACCACCCAGGGCTGGAAGCTCTCCCCGAAGAGCGGCATCCCGAGGATGCTGCCGCTGCCGAGGATCTCCCGGACCGTGCCAAGCGCCAGCAAGGCCAACGTAAACCCGAACCCCATCCCCAGGCTGTTGACGAGTGTGGTATGCAGACGCTGCTTGGATGCGTAGGCCTCGGCGCGACCGAGGATGACGCAGTTGACCACGATCAGCTGGATGAATGCACCGAGCGCGGCGTAAAGCTCCAGGCTGATCGCCTGGATCCCATAGTCGACGATCGTGACGAAGGTTGCGATGATGACGATATAGCTTGCAATCCGGACCTGCTTGGGGATCCAGTGACGCAGGAGAGAGACCAATAGGCTCGAGCAGACCAGCACGAATGTGGTCGCCAATCCCATGGCGATCGCGTTCACGGTCGAATTGGTCACGGCCAGCACCGGACACATGCCGAGCAGCATCACGAAGACAGGATTCTCGCGCCACAGCCCCCGGACAAAGGTATCCGGTGTCAGGTCTTCCGTCGTATTCGGCAAGTCAGCCATGGTTCATGCCTCGTCGCACGGATGTCGTTGGCGTTCAGGGCGCCCCGTCGGACAGGATCGCCAGATCCTGTCGGATGGCGGGCAGGACGCGCTGTGCGGCATCGTTCAGGGCCCGCGCCACGGCCTTCCCCGAGATGGTCGCGCCCGAGATCCCATCGATCTCCCAGGGCTCGCTCTTGGTCCCGTGTTTGACGAGCTCGATGGGCTTCGCCAGGCCGGTGCCTTGCGCATTCAATCTCGCGTCCAGGGCCTCGAAGTTCCGAAGAAAGGCCGGATCGCTGTCGATCTTGTCGCCCAGCCCGGGCGTCTCGGTCGACCGCAGCACCTTGCTTCCGACGATGCACTCGCACGCCGGGTCGTATCCGAACAGGAACTGGATGAGATCCTGATAACCGCGGGCCGCGCCTGGAAACGCCACGCCCCGCAGGCGGCCGTCCGCCCTGTATCCGGCGTACACGGTGACGCCGCTCGCACCCTCCCCCGCCCTGACCAGGCCCTGCTCGGTCAGGATGAAATCGGCCTTGCTGGTGGCCTCCGGCAGGACCTCGAAGACCGCCTGCTCGGTCAGGATCCGCTCATTCTCGGCGATGATCGGCTTCGTGACCTGATAGACCAGGACAACCAAGAGACCCGACAAGGTCGCGATGCCGGCCAAGGTGCGCAACATCGGCCACGCCGGTGTGCGCTCGCTGCGTGCGGGGGTGTCGACCTGAACACTCATCGGACTACTTCGGCCCCCGCGCCCGTTTGATCGCGCCGTACACCCGTGGCTGGGTCCAGCCGGAGATCAAGGGACCCGCCGCGTTTGCCAGCAGGATCGCATACATGACGCCCTCCACCAGACCACCGAAGAGGCGGATCACCACGGTCAACACGCCGATCAAGAGTCCGTAGAGGATCGCCCCGCTGGCCGTGACCGGCGAGGCGACCATGTCGCTCGCCATGAACCAGGCGCCCAGCATCAAGCCTCCCGAGAAGAGGACGAACCAGGGGCTCGGATAGAGGCTGCCGTCGAGCAGCCAGAAGGGCAGCGCGGTCAGCGCCGCCCCCGCCATGACGGCGACCGGGATACGCCAGTCCAGCATCCGTTTGGCGGCGAGCCAGAGTCCGCAGACCAGGATCAGGATCGCGGAGGTCTCACCGGCCGATCCCGCGATCATGCCGGTGAAGACCTCGGTCACGGGCACCTCGACATGCTGAAATTTCTGCAGCGCCAGGGGTGTTGCCCCGGTCCAGGCGTCCAGCTCGAGGCCGGCGATCCAGTCCCCGACGGGCACGGGCTGCATGAAGGGAAGGGTCAGGGTCGATGGAATGAGCTCGGAGAACCGATTCGGTGCAAATGCCGGCGTCCAGGTCGTGATCGCCACGGGAAAGGCGGCCTGAACGAAGGCGCGCCCGACCAGGGCCGGATTCATGACGTTGTAACCCAGGCCGCCGAACAGGGCCTTGCCCAAGGCCACGCCGACGAATGCAGCAACCGCCGCCATCCACAGTGGAAAGCCGGGCGGGAGGGTCAGGCCAAGCAGCAGGCCGGTGATCACCACCGACCAGTCCGCGACCGTGTTGCCGCCCTGGCTCATCCGCGCGAAGAACCACTCGGTCGCGATCGCAACCCCCGTGGTGGTGAGGAGCAGCAGCAGCGCGCTGAGTCCGAACTGATAGATCGCGAAGGTGCAGACCGGAAGCAGCGCGAACACGACGTTGCGCATGATCTGGTCAACGCTGAGCGCGCGCTTCAGGTGCGGTGAGGTCCTGATCTCGATCCGTCTAGCCATTGCCTTTCAGCCTCTTCTGATCCCGGTTGATGGACTTGGCAATCCGGAAATACTGCGTCAACGGGATGTTGGACGGGCATACATAGGCACAGCAGCCACACTCGAAGCACTGGTCCAGATGAAAGGCGTCGGCCATCCGCTCGTATTGCCGCGCGAGCGCCAGCTCGCCGAGCATCGAGGGGTTCAGTGACACCGGGCAGGCCTTGAGGCATTCGGCGCACTTGATACAGGGATAGACCTTGCGCCTGGCCAGGTCCGGGTCTTCACGCTCGAGGGCGACGACGCCCGAGACGGCCTTGGTCACCGGGACATCCAGCGAGGCCACCGCCATCCCCATCATGGGTCCGCCCAGGATCACCTCGCCGGCCCGGTCCCCCAGCCCCACCTGCTCGAGCAGAAAACGCAGTGGGGTCCCGATCGGAACCAGGAAGTTGCCCGGATGGTCGACGGCCGGACCGCTGACGGTGACCACGCGCTCGATCAGCCCCCTGCCCTGCGGGAGCAGATCGCCCATCTGGGCAAGGGTCCCGACGTTGTAGACAGCCACGCCGACGTCTGCGGGCAGCCCCCCCACGGGCACCTCTTTGCCGAGAAGACTCTTGATCAGCATCTTCTCTGCGCCCTGCGGATACTTGGTTTCGACCGCCTCGGCGGAGATCGGCAGGTCCTTCGACAGGCGCGCGCGCAGATGAGCGACCGCGTCGAGCTTGTTGTCCTCCACCCCGATGATGGCCTGCTTGGCGCCGGTCGCCTTCAGCGCAAGCCTGATTCCGCGGATCAGGGCGTCGGTCTGCTCCAGCATGATGCGATGGTCGCATGTCAGATAGGGCTCGCACTCGCAGCCGTTGACGATGACCGTCTCGATCACCCGGCCGGAGGGCGGCCGCATCTTGACGTGACTCGGAAAGGCGGCGCCGCCCAATCCTACCAGACCGGCATCCTGCACCGCGGCCACGATCTCATCGGGGCCCATGGCGTCCAGATCGCGCTCCAGGTCGTAGAGGACCTCCTGGCTCGCGGCCTCGTAGACCTTGAGAAAGATCGCCTGGGTTTTCGGCCCATCGGCGGTCGGCGACAGGGCGATGGCGCGGATCACCCCGGTCGCCGGGGCGTGCATCGGGACCGACACGAAACCGTCCGCGCGGGCGATCGGCTCACCCCGCACCACCTCCTGGCCGACCGAAACCAGAGGGATCGCGGGGGCGCCCTTGTGCTGTGCCAGGGGAATCACCAGCTCGGGCGCGAAGGGCAGCCGCCGAATCGGTCTGTCCGCCGTCAACTCCTTGTGCTCGACCGGGTAGATACCGTGGTCGAAGGTTCGGCGGCGTTTGAAGATGCTGAGAAGACCCATGCGTGGCTGCTGCGTTGGATAAGGACCAAGAGACCGCGCCGCGCCGCACTGGAGCGATCTGGTGCGGCGCGATGCGGCTTGCTCGAGTGACCAGGCGCCTACTGGTATTTCGCAGCCCGCTTGAGCAGCTTGTCCAGTCCGGGCTCGGCCGGATTCCAGGGGGTCCCGGGGTGGATGCACCCGGCGGTGCATTTCTCGGCGGCCTTCACGATGTCCTTGTAGGGCCCGCCTTTCGGATCGACGACCTCAATCTTCTTGTCCGCGTTGTACCGAAAGATCTTCGGATTGATGGTGGTGCATTCATCGCAGGCGGTGCATTCCGGTGTCTCGACCCAGACCGGCTCCCAATCGGCCGCAGCCCCGTTGCCTCCGCCATTGCCGCCGCGGCCCGCGGCAGCCCCGGCACCCGTGAAGGCGGCAAGTGCGCTGATGTCCCCGCCGGCGATCGTGAGCAGGCTGTTGGTCAGCTTCTGGGCCATCTCGGCCTTGGCCTGATTGCGCACCTCCTCGACATCGACACGGTTCAACTGGCCGCAGATCCCGCGAAGCTGCGTCCAGAAGGCGCGACGCTCCTCGCAGGAGGCGACCAACTCCGGGGACACCAGGACCCGCATCAGCCGGTTCTTCGCATCCACGCCCCAGACATAGGGGAAGCGCCCCTCGCGGTCGTCCTGGTCCATGTCCAGAAACCCCGCAATGGGGACCATTGAGTCGTTCCAGGTCTCGGGAGGAGCCTTGCGGAAATGTTTGCGGAAACGACCCTCCGTCATGGCGAAGTCGGCGAACGTGAAGGGGACCTCCATCTCGGCTGGCTCGCCCTTCTCGTCGGAATAATGGAGGGTCCAGCTGATCCAGTCGCGGTCAATATCGGGATTGCCCTCGATCGAGCAGCACTCCTCGAAGCTGGTGCCGGCATCCGGGTCGAAGCGAAACAACGGATAGGCGCGGGACTCGAACGCCATGCGACTGTGATGCGTGGACATGTCGTCGCCGATGCCGTGCTCGGGCTGACAGCCGCAGTAGACGTTGAACAGGGCCGGACGACGCGCGTTGAGTCCGTCGATATACCCTTCGAGGAGATGCGTCAGGTTACCGACCGCCCCATTGAGCACGAAGCTGGTGCGATGCGCCATACCGATCAGGCCCATCTCCTTGCGGATCTCGGTCTTGCCCTTGGCGGACTTGCCGTACGGCGCCATGTCGGCGACCTGGCCGATGAAACCAGAGGTGCACGCCTGGCCGCCGGTGTTGGAATAGACCTGGGTGTCGAGGACCAGGATCTTGACCGGGTGGCCGGACATGAGCGCGCGGGAGAGATTCTGGAAGCCGATGTCGTACATGGCCCCGTCGCCGCCCACCGCAACGACCGGCGGGCAGAGGAGCCACTCCTCATCGGAGAAGTCCTTCCAGCCGAAGTAGGTGAAGCGCTCCTGATGCTCAGCCGGCTTGTACCCGCCGTCCAATTCCAGCCGCGCCATCCGGACAGCCTTGAAGCCCTCGGCCATCTTGCGCATGTGCCCTTCGAACAGACCCAGCGCGATCGAGGGGGAATCCTGGAAGAGATGGTTCGACCAGGGGAAGGGATAGGGATTATAGGGGAAGGTCGCACCCCACACCGACGAGCAGCCGGTGGCGTTCACGATCCCCATGCTGGACCGCGGCTGCGCGGCGGTGTACTGGGCCTTGAGATGCCGCAGTCTGTCGAGCAGCCCCGTGACCCATCTGAGCCAGTCGGGGTCAACCGGCTGGGCGTTTTGATCCGCGTCCAATTCGGCAGACAGCTCGGCGAGCCGGAGGTCTGCGTCCCTGTGTGCCTCGACCGCCCGGGCGATCGCCGCCGTGTCGCTCAGGTTGATATTGGCCGCGAGCTTGAGCCGCACGTGGGTTTCCAGGCGGTCGATCAGGTCGTCGATCTCGGCGAGATGACGCTTGACCCGAGGCTGCATCAGGGCGGTGACGGTCGCGGTGAAGAGATGTATCACCGTTTTTTCGCCGCACCCCATGCAGGAGCCGTCGCCCGAGACCATGGCCTGGTAGTTGGCCTTGTCCAGCAACAGGGTCTCCAGGGCCCCGACCTTCTCGTCGAGGTCGTCGATGCGGATAAACCCGGGATCCGTCGTCGGCAGATCCAGCCAGATGTCCCACTTGGAGCGCATCTGCTCGATCGTCTCGGCGGTCTGGGGTGCCGAGACCAGGGCGCCGTCGTTGCAGACCTGGATGCACTCCATGCAGCCCTTGCAGGTATAGGGGTTTACCGTGATGCTGAAGAGTCCGCCGCTGCCTTTCTGCTTCTTTTCGCGGTTGCTCCAATAGGGCTTGGTGACGGCCAGCTGATAGTCCCCGAGCGCCTGCATCAGGAGGCCGAATTCCTGCTCCACCAGGGCCTTTTGCTCGGGCTCGCCCTGGTAGGCCGCGAGGGTCTCGAGGACCGCTCGATCCATCAGCTCGTGCAGGTCGGCGGCCTCACCGGCCGCGTCGATCAGCCCGCGAAGCCGCTTCTCCACGTTGCGGGTCTCGCGGCGCAGGTGCTGGGTCGGCATGCCGCGCTCGACCCGCGCGATCGCGGTCGCGAAGACGTCGGAGATCCGGTTCACCAGACCGGGAATCGCGCTGTCCGGGCATGCCGAGAAGCAATTCCCGCAAGCGGTGCAGTTCTCCGGGATGTACTTCGGATAGCTGAAGCGGATCTGGGTCATGTCGCGATAGACGCCACTCGAGGCGGGCATGAGAGACAGGGCCATGTGGGGATCGGCCAGGTTGTCGCTGCCGCGCCCGGTGGTGTAGAAGACGCCGGTCTGCTCCCAGAAGCGATGCACATCGGTCACGCCCCCGTCGCCTTCCGGCAATTGCTTCAGCATGACCGGCAGGCCGATCTCCTTACGGGGGAGGAGCTGACCGCTCAGCATCGGTTTCTCGGTGATCTCGACCACCTCATCGAAGCCGCGGCGAACGATCCGCAGGTTGTCTTGAACGACCCGCTCGCCCTTGGCGCCGAATTTATGTCGGATCTGGTCTTCCATTGCAGCGAAGAGTCCGGCCTCATCGAGTCCGGCACGCTCCATCAGCGGCGCTGCGGCGAAGAAGGCCCCTTGGAAGGCGTTGCCCTGCATGCGGAACTGCAGCTCCGGGTCGGAGGCCTCCTCGCGCGCGATCTTGAACCCGTCGATGTAGAAGACCCGGATCTCATGCTCGACGATGAACCTGCGTGCGGCCGGCGGAAAGCTGGACCAGACCTGCTCGGGGTTGTCGAGACTGGACTGAATGACGAATCGTCCTCCGCGGTCGAGGCCGGCGAGGGGGTTGGAGTGGGTGAAAACGTTCGGGTCCGGACTCAGGACCACGTCCACATAGGTGTACTCGCAGTTCAACCGGATCGGCTCCGGCGCCGCCGAGAGGAAATAGGTGGTTGGCTGCCCTTTCTTTTCCGAGCCGTACTTCGGGTTGGCGCGGATGTCGAACCCCAGAAGGTCATAGAGGGTCATCGCCAGATTCTTGCCCGTAGTCACAGCGCCCCAGCCGCCGACCGAGTGCATGCGCACGGTGACGGCGCCCTTGGGCAGGAGGTTGGGGTTCTCGCTTCCGCGCAGGGCAAGCTCCGAGATGTGGGGATAGGCGTCCTTGAGGCGTTGGATTCGAATCTCGTCCTTGGGGTCGAAAGGCTCCCGGACGAAGTCCACGGAGAGGTAATAGAAGGTCCGGCGGGCACCGCCCGGCAGCATGTTCTCGATCGCGGCAATCAGCCCCTCCGGCTGCAGGTCGCGCGAGCCCAGTCCATAGCACCCTGAGTACAGGCGCGGCATATCGGTCTGGCGATAAGCGGCATAATCGGGGTACGGAACGGGCTCGCCTTTCTCAACGACGCCGTTTTCGAGACATTTGCTCAAAGCCGCCCGGACCTCCCGCATGATCGGCAGGTCCTCGGCCAGCGGCTGGTCCGTGCGCTCGAGGACGGCAACCCCCTTCTTGCCCTTGAGCAGCCGGCCGATGAGGTCGCCCGGGAAGGGTCGATACATGGTGAGATTGACGATGCCCACCTTCAGCTTGCGGGTCTCGCGCAGGTAATCGGCGACCGCCTCGGCCTGGGTGATCATGCTGCCCTGCCCCAGAATCAGATACTCGGCATCCTCGAGGCGGTAGCCGCTCGCACGCCGGTAGCGACGACCGGTCAGGGCATGAAACTCATCCATGACCTGATCGGCGATCGGCTCGATATGGTCGAAAAAATACGGGCGCTGCGCGGCAACCGCCTGCATGTACGCGTCCTGGTTCTGGACCGAGCCGGAGGTCACAGGACGGTCGACGTCCCACACCAGAGGGACACGCCGTCGCGTCTCACCGTATACCAGTTTCTGCGCCGGCGTGGGGCACTCGATGATGTCATCGGGCCGACCGCAGAGCTCGGCGATGAGCTCCGGCTCCGGAACCAGGAGCGGCTCGATCAGATGGGTGGTCAGGAAGCCGTCCTGGCCGACCGCCGCTGGCGTCAGGCTCAGCTCGGCGATCTTGCGGGCGATCAGGTTGAGATCCGCCGCCTCCTGAGCGCTCTTGCCGAAGACCTGGGTGAAGCCCGTGTCGTCGATACAGTGGTAGTCGTCATGCCCGCAGTGGACATTGAGGCTCGACTTGGTGATTGCTCGGGCCCCAATGTTAAGGACGTACGGGAGGCGCTTGCCGACCGCGGCATAGAGCGACTCGTGCATGAAGGCGATGCCTTGCGCCGAGGAGAAGTTGGTCGCGCGCAGACCGGTCATGGACATCCCGGCCGTGACCGCCGCCGCCGCGTGCTCGGATTCCGGCTCCACGAAGATCAGCGGATTGCCGGAGATGTTCAGATGGCCCTTGGCCGCCTCCTCTGCCCAGTACTCGCCCATCTGGGTCGATGGCGTAATGGGATAGGCACCCGCCGCGTCGGAGGCCTCACGCTCGCACATGATCACCGCGGTATTCCCGTCCATGGCCATCCGAGTCCCTGGATACTTGACCTGCTTCTCGTCTTTTTTTCCGAACATGCCGCCTTCTCTATGGTTGCCGCCGCGCCTCGAATCGTCGTCAAGAGGGCGCGGCGGGGACTGTGCTTGGATTGGTCGCGTTGCGGGTGCCGGGCAAGCCGCTTTACGTCAGCGGCAAGGCCCCCTTGCGCACGACCTTTCGAGCGTCTCTGCCTTTCACGATTCTGCCGTCTGACTCGATCCAGACGATGGAGCCAGTCGGACAACGTTCGATCGCCACCTTCGATGCCAGGTCGTTCTTCGCGTAGTCGACCGTCGCGAGGTTGTTTTGAATCCGGATCAGACCTTCCGGCGAGTCCTGAGCGCAGCGCCCGCAGGCCGTGCACACGACCTCACATTGGTGCTCGGCCTCGTCGCCGGGATCGAGGTTCTTGCAGGCCACCCACAATCGATGGCTGACCGGGTGCAGGCTGAAGAGACCCTTGGGACAAACGGTGACACAATCGCCGCAGGCGGTGCACTTGTCTTCGTCGACGACCGGCAGGCCATGGCGATCGAGCCGGATCGCATCGAACTCGCACACCTCCGCGCAATCCCCCATCCCGAGACAACCCCATGAGCAGCCCTTCCCTCCGCCGGACACCAGCGCGGCGGCGCGACACGACTCCATCCCGCCGTATACCGCGCGGAGATAGGCGACGTGACTGCCGCCCGCGCAGGCCAGCCGCGCCACCCGTTTCTCGCCGGCGCCTAGCTCGACGCCCAGGAAATCGGCGATGACCTGATTCATCGCCTTTGAGTTTACCGTACATCGACCAGGCGCGATCTCGCCTTTGACCAGCATCTCGGCAAATGGCCGGCATCCCGCCGTACCGCAGGCACCGCAGTTCGCGCGCGGCAGCAGCTCCTCGACCTGGTCGATGCGCGGATCCTCATAGACGTACAGACGCCGGTTCGCCAGGACGAGGATCAGCGCAAGCAGCAGGCCGAGCGCGGCCATGAAACCGACGGCTGTAAAGATCGTTGCCATAGACTGCTCATCGGGCACAAAGCGGACACCAGACCACCCGGTCGCGGCAGTCACGGCATCGGACTTCTGCCGTCCTTTCGGACCAGGTGCGAGAATCCTCGCATGACGCCTCTTCCGCCCAAGAAACGGCACGAATTTTACGGAATTATGATTTGTAAATTTTCATAATTCCGTAAATCGTCACTATTGGAACTCAGCAAAAGGACTTTGATCCAGAGCTTTTTTTGATCTAACGCATCCAACCTGCGAACAACCCGGACGGCGGGTCTCGGCCGGCCGAGCACCGGTTCGTCGTCACTGGATACGCTCGATCACGTCCGTCACCAACCCGGTTTGCAGGGCGTCAGACAGGGAGATCAGCAGAATCTTGTTGTTCGGCACCGACGCCGCTGCGATGGCGACATCCGGATCGATGCCCATCTCGCGCAGATACAGGAACGAGTCGGCGACGTAGCGCTGGCCTCCTTCGTGGCTGCTGAAGCGCCTCGGGACGCGACTCTGATGAATGCCCAGCTTGGCCCCGGGCGTGACGTAGCGCTCGGCACCTCCGGCGAGGACATCGATGCATGCCGAGGTACAGGCCTCGTCGACCGCGGCGCGCAGACCCATCGTCCTGAGGTACCGACCGAGCTTGCGCGCCTCGAAGACCGATCCCCCAGGACTATTGATGACCAGACCGACTGCCCGACTGCGACGCAGCTCCGAGATGGTCCGGTCCGCAAACCCGTCGCTGATCTCGGCTCCATCGACCCGCAGCCAGGTCGTGCGCAGGGTCCCATCCGGCTCGAACCGAACCAAGGTCGAGGCCATGCCGGTCTCGGCGGAGACCTGCTGGCAGGATTCGGTGGCGAACGTCAAGAGCGCCGATCCGCGGGACGCGTACTCACGCACCAGCTGATTGGATCGTTCGATGATGTCATCGACCTTGAAGCCATACTTGTCCGCGGCCGCAATCACCGCCGAGTCGGTTACCGCGACATCGAGATTCTGGCCAACGCGCAGCAGATGGCAGGCCGCGATCCTGGTCAGCCAATCGGCCTGACTGAGGCCCACCGGAGGGGCGCTTGGGCCGGAGACCGTTATCGAGCCCGAGGGGGTGCAACCCGGGAGCAGGAGTGCCCCCAGACCCAGCAGGACGAGCAGGCGCGCCCATGACATCACGCGGTGTCGGCTCCGGGCCATCAGGTCCGGATCTCGATTCCCTGCCCGATGAGATAGGCCTTGACGGCCTGGATCGGGACCTCGCGACGGTGAAAGATCCCCGCAGCCAATGCCGCCTCCACGCCGGTGGCGGCGAACACCTCCGCGAAATGCTCGACACACCCCGCGCCGCTGGAGGCAATCACGGGGATGCCGACGGACGACCGGACGGCCGCGACCAGCTCGAGGTCGAAACCCGATCCCGTGCCGTCCCGATCGATCGAGTTCAGCAGGATCTCGCCCGCTCCCAGTTGCTCGCAGGCCTGCGCCAGCTCAACGGCACCGACGTCGCGACCCTCCCGGCCACCCTTCACAGTGCATTGAAACCAACAATAGCGCTCGCCCTGTGGCCCCGGCGTCGTCGTCTCGATGGTCTGGTGCCGTGTTTCTCCAGGGGAGTGAACGTAGACGCGGCGAGGATCGATGGAGATGACGACCGCCTGGTTGCCATACAGATGCGCGATCTGCTCGATCGCCGTGCTGCCGTCTTTGGTGCCGCGCCTCAAATAGCCTTCGACCGCCGCGACCGCGTCCGAGCCGATCGAGATCTTGTCCGCCCCTGAGCGAAAATAGGCATTCGCCACATCGAGGGCCGAATAGGAGCAGCCGCTGGCGTCTCGAAAGGCGCGGATGCCACCGCCGATCGTCAGCGGCACGAAGACACGTTCGGAGGTCCGTTGCAGGACCTCCAACATCGGCTGATCCGCGAGCGGAAAATCTCGGAAGGCGGTGATGTTGAGAAAGGTGATCTCATCGGCACCCTCCTCGTAGTAACGCTGGGCAAGCTCCACCGGCTTGCCAAGGTTGCGTACCTTCCCAGCCTCGCGCACGTCGTATTGATCGCCCTTGGTGACCACCAGGTCGCCGGCGTCATTGGTCCGCACGTCCAGACACGCGATGATGCGCTTGGCCAGGCGGGTCTTTGTTTGATCGCCTCCGGCGCCGATGGCCGCAGGCGCCTGAGCGCCAGCGAGGAACCGGCGCAAGAGACGCAGACCGGCCGCGCCGCTCTTTTCCGGGTGGAACTGGACCGCGGCGACCTGACCATGCTGAACAGCGCTCAAGAAGGGGCGTCCATAATCCGTTTTGGCGAGGTGCCAAGCCTCGTTTTCAGCGGTCGGCGCTGCATAGTACGAATGGACGAAGTAAAGCTTCTCTCCCGCATAGTCACCGAACAACGCCGAGCCGCGCTCGAGCCGGACGTCGTTCCAGCCCATATGCGGCACTGCGAGCGAACCCGAGTCAAAGCGACGGATCTTCCCCTGAATGATTCCCAGCCCTGATACCTCGGGGGATTCCTCGCTGCCTTCGAACAGGGTTTGCAGACCGATGCAGATCCCGAGATACGGCCGGCCCGCAGCGAGGTATTCACGCAGAGGCGCCACATAGCCGAGCCGATGGAGGCGCTCCATTGCGGCACCGAAGGCGCCGACACCGGGAAAGATCAGTCGCTCCGCCTTCAGGATATCATCGGGGCGTGCGATCTCGGTCAGCGAGAAGCCCAGTGCGTGGATCGCATTGCGCAGACTGCGCACATTGCCTGCGCCATAGTCGAGCAGGGAAATCATGGGTCGAATCCGCAGGGAGTCCAGTTGATGTCGGCGCGGGGTTAGAGTCGAATGGCACTGATTCAGGCCGGTAGTCCGCTGTGCGGACCGCAACTGGAGCGCGCGAACCGGTCAAAGGTCCGCACAGCGGACTCCACGCTCCGGTCGCACCCGACCAGGTCCGGCGAATGCCGTTAAGTCAGTGCATTCGGGTCAAAGTCCCCTCTCGACCGAAACGCCTATTTTAACGCCATCGAACCGTCAGGTTCAGATTTCTCGCCTCTGACATCAAGCTCAATCCCCTCGGCAGCGGCGACACGCGTCAGGGCGGCTTCCATCATCGAACGCGCCTGCGCAGTCGCCGCGTGCAGGTACGCATGGAGTGCGGCGTCATCGGCGTTGCGGAGCTCGCATTCCTCACTATAGGTCTCGAAGGCATTGAGCGCGAGGACGAGATCCGCCAGGTGGCGGGGACACTCGCAGCGCACGCTCGTCGATGTGGTCGCGATCCGCAGCAGATCGACATCCGTGAAGCGGCGGGGAGAGATCGGAAAGAGAAGGTCGACGTCAGGCGGTTCAGGGGAAGCGACCGGAGCCCCGCCACGTTGGGTCAAACACAATCGGCAGAGCTCTTCCGGATCGACCGGGGCGCGTTTCGCAAGCACCCGGCGGGACGCGAGCCGTTCGATGGTGCCCCGGTTTGCGAACCTGTAGACCAGGATCGCGCCGGACGCGCCCGAGCGCGAGACCAACTCGGCGATCTCGCGAACCTGGTCGCCGTGGAGGGTCGGGCATTCGAATACGACCAGGTCCGGAGCGACGTCCGGGCGGTGGTCTTGGATGAAGGTCTCACGGGAATCGTAGCAACCCGCCAGCTCGATGCCTTGGAAGGCCGAGGCTGTGCTGCGGAGTCGATCCGCCAGAGATCGTCCAATCACCAGGACGCGACAGGGAAGCAGCGGCCCGCCCGGTTTTTCGGGCAGGTCCGTCCCGCGGATTCGGGCGCGCAGTTGGTCGAGTGACAGGCTCGCGACGCTGCTGATGGCATCGCCTCTGTCGACCAGGCGCTTAATGAGTGTGAGACGACTGACATCGTTCTGGCCGTAAAGACGCGCGCCGGAATCCGATCGAACCGGACAGACGACACCGTAGCGCCGCTCCCAGACCCGCAGGGTGTCGGCGGGCACACCGGTCAGGCGCGATACCGCGCCGATACGGTAGGTGTGACCCAGTGAAGCGGTGTCCTGATCGGCCAAAGCGGAATCCTCTGCATTGAAGTGGCGCCCGAGATCGAACCTGCCATAGTCAAACGCTCAGGTGTTCAGCGTTTCCCGTCCGGGACACGAGGCCCCGGCATGTTCTGCCACCTCAGTGCCTGAACAGGGGCCTTCCGAGCGTCGCGCCGCTCGAAAGGCGCGCTGACGATGGCCAGGATGGCCCTGCGACAGCATCTGCGTAGGGTTGGGGGCGAGATGCCCGTCGTCCAACTCTTGTCCAGTAAACGCGCCTGCGAGCGGGTGAGATTGGACGTCTCCGGTATCCGCGCATTCCGGCCCCGGGAGGGGCGCAGGCAGGTGCGCGGGGCGCCGCTGGCCTTGGGCCGAGATGCCTGCGAGGCAAACTAAGGCTACTCCCTCGAGGTAAAACTAAAGTAGGATTCCGCACCTCGCTGCGCTGATCTCAACGCTCGTCCCAGAGCCATCCGATCGGGGGTGCCCCAGATGCCACGGACCTTGACCCTTCTCGGTCTCCTTCTGCCAGTCGCCTTGACGCTCCAACCGCGCGCCTCGGGCGCGGACCAGTCGGTGCATCTCTACAACTGGAGCGATTACTTCGCCGCAGACACCCTGTCGGGCTTCCAGGCCAAGTCCGGAATCCGTCCTGTTCTGGACGTCTACGACTCCAACGAGGTCTTGGAGGCCAAGCTCTTTGCCGGGCACAGCGGGTACGATCTCGTCTTCCCGACAGCACGGCCGTTTGCGGCGCGCCACGTCAAGGCGGATCTCTACCTCCCGTTGGAGAAGGACAAGCTGCCGGGCCTTGACCAGCTCGATCCGGCGATCATGAGCAGCCTGTCCGCGATCGACCCGAACAACGACCATCTTGTGCCTTACATGTGGGGCACGTCCGGGCTGGGGCTCAACCTCGACAGGATTCAGGCGGCGTTGGGCGATGAGGCGGATCTCGACACCTGGGGGCTCCTGTTCGATCCCGAGACGGCCGCCAAGCTCGCTGACTGCGGTATCAGCATGCTGGACGACCCGGCCGAGGTCGTGCCCGCCGCCCTCGCCTATCTCGGCAAGGAGCCGAACAGTCTCGACAAGGCCGATCTGGATGCTGCTTCAGCCTTGATCGGGGCAATCTACCCATACGTCCGCTACTTCCATTCCTCGCAGTATGTCAGCGATTTGGCCAACGGCGACATCTGTCTCGCCATGGGCTACTCCGGCGACGTCTTTCAAGCCCAGGCCCGCGCCGAAGAGGCCGATAAAGGTGTCGTCATCGAGTACCGTCTTCCCCGCGAAGGGGCCGCGATCTGGACCGACGTGATCGCGATCCCCAAGGACGCCCCCAACCCCGATGCCGCTCATGCCTTCATCGCCTACCTGCTCGAGCCACCGGTCATCGCCGCGATCAGCAATGAGGTCTATTACGCCAATCCCAACCTGGCCGCGACGGATCTGCTGGAAGAGGACGTCCGGGAGGATCCTGCGATCTACCCCCCCAACGAGGTCAAAAAACGGCTCTTCACTCAGGCCGAGCGCAGCGATCGTGAGCTTCGCGAGCTGAATCGGCTCTGGACCCGTATCAAAGCCAACCGCTGACGCCGGAAGAGCATGTGCCGACCCTAGCCGAAAACCAGCGGCTGGAGCCCTGGCAGGACCCCAGGGCCGCCCCCTATCTTCGCGTCGATCGTGTGACCAAAAAGTTTGGGGACGTCTACGCGGTCGACGACGTCAGTCTGGACATCTTCAAGGGCGAGTTCTTTTCCCTTCTGGGGAGCTCCGGCTGCGGGAAATCGACCCTCCTGCGCATCCTCGCGGGACTCGAGTACCCGAGCGCCGGCCGAATCTATATCGACGGCGTTGACGTCACGGATGTTCCCGCGTACTCCCGACCCGTCAACATGATGTTCCAGTCCTATGCGCTGTTCCCGCATATGAGCGTAGAGCAGAACGTCGAGTTCGGCCTCAAGCAGGACCGTCTACCGCGGTCGGAGCGCGTCGAGCGGGTCGGTGAGATGCTCGACCTGCTCAAGATCACGGAGCTGCGCAAACGCCGGCCCGACCAGCTTTCGGGCGGCCAACGCCAACGGGTGGCGCTGGCGCGCAGCCTGGCCAAGCACCCGAAGCTGCTCCTGCTCGACGAGCCGCTCGGGGCACTCGACAAACGACTGCGCGAGAATACCCAGTTCGAGCTCGTGAACCTTCAAGAGCGGCTCGGGATCACCTTCGTGACCGTGACCCATGACCAAGAGGAGGCGATGACCATGTCGACACGCATCGCCGTCATGGATGCAGGCCAGATCATGCAGGTCGACACACCGACGGCGATCTACGAGTTTCCGACCTGCCGTTTCGTGGCCGAGTTCATCGGCTCGGTCAACCTCTTCGAAGGCAAGGTCGTCGCGGCCGAGGGCGATGAGGTGCTGGTCGAGACCCGGGTCGGTCGGCCGATGCGGATGCGCAGCTTCCACCCGCTCGTTCTGGGAACCCCCGTCACGATCGCCGTGCGCCCGGAGAAGATGCGACTGTCGCAGGAAGACCGGGAGGACGGCGTCAATCAGCTGCAGGGGGTGGTCGAGGATATCGCGTACCTCGGGGATGTTTCCATCTACCGGGTGCGGATCGGGGACGGCTCGCTCGTGGAGATGACGCTGACCAACGTCCAACCCCGCACCGAGCAGGCGCTGACATGGGAGCAGGAGGTGGTCATCGAATGGTCCCCGACCAGCGGTGTCGTGTTGACCGAGTAGCCTGCGCCAGGTCGCAAGCCAGGGCGAGCAATGGCCTGCCGTCAGGCGTGGCCATTCCGCGTCGCTTCGACTCAATGCCGGACTAACCTTCCGAGCTCTCGCCATGGCCTTACCGCAACCCAGTCGGCCTGCTGCAACCCAAGTCCTGAGCCGACTGGTCAATATCGGAATTCCTTACCTTTGGCTCGGACTCTTCTTCCTGCTGCCTTTCGTGATCGTCCTGCAGATCAGCCTCGCCGAGCCGGCGCTCGCGCAGCCGCCCTACACGCCGCTGTGGCAATGGATCGAGGACGGGCTTCTGCAGATCCAGCTCAACCTGCAGAACTTCCTGCTGGTCGGAGAAGACTCCCTCTATTTGAGCGCTTTCCTCAACTCGCTCCAGGTCGCGCTGATCTCGACCCTGCTCTGCCTGCTCCTGGGATACCCGATGGCCTATGCCATCGCGACAGCACCGGAACGTCTTCGGGTGGTCCTGTTGATGCTGATCATCCTGCCCTTCTGGACCTCTTTCCTCATCCGCGTCTATGCCTGGATCGGAATCCTCAAGTCGAACGGACTGTTGAACGACTTCCTGATATGGCTGGGCCTGATCGATTCGCCGCTGACGATTCTTCATACCCAGACGGCCGTCTATATCGGCGTCGTCTATTCCTATCTGCCCTTCATGATCCTGCCGCTGTACGCGAATCTGACGCGCCTCGACCATGGCTTGCTCGAGGCGGCCGCGGACCTCGGGTGCCGCCCCTTTTGCGGCTTCATGCGGGTCACATTGCCGCTTTCCATGGCCGGCATCGTCGCCGGCAGCATGTTGGTCTTCATCCCGGTGGTAGGCGAGTTCGTGATCCCCGATCTTCTCGGCGGACCCCAGAGCCTCATGGTTGGCAAGCTCCTGTGGACCGAGTTCTTCTCAAACAAAGACTGGCCGCTCGCCTCCGCGCTGGCGATCGTGATGCTGGCCTTGCTCGTCATTCCGTTCGTGATGATGCAACGCTGGCAGCAGCGGATGGAGGGCGGCCGTCCATGAAGCGACGTCGCTGGCCGCTCCTCGGCATGCTTGTCTTCGGGTATGCCTTTTTGTACGTGCCGATCGTCCTGTTGATCGTCTATTCCTTCAACGAATCGCGTCTGGTCACCGTCTGGAGTGGTTTCTCGACTCGCTGGTACGCGGAGCTCCTCAGGAATCAGCAGCTGCTTGATGCCGCTTGGCTCAGCGTGCGCATCGCCGCCACCAACGCAACCCTGGCGGTGGTCTTGGGCACATTGGCCGCGAACGCCTTGGTACGGCATCCCCGTTTCCGCGGACGCGCTGGTTTCGAGCTGCTGCTGACCGCACCCCTGGTGATGCCGGATGTCATCATCGGACTCTCCCTGCTGCTGCTCTTTGTGGCAATGCAGCAAGGGATCGGCTGGCCCGCGGGTCGCGGCTTCACCACCATCACGATCGCCCACATTACGTTCAGCATGGCCTACGTGGCCGTGGTCGTCCGCGCGCGGCTGTCGCAACTGGACCGTTCGCTCGAGGAGGCGGCGATGGATCTGGGTGCTCGACCGCTCGGTGTCTATCGCATGATCACACTTCCTCTGATCGCGCCGGCTTTGCTTTCGGGCTGGCTCCTGGCGTTCACGCTGTCGCTCGACGATCTGGTCATCGCGAGCTTCGTGGCCGGGCCCGGCTCGACGACGCTCCCCATGGTCATCTACTCCAGCGTCCGCATGGGCGTCTCACCTCAGATCAATGCCCTCGCAACCCTCATCGTCCTGCTCGTCGCGTTGGCCGTCATCGTTGCCGGACTCTCGATGCGTCAGCGTCGTTGAGGTCGATGTCGTCCGAGTCGGACTGCATTTGAACGGACCCGCACTGGCAGGGCTCTCACCATGAGGGAGCCGTTTGTCGGGCGATCCGGCGCACCCGATCCACCGAGGTCTGGTTGCAGTGCATCGAGCGCCGACGCTTCGAGGGTCATCGCGGCGGGGCCGCAACGCGCTTTGGCCGGCGCCCGAGCCAGCCGGCATGGACATCCCTGAGACGCCCGATCAGCCGCTTGAGCCAGAGGCTGTCCGGGAGCAACATCAAATAGACCACCGCGAGGATCAGCAGCTGATACCAGAGGCTGGTCAGCCAGAGGGGGGTCACTCCGGCAGCCAGCCAACTCTCGGCGAGCCGCTGCAGATTGAAGAAGCTGAAATAGGCCAGAAAGGCCAGAAACAGCCGGGCCGGAGTCCGCTGGCGAGGGGAGAGCGCAATCAGTGGCATGGCGACGATGGTGAAGATGATGACCGCGAGGGGCGGCGACAAACGATGCTCGAGCTCGGCGCGGTCGGTCAGTTCCGCCGATGCAATGAGGTGGGATGTCGGAGTCGTCGAGCGCTTCCCAATCGCACCTGGTGCCGCAGCCGACGAGCGAATGCGAATCTGATACTCGTCGAAGTCACCGACCATGAATTCCCCGCCACCCGGTTTCCCGTCGAAGCGGTGGCCGCTGCTAAGGGTCACGATGTGGTCACCAGTACCCTCCTCGATGCGGTGTCGACCTCCCTTGCTGACGACCAAGCGCTCGAGATCGTCACGGCGATCCAGGATAAAGACATCGCCAAGGGACTGATGACGGTCCATCTCCCCGATGTAGAGAATCAGCTCTCCACGCTCTTCGAGATAGAAGCGCCCGGCCTGAAGGCCCGCGATCTGCGCCGCTTGATCCTTCTGCTGCATGCGGATCTGATGAATACCGGTCGCCGCCCAGGGCTGAAGGAACAGCGAGATCCACCCGGTGATGAGTGCAACCGGGACGGCAAGCAGAAGGAGCGCGCGAAGATGTCGCGCAGGGCCGATGCCGCAGGCGCTCATCGCGATCAACTCGCTGTCCCGCGAGAATCGGCTCAAGGTGACCAGCAAGCCGAGGAAAAAGGCCGGTGGCAGCAGAGTCGGCAGATCGCGCACGATCTGGTAGGCCAGGAAGTTGAGCACCAGATGCACTCTGAGCGCCCCCACGTTGACCTCTTCCAGTGTGCGCAGAAACAGCATGCTCGCGACGATCAGCAAGAGGATCGCGACGATCGCAGAAAACACCTTGGCTGTCTCGGTGAGCAAATAGCGATCGACGATTGCGGGCATGGTCCATCCCATTGAAGGCTGTAACACCACCACGGCTCCTGAGCATCCTCGGCCAGCTGCGCCGTTCGCGTCGGTGCCGGACACACTCGACGCAAGGCGCCTAAAAGCCGGGCCGTGGGACCGTCACCGAGGTGCCATCAAAAGCTCATAAAAGGATCATCCACAGGGAACATACTAAGGTGCCTCGCCGCTGGATAGGTCAGCTTCCGATGGAAAAATTCGCCGACGTGCTGGATCTCGCACAAGCCCATGTGGAACGTGAAACCGAGCTCCGAATCGCCGCGATCCAGAGGCATGCCAACAGCGGATTCGGCAGCAGCCGTTGTAGCGACTGCGGCGAACCGATACCGACGCGCCGCCGGAAGCACGTGCCGAACGCCAAACGTTGCGCCGCTTGTCAGGCCGCGGAAGAGCTCCGGCACGCACCAATACCGCGGCGCGCCTGAGGGATCGACAGGCGCCTAGGAAACCTTCTCCGGCCCAGCCTCTCCGCAGGCCTTCGAGGCCACTTCGAAGACGTCGCTCGAGAGCTCATCCGTCCTCAGGATGCGCCCGAGCTCGGCAAGCATCATCGCCTGGCGGCCTTCGTCATACCGCCGCCAACGGATCAGTGGCTGCATGAGGCGCGCGGCGATCTGCGGATTGAGCGGATCCAACTCCAGGATCCGGTCGGCCAGGAACCGATACCCACTCCCGTCCGCGGCGTGGAAATGAAAAGGATTACCGTTGCAGAAGGCGCCGATCAGACTGCGGACCCGGTTGGGGCTCCTCAGCGAGAAATCCGGATGCTCCATCAGTCGGAGGACCATCCCCAAGGTTCCGGGCCGAATGCTAGTCGCCTGCACGCTGAACCACTTGTCGATGACCAGCGGCTCAGTCGACCAGTTCCGATAGAAGGCGTCCAGCGCGGACCGGCCGTCGCGCCCGCCATGCTCGACGAGCAGTCGCAGAGCACCCATCACATCGGTCATATTGGCCCCGGCCGCGAACTGCGATCGACAGAGAGCGAGCGCCTTCTTGTCCCCACTGGCCATGAGGTAGCTCAAGGCGAGGTTCTTCAAGGCCCGCCTTCCGATCGCGTCCTGCATCGGCTCATTGGTGACGGAGTTGTGATTGGATAAATAGACGTCGAACAGATCCGCACGCAGCGCCTCCCCCAGGTGACGCCTCAGGCGCTCACGGGCGTGATGGATTCCCTCCACGTCGACCACCTCCATCTGATCCCCGAGGTAAGACTCCGATGGCAATGACAAGACCTCTGCGATCAGCGCCGCGTTGCCCCCGGTCTCTGCCAGGGTCTCTCGTATCACGTCGACGAAATGCGTTGGAATCGACCGATCCCGGTCCCCCGCCATGGTCAACACAAGTCGCTGCATCAGGTTCTGCGCGGCATCCCACCTGATGAAACCGTCCGTGTCATGACGCAGCAGGAACAGCAGCTCCTGGTCGCTGTAGTCGAAGTGCAATTTCACCGGCGCCGAAAACCCGCGCAGCAGCGACGGGATTGGGCGTTCAGGGACATCGACGAAGCGAAAGCCCTGCTCCCAGTCACGTAGCTCCAGGATCCCGGTTCCGGGTCCCCACCCGACCGGGTCGTCCTCGAGTCGCAGGGCCAGCTCCGCCCCTCGCGAATCGAGCAGACCGATCGTCAGCGGCAGATGCAGGGGTTGCTTACGAGCCTCGTCGGGTGTCGCTGGGATCCGCTGCCTGACCACGAGGGTGTAGGTCGCGCGCTCGGGATCATACTCGCCCTCGACTTCCAGGGTCGGCGTTCCCGCCTGTGTGTACCAGCGGCGGAACTGAGCCAGATCGCGCCCGCTGACGTCCTCCATACACCGGACGAAGTCGTCGGTGGTCACCGCTTGACCGTCATGGCGTGCGAAGTACAGGTCTGTGGCTTGCCGGAACAGATCGGGCCCCAGCAGCTTTGCTAGCATCCGGACCAGCTCGGCCCCTTTGTTGTAGACGGTGGCCGTGTAAAAGTTGTTGATCTCGATATAGGAATCCGGCCGCACTGGATGGGCCAAAGGCCCGGCGTCCTCCGGGAACTGATGCGCACGCAGCAGACGCACATCGTGAATTCGTTTGACCTCGCTCGATCCGACATCCGCGGAGAACTCTTGGTCCCGGTAGACCGTGAATCCCTCTTTCAGGCTGAGCTGAAACCAGTCTCGGCAGGTGACACGATTTCCGGTCCAGTTGTGAAAGTACTCATGCGCGATGACGCCCTCGATCCCCGCGAAATCGTCGTCTGTGGCCGTGTCCGGGCGCGCCAGGATGAACTTGTCGTTGAAGACATTGAGCCCCTTGTTCTCCATGGCGCCCATATTGAAATGGCTGACGGCGACGATCATGAAAACATCCAGATCGTATTCTCGACCGAAGCGCTCCTCGTCCCAACGCATCGCCTGCTTCAGCGCACGCATCGCATGCTCACACTTGTCCAGGTTGTGCGGCTCGACATAGATCTGAAGTGCGACCCGTCGCCCCGACCTGGTTGTGAAGAGATCCTCCACGACCGACAGATCGCCCGCGATCAGGGCAAAGAGATAACTTGGCTTCGGGAAAGGGTCCTCCCAGCTCACCAGATGCCGGCCATCTGCGAGATCGCGCGCTTCGATCCGATTGCCGTTGGACAGCAGCACTGGAAAGCGCTCCCGATCCGCAATCAATGTGGCGCGATAGCGCGCCATCACATCCGGGCGGTCGAGGAAATAGGTGATGCGGCGGAAACCCTCGGCCTCACATTGGGTACAGAGCATCTGGCCCGACTGGTAGAGTCCTTCCAACGCGGTATTGAGCGTGGGGTGGAGATGCACACGCGTGTCGAGCCGGAATCGGTCGGGCACTCTTCGGAGCAGCAGGGAATCGGGGTCGACACGATACTCCGATGGAGCCAGTGCATGGCCGTCGATCTCCACTCGCTCCAGCTCCAATTGCTCGCCATCGAGTCTGAGGGTGCCGTCGCCCCGCGTCGCAGCCGGGTTTCGACGCAACCGGAGCGTGGCCTCCACCCGCGTGAGATCCGGGTCCAGCTCGAACCGGAGGTCCACATGATCGATCATGAACTCGGGCGGGCGATAGTCTTTGAGATAGATCGGGTGGGGAGTGTCGCGATACATGATGATCCTGGGGTCGGGTCGATGTCCGGGTCAGGGCAAGTCGGCGGCTTCTCCTGCCTCCAATATCGGTGGTTCGGCCTAGGCGGCGCGGTTTCAAGTGCGGGTTGACGACCGGTAGCCGAGACGGCGAAGCTTTGCCATCATCTACAAACGGTCATTGAACGTCCATCGCCCGCGCGGGCCAGCGTTGAATCGAGCGAAGGTGGGGTTTGCTCGCGTGCCCAGAGGACGTTCCGAGTCAGACGAAGGCCGCCCGGCGGGTCGAGGTGGCGTCCTACGCCAGTCAGCGACCTGGCCGCCCCGGCAAGGACGCACCGGACAAAGAAGGTTCCAATGCCTCATGTGACGATATACACAACCATGATCTGTCCGTACTGCTCACGGGCACGCCACCTGCTCCAGCGCAAGGGCGTCGTCTTCGAGGAGATTGCCGTCGATCATGACCGCGAGCAGATGGCGGTGATGCGTCGGCGCAGCCGACGACACACCGTGCCTCAAATCTTCATCGACGATCTCCATGTTGGCGGTTACGACGACCTCGCGATGCTCGATGCCCGCGGCGAGTTGGACCGACTCCTAGGCTCGACCGATGCCGGGTGAGGCCGCGACGCATGAATCGATCCGGTTGGACAAGTGGCTCTGGGCCGCACGTTTCTTCAGGACACGGCAGCTGGCAGTCGAGGCGATCAGCGGAGGCAAGGTCCAGGTCAACGGCCACCGCGCCAAGCCGGGTCGAGCGATCGGACCAGGCGCGCGCATCCTGATTCGCAAGGGCGGCCTGACCTGGGAAGTCGAGGTCATCGCGCTGACCAAGCAGCGACGGTCGCCTAGCGATGCGGCATTGCTCTACCTGGAGGACGAAGCGAGCCGCGTCAGACGCCGGGAGCTCGTCCGCGAGCGCCGCGAAACCGGCGCGGAAACGGTCGAACATGCGGGGCGGCCAACCAAGCGAGATCGCCGCTTGATCCAGCGCTTCAAGAGCCACAGCGAACCCGGGAGCTGACAGCCGCTTGGACAACGACGCCTTTCGCCGGACCTATCGGGAGATCAACGAACGTTATTGCGCCTATGAGAAAGGCATACTGACCAACCACTGTGGTTGCTCTCAGGCGAAGAAGTTCTGCATCGCGGAACGCGAGGGCGTGCACTGCACCTCCGACGAAGCGCAGCAGACCTGCATCGTCCTGCTGGACCTTCTCGGCCAGCAGGCAAGATTCGCGCTGAAGGCCCACAGCCCGGGGAGCGCGCTGCCGCATACCAAGGCGATGCGGTTACAGGTGGGCGGTCTGCGCGGCATCGCCGCCGCGCTAGACCCGGATGCCCCGGTTCCCGACTATGTTCAAGATGTGCACGCCACACTCCTAGCCGCTATCGCCCGATTCGGCGGTCTACAGAACCTCCCTTTCTCACGCGTCATCCGGGAGATCGCGGCCTATGCGCCGCGCCGGCGTCGGCGTCGCCCTTGAATCAGCATCACCGGCGTTCCGAGCGGTGTCCGGTCGAACAGCTCGATCAGCTCGCGGCTGTGCATGCGAATGCAGCCGTGGGACCTGGGGATACCCATCGGCTCGCTATCCGGGCAGCCATGGATATAAATGAAACGGCGCAGCGTATCCAGGCGGCCGCCCCGGTTGCGACCCGGCTCGCAACCCGTAAGCCATAGGATCCGGGTCAAGATCCAGTCGCGGCCGGGACACGCGGCCGCGAGCGCGGCATCATAGATCTCCCCCGTCGGCCGGCGACCGCGAAAGACCGTGCCCGGGGGACAACCTTCGCCGATGCGCATGCGAACCCGGTGCAGTCCGCGTGGGGTGCAGCCGCTGCCGTGGCATTCACCGACCCCATTCAGCGCGGTCGAGACAGGATAGACGGCCAGGCGCTCCGCGCCTTCACACAGACTGAGGGTCTGTCGGTCGATATCGATCAGGATGTGTCTCTTGTGGGACCACATGCGCCTTTCCCGGTGAGCCTATCAACCTCCGCTCCGACCGGACCAGCTTGCGGAATCAACCCGGGACTTGAACCGAGCGATGCCGGGGATCGCATGCGATCGGAAACCCACAGCCGATTCAGCGCCTCGTCCATCAGACTCGGCCGGCCCGCTCGAACAAGGCCAGCGACTCGACATGCGCGGTTTGCGGGAACATGTCCATCACCCCGGCAGCCACAAGACGGTAGCCGAGCCCGTTCACCAGGCGATCCGCGTCGCGAGCGAGCGTCGTCGGATAACAGGAGACGTAGAGCATGCGATCGACGCCGAGGCGCGGCAACCAGTCGATGATGGTGAGTGCACCGCTTCGAGGTGGATCCAGCAAGGCCTTGGCGAAACCCTCACGCAGCCAGGGCTCCACATCGAGCTCGCCGTAGAGATCCGCCGCATAAAAACGCGCATTCGTGATCTTGTTCAAGGTGGCGTTCGACTCCGCACGTGCCACGAGACCGGCATCGCCCTCCACTCCGACGACCCGTTGGGCACGCCGCGCCAGCGGCAGGGTAAAGTTGCCGACACCGCAGAAGAGATCCAAGACCTGCTCATCCGGCTGCACGTCCAAGAGGCCGAGCGCCTGATCGACCATCAGACGGTTCACCTCGAGATTCACCTGAGTGAAGTCGGTCGGCTCGAACGCGATGCGCAGATCGTGGCTGGGCAGCTCGTAGTAGAGTGCCAGGCCCTGTCCGGGAAGCGGTCGGATGCTCTCGGGCCCCGACTCCTGCAGGTAGACGTGGAGGCCCTCATGCTCGGCGAGTGCACCGAGCACGCCGAGATCGGCGGCACTGGGTGGGGCCAGCACCCGAAAGACGAGGACAGGTGGCGTGTCACCGAGCGCGACCTCGATCTGCGGCACCTGCTGGCGAATGCTCAGCGAATCGAGCGCGTCGGCAATCGCTTTGATGCGTCCGCCGACCGAAGGATGGAGCACCTCACACCGGTTCAGGTCCGCGATAAACGAGCTGCCCCGTTCCCGAAATCCCACCAGGGTCCGCCCCTTTTTGGCGACGTGACGCACCCCAAGCCGCGCCTTGCGCCGGTATCCCCATGCCCGGGCGCTCAGCGGCTCCAGCCATCTCAGCGGGGTTACCTTGCCGATGCGCAGGAAGACCTCGGCCAGACTGGCCTGCTTGAAACGGATCTGCGCATCGGCATCCATGTGCTGCAGCGCGCAACCGCCGCACACGCCAAAATGGCTGCACCCCGGCGTCACCCGCTCGGGCGCCGGCCGCAGGATCTCGAGGGTCACGCCCTCGTCGTAGCGACGCTGCGTCCGCACATACCGGAAGCGCACGCGCTCGCCCGGCAGCGCCCCCTCGATGAAGACCGCCTTGCCG
Organism: Thiocapsa sp.; assembly: GCF_022340925.1. GTDB lineage: Bacteria > Pseudomonadota > Gammaproteobacteria > Chromatiales > Chromatiaceae > Thiocapsa. The sequence goes on from NZ_JAJDNA010000051.1 coordinate 34,198, forward strand.
TCGAGATGTGCCAGGCCCCGACCCTCATGGGTCAGACCTTCAATCTCGGCCTCGAACGGTCCCTGAGGCAACGGCTTGCGGCGTCTTGACACGGGTTCAACCTCGATTCGAGCCCCTGGACCGCACAGCCGATCAATGGGCGATTCATGCCTGGGATTCCCGTTCTCCCGAGGCCTCGACGATTTCAGCGCTTCACTAAGCGGGAAACACGCCAGTCGACAGATAGCGGTCGCCACGGTCGCAGATGATCGCAACGATCACAGCATCGCTCACCTCACGCGAGAGTCGCAGGGCGGCCGCGACACAACCACCGGAAGAGACGCCGCCGAAGATCCCCTCTTGCGCCGCCAGCTCCCGAGCCGTCCGCTCGGCGAGATCCTGGGAGACGTCGATGATCCGATCCACGCCCGCTGGATCGAAGATCTTCGGCAGATAGGCCTCCGGCCAGCGACGGATCCCCGGGATGCTTGACCCCTCCTCCGGCTGGACCCCGATGATCTGGACCTCCGGGTTCCGCTCCTTGAGATACCGACCTGTTCCCATGATGGTTCCGGTCGTTCCCATGGCGCTCACGAAGTGGGTGATGGAGCCATGGGTATCGCGCCAGACCTCCGGACCCGTCGACTGATAATGGGCCGCCGGATTGTCCGGGTTCGAGAACTGATCGAGCCGGACCCCCTCGCCGCGTGCCTCCATCGCGTTAGCCAGATCGATCGCCGCCTCCATGCTGCCCGCCTTGGGCGTCAGGACAATCTCCGCACCGAAGCTGCGCATGACGCCGCGCCGCTCGGCGCTCATGTGCTCCGGCATGATCAAGACCATTCGGTACCCTTTGATCGCTGCCGCCATTGCCAGCGCGATACCCGTGTTGCCGCTGGTCGCCTCGATCAGGGTGTCGCCGGGTTTGATGCTCCCACGCTCCTCGGCACACCGAATCATGTTCAATGCTGGACGATCCTTCACCGAGCCCGCCGGATTGTTGCCCTCGAGCTTGGCAAGGATCAGATTCTCGGCCGCCCCCGGCAGTCGTTGAAGCCGCACCAGCGGCGTGTTACCCACAAAGTCTTCGATCGTCGGATAAGACATCGTCTGCCCGCCCGGGCCTGGGGCCCGCCCTATGAGGTTGAAGCCTCGATTCTGCACCAGCATCCGGCAGCAACCAAGTCAGACTGAGGCATTCGATGCCGGACTCGGGCGCCGCGGCTCCGGTGCCGCTATCATAGGGCGCTGATGCGATGACTCAACCGGGGGAGCCAACCGTGGCCGAGACAGACCATCGATCGAGGCTGGACGCACTGCCGGTCCGAGACGAGCAGGCCGCGCTTGCCAGCACCGAGGGGGATTCGTCGCTCGCCGACGAGCTTCTGGAGGCGTTGCTTGCCGGACTTCCGGCGGAGATCGAAGACCTGCGTGCCTGTGTCGCCGAGTCCGATTGGGCCGGACTCTCCGAGCA
>NZ_JAJDNA010000066.1 GCF_022340925.1 Thiocapsa sp.
AGATCGGCGAAGTGGACGTACTCCGCATAGAGCGCGATCGGCACACCGGTCTGCTCGCGCAGACGATCGGCCAGCTTACGCAGACGGAACTCGGAGAGGGCGGGTGCACCACGGAGCACGAGCATCGGCAATCACTCTGGGTTCTGGGTGTCGACGCGACATCATACGCGAGAACGCATGCCGCAGGGCGCGAGAGCGCCACGCCGGCAGCCCCGGCGCCAGCCGCTGTCGGATCAGGGGATGCCGAGGAGCTTATGGGTCTGGATGCTGAGGCGCCAGTGCGGACGGGCCCTGCAATAGGCGATCGTCCGATGGGTATTGGCGAGGCGATCGGGTCCATCCATCGGCTGCAGAAAGAAGTGCTCGAACGCGAGCTGCTCGAGGTCTTCGGGCGAGAGACCAGGCTGGGGGAAGACGAGCTTGAGCTCCTGGCCGGTCCGTTGCACGAGGTCCGCGCCCGCCTTGGGGCTGACGCAGATCCAGTCGACGCCGTCTGGCACCGGCCGTGTCCCGTTGGTCTCGATGGCGACCTCGAATCCCCGCTCGTGCAGGGACTCGATCAGGGGGCGATCGAGCTGCAGCAGGGGCTCGCCGCCGGTCAGGACGACCAAGGGTCGCCCGCGAGGGCGGTCGCCCCCGGACCAGATCGACTCGATGCGCCGGGCGAGCGCCTCGGGGTCCTTGTAGACGCCACCGCCTGCGCCGTCCGTGCCCCGGAAGTCGGTATCGCAGAAACGGCAGATGGCCGAGGCCCGATCCTGCTCCCGCCCGGACCACAGATTGCAACCCGCGAAACGGCAGAAGACGGCGGCGCGACCGGCTTGCGCACCCTCCCCCTGCAAGGTGTAGTAGACCTCTTTGACGCTGTAGCTCATAGCGGGAGCGTCGGGCCGAGCTCACTCCAACACAGAATTGCCCCGCAGCCGCGGGTTTCATGAAGGTCGATCCGATCCAGCTGAGGCAGCACCGCGGCGACCTCCTCGCGGATCCACAGGAGGAGATTGGCGGGATCGGGGTGTCGCAGGCGGGGCAGCTCGTCGAGCCGATGGTGGTCGAGGCGATCGTAGACCGGCCTGAACAGGACCTTGACGTCCCCGTAGTCGACTGTCCATCCAAGAACCTCGTCCAGGGGCGCGGTGAGATGCAGACGGAGCAGATAGCTGTGACCATGCAGACGCCGCCGCGGGTGGTCCACCGGTGCCCGCACCAGACGCACTGCGCTCTCGAAGCGCTGCTCCTTCCAGATCCGATAATGCTGGCCGTCGTAATGACAGCCGGCCGTCTGTGTCTCAAAGACGGTGACGCAGGAGAGGGCCGGCAGAACCGGTTGCACCCGTTCCCAGATCCAGCGGGCCAGCATCTCGCTCGTCGGGTTCTCCAGCCCGGCGACCTCGTTCAGGCAAGCGAGGTCGAGCTCGGCGTGAACGGGTGCCCAGATCGCCTGGAGCCGGTCGAAGTCGATACCCATGTCGGCGCCGGCGAGATCCTGCTTGGCATGCAGGATGACCTCGAACCCATGTCCGTGCATGCGCCCGCAAGGATGGCCCTCGGGCACGTTTGGAAGACGATGCGCCGCCTCGAAACGGAACCGGCGCCAGACCTGGACCTGCTCTGCGCCGTCCAGGTCGGCCCCCTGATCAAGGGTGCTCTGGACACCCACCGTGTCGATACCCGGGACTGCCAGCCTCCCCCGCACCCAACGTGCCAGGTTCTCATCGGTTGGGACGGGCAGATGACCGTTGAGGTCGCTGTAGTCCAGCGGCTCGACGCAGCCCTTCAGTGCTCGGGTGAGCGCCTCGGTCTCGCCTCCCGGAAACGGCGCCCAGGCGGCGGGGAGCTCAGCCCGGACCCTGGCGACGAAACCATGCCCGTGGAGCCGGCGCGAGCGGTGCCCGGCGGGAAGGACGGAGACGCGCCGCGCCGCCTCGAAGGGGACGGCGGCGACATGAAACAGGCGTTCGGTCATCTGGTCTTTGTTTCTAGGTTGAGGCAAAACGGGACAGGAGTGGGTCCGGATAACCGGCCTCCGCGAAACCCTTTGCACGCAACAGACACGAGTCACAGTGACCGCAGGGGCGGCCATCCGTTCCAGGGTCGTAGCAGCTGCTGGTCAGGCCGTAATCGACACCCAGCGAGATCCCCTTGGCGATGATCTCGGCCTTGGTCAAGGACATCAATGGCGCGTGGATCTTGAGTCGCTGGCGCCCCTCGACCGCCGCCGCGGTCGCCAGGTTGGCCATGCGCTCGAAGGCTTCGATGAAGGCCGGCCGACAATCGGGGTAGCCCGAGTAGTCCTGCGCATTGACGCCGATGAAGATGTCGTCGGCGCCAAGGGTCTCGGCCCATGCCAGCGCGAAGGACAGAAACACCGTATTGCGCGCGGGGACGTAGGTGACCGGAATCCCCACACCGATCGCCTGGGCGGATCGCCCTTTGGGGACCGGGATGTCGGCCGTCAGCGCCGAGCCACCGAAGCGCCGCAGATCGATGTCGATGACGGCGTGATCCGCGACACCGATCGAGCACGCAACAGCCGCGGCGGACTCGAGCTCGGCACGGTGACGCTGTCCGTAGCGGAACGACAACGCATAGAGCGCGAAACCATCGGACTTCGCGATCGCGAGCGTGGTCGAGGAATCCAGGCCACCGCTCAGGAGGACGACTGCCGGCGTCATCGAATCGTTCGATCCCGAGCGCCCCCAGCGAGGACACCAGGACCCCGCAGCCCCCTTCGGGGTGCGCCTCGGATCGCCGGATCGGGCGCCGGTTTGCCGCCGCCTCCAGACGCCGGCCAGCAGGGACTCAGGGGCATATGGGATGCCGCGACGGCCCGGTTGGGTCGTCGCGATCGTGGTCCTGGGATCCTTTTACGGTCGGATCACCGATGCCGATGTGGCTGAGACTGCGGCCCGACTCGAGCCACAGTAACGCCCGGATACGCGACATTGCGGTGTCGCCAACATCCGAAAACTCGATTCCAAGGATCCAGGCATCCTCGCTGCTGCCGGGAGAAGCCCACACCACCGAGCCAACCGCCTGGATTCCTTCCGGGACCTCGGGCGACTCCATCTCGACGAGCAAACGCGATCGCACCGCGAAGAGCCGGTCGGCTCGCACCTGGAGCCCCCCTTCGCTGATGTTGCGGCCCAGCACTTGGTGTACGCCCGGCACGCAATCGCCGGTCCCCGAACCCAGCTGCATCAGGCGGGCACTGCAGTTCCACGGCACGCGTTCATGGCCTCGCCGATCCCAATCTGCACCACTGGACTCCATAGGTCCCCCCACTCGGCACACAAGATCAAGACAACGCCGGGGAATCAGCCCCCCGCTCCATCCTTTCGCCCGCCCAGCAGCGAACGGGTCCACGTCGAGCGACGACGCCTAGGACACAGCTGCGGTGGCTTGACTTCACGAGGGCGCTCCCGGAGAGGGCCGAACGGGTCGCTCCCCGAGCCAGACGCAGAACACCAGTGCCAGACGGACGAGATAAGGATAGCGTCCGCCCGAGAGCCTGTCGACCAGCCCCTGCCTCCCCGGACCCGCCGGATCACGCAGGCTGGACCCGCAGGGTCGAGTGCATCAGGTCGTCACGAGTGGGGGGCGCGAAGGGGACGAAGGCCGAAGACCGCCACCGCAGCGGTGTCGCCAACAAGGAGGCAGGAGATCTATCCCGCCATGCCCAACGGCGCGAAGCCGTCGGGCATGGTGCGATCCGGGTTAGTCGAGGAGTTCGGATCGCGAGCCGGCCGAATGACGAGGCCGCATTCGATCAAGGTCTTCTCAGGTACGGAGCAAGGCTGGATCAGGCCCAGCCGAAGCCCATCCGGAACACCACCGCGTGCAGAGCCAGGGCGATGATCAGGACGGCGAAGAGGATCGGCATCAGCCAGTTGGCGGGATTGAGGACAAGCCAGACCTTCCAGTCGTCTTCCGGGTTTTTCGGCTTGGCGATTTTGACGTCACTCATGGGTTTGCTCCCGTCGAATTCAGCTCAGAACCAGGGATTGGCAGCAATCACCATGAGGTGAACGAGCGCTGCGATCCCAACGAACGCGGTGTAGGTCACCTTGAACTGCTCGTGGAACTCTTTTGCCTGCTGGTCGGTGAGTCCGGACAACGAGTCGGCCATCGTCTAACCTCCCCTCATTGATGAGGTCTGATCAGAAGCGTCATGCGGTTCCGGCGCTGAATAGGTCGATCCCGTCTCAGGCGGCCTCAGGGGTCGGTACGACCTCTACGGGGATCGGCTGAAGGGGCGAACCCGCCGGGGGTGCTGCTTCGGCTGGTGCTGCTTCGGCTGGTGCTGCTTCGGCTGGTGCTGCTTCGGCTGGTGCTGCTTCGGCTGGTGCTGCCGCTTCGACCGGGGCTGGCGCCTCAACCGGCACCGCTTCTTGAGCTCGCTCGACGCCCGGCGCCGCCTTGCTGGACTCCCAGGCGTTACCAGGGAGGGAGAATGCGTAGAGATGCACCGCCAAGGCGACGACGAGAACGGCGAAGAGAATCGGCATCAGCCAGACCGCCGGGTTCAAGACCAGCCAAATCCGATAATCCTGCTCACTCGGTCTGTAGTCAAAAACGTTTTGTGGCACAGCGGGTTACCTCCCAAAGTCAGAACCAGGGTTTGCTCGCGATCACGAACAGATGCACGATCGCCGCGATACCGACGAAAGCGGTATAGGTCACCTTGAACTGCTCATGGAACTCCTTTGCCTGTGCTTCGGTCAGCCCAGACAGGCTGCTGCCTTGTTGCGCGACCGCAGGTTTCGCCTGCACTTGAGGTTTGCCGCCGACAGGTGGTGCGGCGGGAGAGCGCTGCTCTGCCATGGATTAGGCCTCCATACGGGTGTTGCCGAAGTCGCCGCGCAGGGTGTGTGCGACGGGTATATTTGGCGAAGATCGCACCGGCCGACAACCGTGCGATCTGATGCGTCCAAATACCGGGGGATCCGCAAGTGATCCTGGTGTCATAGTAGCTTGACGCTTGGCAATGTCAACCAACTTTGACACATGCGGCGTAGGGGCATGGAGAGCGCCGTGGGCAACGCGGCGCTTCGCCGATCGGCTGGATGCCGGAGCCCTATCCGCCGTGCTGGGCCGCGATCCGGCGGATTCGCTCAACCATCGCGAGCAATCCGTTGCGGCGCGTCATGCTCAGATGCTCGTCCAAACCGAGGCGAGTGAAGAAGGCCGGGGCGTCGAAGGCCAGGATGGCCTGTGCGTCCTGACCGGAGTAAAGCTGCTGCAGCAGGGCAATCAGCCCACGGACGATCTTGGCGTCGCTGTCCGCCAAGAACTCGATGACGCCGTTGGAGTCGGGCCGCACTCGGGCCGCCATGTAGACGCGGCTCTGGCAACCGGGAACGAAGTTGGCCTCAGTCTTCAGCGCATCGGGCATCCTGGGCAGGCGCTCGCCGAGGTCCATGATTTGCTGGTGACGCATCGGCCAATCGGGCAAGAGACCGAACAGCTCGGCGATCTCCTCGGCGGCGGCCGCTGGCGAGGCCGCGCTCGCCAGTGGATAGTGGTCGGCGTTGACCGGCGCCCCGCGGGACCCTTCCGCAAGCGGCCTCGGCGCATCCTGCGTTCGCGCGGGATGGGATTGCGCGCCCGCAATGATCGCGGCGACCGCCTCGGCGAGGCGATCGATCTCATCGAGGTCGTTGTAGACGCCGAACGACGCGCGCGCCGTCGAGGCGATGCCCATTCTGTCCATGAGCGGCTGGCAACAGTGGTGGCCGGTGCGGATGCAGATCCCACAGAGGTCAAGCTGCATCCCGATATCCAGCGTCCCGATCGGCGGATCGACCAGGATCCAAGACACCAATGCGGACTTGTGGCGTGCCCTGCCTTTGATCTCGAGACCCGGCAGCTCGCAGAGCCGCTGAGTGGCATGCTGCAAGAGCCGCTGCTCATGGGCGACAATGTGCTCGAATCCAATGCCCTGGAGCCACTCGATTGCGGCAGCCAGACCGACGGCCCCCGCAATGTGGGGTGTTCCGGCCTCGAATTTGTTGGGCAGCTGGGCGTAGGTGGTCCGCTCGAAGGTGACCTGCTCGATCATATCCCCGCCCCCCTGATAGGGCGGCATGGCCTCGAGCAGAGAGCGCTTGCCGTACAGCACCCCGATGCCGGTCGGGCCATACAGCTTGTGCCCAGAAAACACGTAAAAATCCGCATCGAGCGCCTGGACATCCGTCGCGCCGTGGGCAACCCACTGCGCGCCGTCGATCAGCGCCAAGGCGCCGACCGCATGGGCCTCGTCGATGATCTCCCTGATCGGGTTGATCGTGCCCAGGGCATTCGAGACGTGATTCACCGCCACCAGACGAGTGCGGGGTGACAGCAAGCGGCGATACTCGTCGATCTGGAGCTCGCCAGCCTCGTCTACGGGGATGACCCGAATGCGCGCGCCTGCCGCCTCGGCGGCCCATTGCCACGGTACGATGTTGGAGTGATGCTCCAGCGCCGAGAGGATGATCTCGTCACCGGGCGCGAGGTTGGCCCGTCCCCAGGAGGCCGCGACCAGATTGATGCCCTCTGTCGTCCCGCGGGTAAAGATGCATTCGGCAGGCTCGGCTGCATGCAGAAAGTGGGCGACCACCTCGCGGGCATAGTCATGCATGCGCGTGGCATTGCGCGAGAGCTGGTATGTCCCGCGATGGATGTTCGCGTGGTACTGCTGATGATAGTCGCTGACGGCATGGATGACCTGCCGCGGCTGCTGGGTGCTCGCGGCATTGTCCAGATAGGCCAGCGGCCGGCCGTGCACCCGCGTCTCGAGGATCGGGAACTGGGCACGGACCGCCCCGAGGTCCAAGGGTACCGAGGGGACGGGGGTCGGCGAAAATCGCGGTGTCATCTTGGCTTATTGAACCCGAATGTGCGCGTAGATATCGAGGTACTCTCGCGCCGGCCGGCTCCAGGAATGGTCTGCATGCATGCCGTTGATCCGCAGCTGGCGAAAGTACTCCGGGTGATGCCGCCAGAGACCGATCGCCCGCTCCATCGCCTCGCCGAGGGCCGCCTCGGTCAGATCGTCGAACAGAAAGCCGTTACGCTCCTCGAAGGGCCGATCCGAATAGTTTGCGTCGAAGACCGTATCGGCCAGGCCGCCGACGCGGCGTGCGACCGGCACGACCCCGTATTTCATTGAGATCATCTGGGTCAGCCCGCAGGGCTCGTAGATGCTCGGGATGAGGATCATGTCCGCACCCGCATAGAATAGATGGGACAGCTCTTCGTCATAGGCAAGGACCAGTCGACAATCGGGGTTCGCCGCCGTCTGCTCCTGCATGCGCCGAAACTGCTCGGCAACCTCGGGGTCGAGTGCGGCCCCGAGGAGCGCAACCTGGCAGCCTTGTGCCATCGCGTAGTCCACGCCGAATCGCAACAGATGGACCCCTTTCTGGTAATCGAGCCGGCTGACCACCGCGACGATGGGTTTGGCTGCCTCCGCCAGCCTTAAGCGCCGGCGCAGTGCGCGCTTGTTGACGGCCTTCCCCGGGAGGCGGTCTGGGCCGAACGGCTCGGGAATATGCGTATCGGTCTCGGGGTTCCATACGCGGTAGTCGATCCCGTTGAGCACACCGCCGAATTTGCGGTCGTGGGTTCGGAGCACACCCTGGAGCCCCATCCCTTGGTCGGTGTGCTGGATCTCCCAGGCATAGCGGGGCGAGACGGTATTGACGAAGTTGGAGAAGACGATCCCACCCTTCATCAAATTGACCAACCGGGGATTCCCGGGGTCCTGCAGACGATCCGGCACCATGAGGCGATCGGGGTCGAGCCCGACCTGCAGCAGGATGGAGGCCCCGACTACCCCCTGATATCCGACATTATGCAGGCTGTAGCAGACGCGGCTCCCGCCCAGGCCGAGGTCCGTGTAACGCTCGTAGAGTAGCACCGGAACCAGGGCGGTCTGCCAATCGTGACAATGGATAATGTCGGGGCGCTTGCCCGACCTCAACATGAATTCCAGGACCGCCCGGCAGAAGAATGCGAAGCGATCTGCATCATCCGCCTCGCCGTAGATTCGGCCGCGCTGGAAGAACCGATGCGGCGATTCGGACTCGATGAAGTAGCAGTTGAGATCGTCGACCAGGGCGGACTCGACGCGACACGGGATCGACTGGTCGAAATAAGCGACTTGGAGATCCCCAACGACTTCGCGCCGAGCGCCGATCAGGTCGAAGCGCAGTGAGTCGTATCCTGGCAGGAAGACCTCCACGTCCTCACCGACTGCCATGAGCTCGCGCGAGAGGCCGTGCACGACATCGCCAAGCCCGCCTGCCTTCGCGATCGGCGCGCACTCGGCGCTGACCATGGCAATGTACATACCCTTTCTCCCCTGTCGGTTTTTTTGATTCTTGGGGGGACACGCCGATGCCGTCGATCCACCCGTCGAGCCCTAGTCATCCCCGGAACGGTCAATCAAAGGCGGCGGGTTGAGCTCGAATGCGCGCCTGATCAAGGCGTCATCCTCGACGCGAATAACGAATTGAAAGCGCCCCCCCGGCCCAACCCGATAAGGTCGGCCGAACAGATCGATCTCGCAGCCTGGTGCCGCCCGGCCATGGACATGCAGCTCCGCCTCGACCATCAGCTCCGTGCCGCGGGTCACCGGCTCGCCGTAAGTCAGGCGCGCGATGCGACCGCCGCTGCCCTGCCGATCGAACGACGCGGAGGCAGCCGGTGCGTCAGGGTCGGCCGAGGGCACGAGGCCCCGACGGCGATCGTCGGGTCCGACGAGCTGGACTGGCGATGTGCCGTCGCGTTCAGGGTGCTCGGCAGGCCGGGCGTCCGCGCGGCCTCCGGCAAAGACGTCTGGCCAGGACTCGATCTTGCCAGCCCTGACCGCGTCCCGGCCTGCCGCCGCATGGGTCTCTGAGGGGCCGGTCACGCCGACCGGTTCCCGCCCCGCACCTCGGGTCGGCCGGGGCAGCGACGATGCGGTCGCAACGGAGTCGAGCGGCTGCGGTGAGACATCGCGATCGGAGCCCGCAATCGGGCCAGACTCCTCGGGTCTCGGCGGCGTCCCCATGCCCCGCCCGAGGCGGAGCCCGACCCTCGCAGGATGGTCGATCGCATTGGAGCGCGCCAGCAAGACCCAGCCGCCGGTATCGCTGCTCAGACCCAGCTCGGCATCATAACGCGCCGGCCTGTGATCAATCTGAAACCTCTGCTCGCCATGCCCGCGGAGGCCTGAAAGCCGAACCGGGAGCCGACTCACCCGCTCCGGGCCACCGATCTGGAGACGTCGGAGGCAGAGGACCAGGACCGGCTGAAGACCGTCACGCGCGAATCCCGCGACCGCCGGCGCCAGATCATGACTCGCCAGGCGCCAGTAGGCATGGAGATCCGTTTCAAGGCCATCCACGAGAACGACCCCGGTCCCGCGGGCGAGCAAGGGGAAGCGACGGACGAGCGACGGCGACTCGGCAGCCAGATCAGCCCCCGGGCCATGGGACGGGTCCGGCTGGACATCGGGCTCTCCGTGTTTGCCCGCCCCCTGCGCGGGATCATTGGGCGCGCCATCCCGAACATCGCCGGGAGATTCCGCTTCATTATTGATCTCGATGTCTCCCAAAACGGACTGCACTGCGGCCCCGCGACGCCGGATCACTCGCGAAGAGGATCCGACCCGAGCTGGCTCGTGTCGTTCGGCAACCGCGCCGACAGACTCTCTTCCGCCGCATCGAGGGCAGCGGCCGCCTCGCGCGTCCGGACATAGAGATGCGGGATCCAGGAATCACCCCAGAACAGAAAGCAGCTGGTCTCGGCCTCGAGAATCAGGCGCCGGGCGCGCGCCATGGCAGCCTCCCAGCCCGGCCCATGGTCCGTGTGACTCTGCATCAGCTGCCAGTAGCGTGCGCTGAGCCGTTCGACCTCCGCGACAGCCTGTCTCTGGCGCTCGCTGCCCGCCCATTTGGAGAGGTCCTCGCCGGATGTCGAGCCGACATTCCAGGCACCGGTCTGGACCTGGGCATGCGCGACTGGCGGGACCTGCTTGAGATAATCGCTGAGGCGCACTGGGGTGATCGGACAGCTGCCAGCACGCACCTGGTCCAGATAGGGTACGAAGAAATGGCCGAAAAAACCGGAGTCTTCGTGGGTCTGCCGGAACCAGCCGCCGTTCTCGCCATCGGACCAGGTGGTGACCAGCCGCATCTCGTGCGGGCGTGGCGAGCCAGCCGTGCGCCACGTGACCTCGTCGCGAAACCAGCCCGGATCGAGTCCGCTTTCCTGGGCGTTGGAGACATCCCGATCGCGCGGCACGACGCCGATACAGACACCTTCGTGACAGGCGAGGTAGGGCCGAAAGATATCGCTGATCCCGTCCTCGGGCCGAACATGGACGCCATCGACGACCACGTATTCGTAGCCCGCCTGGACTAGTGCCGGGATCATGGCCATGGTGAAGGCCATCTCCGGAGGCCAGAAACCCCGCGGGGTCCGCCCGAACACCTCCTGTATGAGGGCACGCCCTCGGTCCAGCTGCTCCGCCCAATCCGCGCGTGGGATGAGCGGGAAGATCGGGTGGTAGTAGCCCATTCCGATCAGCTCGATATTGTCCGCCTCCCGGTAGCCTTCCAGCATCGCCGGGATGTCGACGATATGGCGATACCGCTGCACGATGTCCGGGTCGAGCAGTTGCTCCAGCAGGACTCCCGAAAACCCCACGTGCAGACAGGCGACGTCACGATACCGCAAGGCGTATCGCACCACCCGCTCGTAACAGCGGATGATCTCCTCGGCCTCCCAGGGATTCGCCTCGATCAGCAGACGCAGGTTTCCCGGCGGCTGGTGCATGTGCAGCCCGAGGGCATGATAGATGTGGGTCGGAGTCATGGATCCCCACCGTCGCGCGGGAACGCGTATGAGCCTGTCTCAGTCGGCGGCCAGCTGGGATCGAACGATGCCGAGCGGACGTTTCGATGGCTCCGGGCTCTCCACGGAGGGCCGCGCTGTGGCGTAGACATTATGACAACAGGGGGGGATCGGTCAAAGTCCGCATCCGGAGCTCGGCGCGTCAGCGGCCCTCAAGGACTTGGATGCTGCGCGCGCGCACCAACACGACGGACGCGGTGCTCGCGATCTGGTCTTCGGGCAGGATGAGGTCGGTGGGACTGGCGCGACCCGTATCCACGGCGGGATACCAGCGCACGTCCCCGATGCCCGGGATCTCGAACCGCTGCGCCTCACTGTCCATATTGATCAGTGCGTGAAGCAACTGCTCGCCCTGACGAGCCGGCGCCAATGTGAAGGCGAGCACCCGTGCCGCCGGGTCGTCCCAGGGCGGCGCTCCCAGCTTGGTCCCGTGCCAGGCGACATCCGGGAGATCGCTGCCCTTGCGCGCCTGCCCGGAGAGGAAATGACGGCGGCGCAGGCTCGCGTGACGCTTGCGCAAGGCGATCAGGCCGCGCACGAACCGGAGCATCCCGCCGTTGGACTCCACCAACGACCAGTCGAGCCACCCCAAGGGGTTATCCTGACACCAAACGTTGTTGTTGCCCTCCTGTGTGCGCAACACCTCGTCGCCGGCCAGGAGCATCGGGATCCCCTGGCTCAGGAACATCAGGGTCAGCAGGTTCTTGGCCTGCCGCCGCCGCAGCGCCAGGATCTCTGCATCGGAGGTCTCGCCCTCCACCCCGCAGTTCCAGCTCAGGTTGTCATCCGTGCCGTCGCGGTTGCCCTCGCGGTTGGCGCGGTTGTATTTGCGCTCGTAGGAGACGAGGTCCCACAGCGTGAAACCATCGTGACAGGTCACAAAGTTGACGCTGTTGATCGGTTGGCGCAGGTTGGCCTGATAGAGATCGCTGCTGCCGGCGAGCCGGGTCGCGATCTCGGGGACCAATCCCGGATCGCCCCGGACGAAACGCCGAACGCTATCGCGGTAGCACCCATTCCACTCCATCCAGCGGTATCCGGGGAAGCTGCCGACCTGATAGAGACCGGCCGCGTCCCAGGCCTCGGCGATGATCTTGGATGCGCTCAGCGTGTCCGAGAGCTCGATTCCCCAGAGGACAGGCGGATTGGCCATCGGTTGACCGTCCGCGTCCCGCGCCATGGCGCTGGCGAGGTCGAAGCGAAAACCGTCGACGTGCATCTCACGCACCCAGTACTCGAGTGCATCGAGGATATAGCGCGCGACGAATGGGTGATTGGCGTTGACCGTATTCCCACAGCCCGTGAAGTCCAGATAGATGCGCTTGTCGACAGCGTCGAGACAATAGAAGGTCTCGTTGCCGAGCCCCTTGAAGCTCATCGTCGGACCGCCGTTCCCGCCCTCGCTGGTGTGATTGAATACGACGTCCAGTATGACGCCGATTCCAGCCTTGTGGAGCGCCTTGACCATGTCGCGAAACTCGCGGCGATGCGTCCCGTGCTCCGGTGTGACACAGTAGCCGGGATGGGGTGAGAAGAAGCCGAAGCTGCTGTAGCCCCAGAAGTTGCGCAGCCCGGCCTCCCAAACTCCGGGCGGGACGTCCTGCTCGTCGAACGCCATCACCGGCATCAACTCGACATGGGTGATCCCGAGATCCTGCAGATAACGAATCTTCTCGATCAGCCCGAGGAAGGTTCCCGGATGCCGCACGCCCGAGCTCGGGTGCCGGGTAAACCCACCGACGTGCAGCTCGTAGATGATGGTCTCCTCGGTCGCCTGGCGGATCGGTGTGTCGCCTTCCCAATCGTATTCCTCGGCCAGAACGAGCCCACGGGGCGAATCATGTGGTCGCACCCCTTCGCTCTGGCGGCGCCAGCGATCCCACTGGGAGAGGTTGACGGCGCGTGCCCAAGGGTCCACCAACTCGACCGACGCATCGAAAAGCCAGCCGTGCGCGCGCGGCTCGAAGGGTCCGTGCAAGCGCCAGGTATAGTGGGTTCCCGGCGGCAGATCGACGACCAGGATATGCCAGGAGAAAAAGGTATGGTTGACCTCCGGATCGAGACGGATGATCTGGAACGGCTCTGTGCTGTCCGATCCCTCGTAGAGCAACAGCTCCGCCCCGCAGGCATGTCGGCTGAACACCGAGAAGTTGACGCCGTTGTCTTCGACGCTGGCCCCCGGGGGATAGCGTCGACCCGGGAGGAACTGAAACGGACCTCGAGCGACAGGCATGGCGAGTATGGTTCTTGGGTCCGACGATGGCCGGACGGGATTCGGGGGGTCAATGGGTGCAACGAAGGCCGTTAGGATAACACGCCGCTCGCGGGCTTGGGCTGGGGTCGGCTTGCGTCCGGGGCGAACCGGTCGCGCCGAACGCACCCCGATGCAGGCGGCGCAATCCGGCTATCGCCGATTGCATCCCGCGGTCTGGGGCTCCGCCGGAGGCCGCTCCAACCACTGCCACGCGGCGAGCAGGCCCAGCGCCGCGGCGCAGGCGGCGATCCCGAAGGTCACCGCCGGACCCTGATCGGCCCACAGGAGACCCCCCATCAGACTCCCGGCGGCCCCGCCCGCGCCGAAGCTCAGGCTGTTGTATAGGGCCTGGCCCCGCCCCTGGGTGCGCCCGCGGAAATAGCGATGAACGAGATGGATCGCGGCGGCGTGGAAGGTCCCGAAGGTGGCGGCATGCAGGAGCTGGGCGAAGATCGCGACCGGCAGAAGTGCCACGAAGCCGCCGATCAGGATCCAGCGCAGCACGGCGAGCGCGAGACTCCAGATCAGCACGAGGCGCGCACCGAAGCGCTCGAGTAAGCCCCGCATCGCGAGAAACACCACGACCTCGGCGATGACACCAAGGGCCCAGAGCGCACCGACCGCAGATGATGAATAGCCCACGGACGCGAGATGGATCGAATAGAAGGCATAGTAGATCCCGTGGCTCGACTGCATGAGAAAGCAGGCGGCCAGAAACGCGACGACATCCCGGCGCGTCAGCAGGCTGCGGAGCGAAGCCGTGGCCTGATCATGCACGACCGGCGCGCTGTCCGGCACGGCCAGTGAGGAGACCCAGATGCCGGCGAACAGGATCAGGACCCAGAGCGGCACCACATCGAGCGGCGCGGACTCCAGCTGCACGCCAAGGATGCCCACCACCAGGATGAACCCCACCGAGCCCCAGAGGCGGATCAGGGCATAGCCCGAGACCCGGTGACGCAGATGGTTGAAGGTCACCGCCTCCATCTGTGGCAGCGAGGCGTTCCAGAAGAAGCTGAACAGGACCATGGCGATCGCGATGGTCCAAAAGCCGTGGGCCAGGAAGACACCGCCAAAGGTCACGGCCGAGACGAAGGCTGCGAGACGCACGATCGGCATGCGACGGCCGGTCAGGTCGACGATATGTCCCCACAGCATCGGCGCCACGATCTTGGTTCCCACCAGGATCGCCATGAGCTGGCCGATAGCCAGGGCGTCGAACCCCTTCGACTGCAGGTAGGGACCCCAGAAGGGCACCAATGCGCCGAGCGATGCGAAGTAGAAAAAATAGTATCCGGATAGCCGCCAGTAAGGCATCGCAACGGGCCTGGAACCCGCAGCGCATCCGCGGGCATTGGAATCCTCGCCGAATGACTAGCCGCGGCGGGCGGCCGGTATGGGCGGCGTGGGCGGCACGACCCCGGCGTTCTGGCCGCGCTGGCGCAGCAGGTGATCCATCAAAACCAAGGCAAGCATGGCCTCGGCGATGGGTGTGGCACGGATGCCCACACAGGGATCGTGCCGACCTTTGGTGACCACCTCGGCGGCCTTGCCGCGGGTGTCGATCGTCCGACCAGGCAACCGGATGCTGGAGGTGGGCTTCAGCGCGATGCGGACCACGAGATCCTGACCCGAGGAGATCCCGCCGAGGATCCCGCCCGCATGGTTGGACAGGAAGCCCTCGGGGGTCATCTGGTCGCGATGCTCCGTCCCCTTCTGCTCGACAGAGGCGAACCCCGCCCCGATCTCGACCCCCTTGACGGCGTTGATGCTCATCATCGCGTGGGCGATGTCGGCGTCCAGCCGATCGAACACGGGCTCGCCCAGGCCGGTGGGCATGCCCGTCGCGACAAGCGTGATGGCCGCCCCGATTGAGTTCCCCTCCCTGCGCAGGGCATCCATGTACGCCTCGAGCCTGGGGACGGTCTCCGCGCAGGGACAGAAGAAGGGGTTGCGCTCGACCTGATCCCAATCGAGGGCAGCGGGACGGATCGGGCCAAGCTGAGACAGATAGCCACGGACGCAGATGCCCGCGTGCTCGGCCAGGTACTTCCTGGCGATCGCCCCTGCGGCGACCCGGACCGCGGTCTCGCGCGCCGAGGAGCGGCCGCCCCCGCGAAAGTCGCGGCGGCCGTATTTCTGGTCGTAGGTGTAGTCGGCGTGGCCAGGCCGATAGCGGGCGGCAATCTCAGAGTAATCCTTGGAGCGCTGGTCCTCGTTGCGGATCAGAAGCCCGATCGGTGCACCGGTCGTCAGACCCTCGAAGAGACCCGAGAGGATCTCCACGCGATCCGGTTCCCGCCGCTGGGTGGTGTGCCGCGACTGACCGGGCTTGCGGCGGTCCAGATCGCGCTGCAGGTCCGTTTCGGAAAGTGCCAGGCCCGGCGGACAGCCGTCGACGATCCCACCGATCGCCGGGCCGTGGCTCTCCCCGAAGCTGGTGACGACGAACAGTCTTCCGATGCTGTTTCCCGACATCGTCAATAGGCCGGGGGAGGAATCATGTCCTCGGGATCGAGCCAGGCGTTCCCCTTGGCGAGGATGTCCCGGGTCAGGGTGCTCGTGGCCTGATGCAGCCGCACACCGTTGATGATGTAGTCGTAGCGCGAGCTCAGATACTCGAACTCGGCCTGGAACAGGAGCCGCTGTGCGTTCAGGACATCCACCTGGGTGCGGGTCCCGACCTCCTGGCCGGCCTGCGTGGACTCGAGCGAGGAGCGTGCGGAGACGACCGCGGCCTGTCTCGCCTTGACGTCTTCGATGCTGGTGAGGACGCCGCGGAAGGCGTCCTTGACCTGTTGGTCAACCTGGCGGCGGGTCTGGTCGAGCCGATCCTGGGCGGCCCGGAAGTTGAAGCCGGCCTGCCGGGTCCGCGACGCGACCGCTCCGCCCTGATAGATGGGCACATTCAGGGTCAGCCCGACGAAGGCCGTGTCGCTGTCGGTGTTGAACTGGGCGCCCGAGCGCGCGAAGTCATAGCCCGCCTGGAGGTCCAAGGAGGGGTAGTGGCCGGAGCGCTCGATCTCGATCGTCTTCTTTGCGGCGCCGACTGCCTCGCTCGCGGCGATGATCCCGTAGTTTGCGCGCAGCGCCGTCTCGGCCCAGACATCGATCTGGTTGGGATCCGGGGGCGCGAGCGGCAGCGTATCCCCAAGCCGAGCCAAGGGTAGCCGGATCGACCCGACGATCGTGCGCAACGCCTCCCAGGCGTTGTCCAAGGCGTTTTTCGCCGTGATCAGGTCGGCCCGGGACCGGTCGAATGCCGCCTGGCTCTCGTTCACATCCGTGATGGCGACCAGGCCCACCTCGAAACGCTGCTTGGACTGCTCGAGCTGACGCTCGTTGGCGCGCACCAGTGATTCCTGCACCCCGACCGCATCGGCCGCGCGCAAGACACGGAAATAGGCCTCGGTGGTATCCACCATCAATGAAATCTCGGCGTCGCGAAACTCCGCCTCGGCCTGAGCGATGAGGTTGTCGGCCTGGCTCAGCGTCATCCAGTTTGCGCGGTTGTAGACCGACTGGCTCACCACGGCCTGCACGCCCTGGGTGCTGAAGTCGTCTCTGCGGCTGAAGCGGCCGAACTGGCTGTTGCCCCTGGCGTCGACATCCTGGTAGTCGACATCGCCGACCACGCCGAGGTTTGGCAAGAGGAGCGCGCGGGCCTGTGGCTTGACCTCGCGGGTGGCGAACAGGGTCTGCTCGGCTTCGCGGAGACGGGGATCGCTCTGGACGGCCATGTCGTAGATCTGCAGGAGATCCTCTGCCCGACTCGCGGAAGCTAGCCCGCACAGCAGTGCGGCGATCAGGGTCGGAAGGCGTGTTCGCATCTTGAGATTCCTTGGTCAGGCCCGCAAGCTCATGTGGCATCCCGAAGGCCGCCAGTATAGGTGACAAGGCGGGCGACTCTCAATCTGCGGGCTCCCGCCCGACCCGGCACCGCCGGTGGCCGAAACCCAGACCGCGGCACATGCACCCATGGGGCAGATCAGACGAAGCAGCTTCCGGCCGGCCTGGTGGCTCCCCGGTGCGCATCTGCAGACCCTCTGGCCGAGCCTCTCACGGGCGCGCCCCCGCGCGGATCTCGTCGCTCGGCGCATCGAGCTGGCGGATGGGGACTTCATTGACCTGGCGATCGGCCGGGGGCCGGGGCCGCGCGTCCTCGTGATCCACGGACTCGAAGGCGGCCTGGAATCGCATTACGCCGCGAGCCTCGTGGCGCGTCTCGAGCGCGAGGGATTCCAGCCTGTCTTCATGTTCCTGCGTGGCTGCTCCGGGGAACCCAACCGGCTCGACCGAGCCTATCACTCGGGGGCGACCGAGGATCTCGCTGAGGTCCTCGCGTCCATGGGCACGGACCCCGAGGGGCCGCCCACCGCGGCAGTCGGCTTCTCCTTGGGTGCCAACCTCCTCCTCAAGTATCTCGGGGAGACCAAGCAGCCGGCGCTCGGCTTCGCGGTCGCCGTCTCGGTGCCCTTCGTCTTACGCGATGCCATGCTCAGGCTGGATCTGGGTCTCTCCAGGATCTACCGCCGCTATCTGGTCGGCAAGCTGAAGGCAAGCGTGGGCCGCAAGTTCGCGACGCGGGACCTCCCGCTCAGCGTCGATCTCGACGCGATCGACGACTTCAATGCCTTCGACGATCGCATCACCGCGCCGCTGAGCGGCTTTGACGGGGTCTTCGACTATTACAATCAGGCGAGCTGCCGGCAGTACCTTCGGCGCATCAGGATCCCGACCCTGATCATTCATGCCCGCGACGATCCGTTCATGTTTCCGAGCACTGTGCCCTGGGAGCACGAGCTGGGACCCGGCGTGACCCTGGAGCTCGCCGACCATGGCGGACATGTCGGCTTCGTCTCCGGACCCTGGCCATGGCGTCCGCACTACTGGCTCGAGAGCCGTATCATCCGGGGGCTGCGCGAGCTGAGCGCCGCTTCACGCCTGGACACCCCGGAAGCGCATGCCACCGCGCCGCCTCGGTGCTCGGGAAAACGCTGAAGCTGAGCGTTTTCCATCCGCCCCCGACGGCCCGGCATGTTCAGGCGCCCGAAGCGCTTGCCGTCTCCATCGCGGCTCCCGGCGGCTCACCGCCGCCCCCTGACCTGCCCGTAAGCGTCCTGAGGACCGCCAGTCCGGCCTGCTTATCCGGGCAACGCAGGATCGCGGAGCGCCCGGCGGTATGCAGGTCGAGGTCCACGCGCACGCCCTCTCCGGCAGCAGCGGCGCACTGCGCCTCGCTGATCGGGACCTCGCCGAACACCGAGATGACGAAGCCACCCGGGATCGAGGGAGGGGGGACAAGGTCGGACCCGTCCACGAGCGCGACCCAGGCGGGGATGAAATCGGGGCCGTAGAAATCGAAGAACCCATTGGATCCGCGCAGGTGTGCCTCGATCGGACGGCCGCCGATCATCTCCAGGTTGCACAGACCCGTATAGCCGCCGAGGTGTTGCTCCACCCAGTACAGGATCGCCGGCTCCAAGTCCGCGAGATCGGCCCCGACCTCCCAATAGAGCGGGCGCTCCCGGTCCCTCTCGTCCGATGCCCGGGTGTGGGCCAGCCAGATGACCTGCCCGTCCCGCACCAGACAGTCACTGCTGGTATGCGGACCGATGAGCCTTTCGCACCAGAAGCTGCCCGGCTCGCTGGGAACGGCGTCCGCTCGCGCGGCACGGGCGCGCACCGCCATCCCCTCGAGGTTGACGATGGGCTTCACGAACACCTGCTCGGCGGGGTCGATGCCATATTCGCGCGGGTCGACGCCGCAGGGCGCCGCGCGCAATCCCGCGTCCAAGGCCAGGGAGAGCTTGTCGTAGACCTGCCGGTGCGCGGGATTGAGACGCCAGGCGGCGGCATCGCTCACCCCAACGGCGCGACGGGGCTGGGGCTGGAAGAGGTGTTGTCGCTCGGGAAGGACACCGATGAAGGGCACGACTCGAAGACCTCTCGTTGGGAGCGCCAAGGGCGCCATGCCAGAACAGGATGGCAGTGCTCACCGGCCGCCCGGCACGCCGTGTCGACCGGCCACCAGCCAGGCGGTTCGGGAAACGCTGTTGCGTTTCCAGACCCGGGCAAAAGGCCCCGGCATGTTCAGGCACCTCAGTGCCAGACTGTGGGGCCTCCCGAGCGTGGCGCCGCTCGCTAGGAGCCTGTCGGACTTGAGACTGATCGACTGCGCCGGCGGGACAGCGGTCCATATCCGACCGATTTCTCGTTACGTAGACCCACTATGCGCCTCGAAATCGGTCGAATCTGTCCTCGCTCTCCCACTCGGCCCGCGACGATCGCTCAAGTCAGGCAGGCTCCTAGGCGAGCTGATGATGGCAGGAATGGCCCTGCATCCGATTATCCTCCGGGCCCGCCCTCGGCCCGCTCGACCTGACAGAGGAGCGACTTGAAGGGCGGGAACCCGCTGATCGGATCCAGGTGCCGGTCGTCGGTCAGCTCGTTGACGTTGGCGCTGTTCCAGCCATGGGTGCAATGGACCACGCCCGACTTGATCCGGTCGGTGACCTTGGCGACGAAGCGCACGGCGCCGCGCGGGGAGCTCACCGTCACCGCATCCCCGTCCCGGATCCCACGGGGCTGTGCATCGCTCGGGTGGATCTCGACCAGAGGGTTGGGGATCGCGCGGCGCATGCGCTGGATATACTGGTGCTGCGAATGGGTGTCGAACTTGGTCCGCGCGCCGCTCGTGAGCACCAGCGGGAAGTCGCGCGCGATCTCCGGGGTCGAGACGGGGCTCTCGGCCGGCTCCCGGTAGATCGGAAGGCCGTCGTAGCCGGCCTCGCGCAGCTCGACGGAATCGAGCTCGACCTTGCCGCTGCGTGTCGGGAAGCCCTTCAGGCGGTACAGGCGATCGGCGTCGAGGTACCCCTGATCGACGAGATCGTCGATTGCCTGTGCAAACACGGTCACCCCGTCGGGGTTCTCGTAGACCTCGCGGCGAATCTCCTCCGGGATCCCTTCCGCGGCCTCGGCCCAGGATGCCTCCAGGTCGCCATTCCAGAATTGCTCGGCCATGCCGAGGCGCACGCCCAGCTCGAGGAAGATCTCCCCGTCCGGGCGGGCTTCACCCTTCGGCGACACCACCGGGTGCCGATACCGGATCTCACCCTGGTAGGCGCACCCCGGATAGGCGATCAACGCCGGGCGCTCCAGGTTGGTCGCCGCCGGCAGCACGATGTCGGCCTGGCGGGTGGCGGGGTTGTGGAAGAAGTCGGTCACCGCGAAGAAATCGAGCTGCCCCAGCGCCTGCTCGACCCGCTTGGAGTTGGGCCACATCGCGGTATTGATCCCCATCGCCAGCAAGGCGCGGATCCGCTGGGGCCTCCCGTCGAGGATACAGTCCGGCAGCAGCATGCTCTGCGCGGCCGGCCAGTAGCGGGTCCAGATCGGATAGACCTCGTCGCCGACGCGCGGCGGCAGGTGGCTGCGGCAATGATCGAAGAGCTCGATGGGCTTGGGCGTGATCTTGTCGTTGAAGAAGCGGTTGCCGCCTTCGCGATCCAGGTTGCCGGTCACCGCGGACAGGAGGATCAGGGCGCGATGGCTCTGGAAGCCATTGCTGTGCTGGACAGTGGCGGTGGGTGAGAGCGTAATCTGGGCCGGCCTGGTGGTCGCAAACAGCTCGGCCGCAGCACGCAGATCCGCCTCCCTGATGCCACAGATGGACGCGACGCGGTCGGGCGGGAACTCCCGAATGTACTCGCGAAAGGCATCGACCCCACTCGCCCATTCGTCCAGGAAGGCCTGATCCTGCCAGCCGTTGGCGAAGATCAAATGATGGAAGCCGAGCGCCAGGGCACCATCCGTCCCCGGGCGAATCTGCAGATGGATCTCGGCCTGCTCGGCCATTGGCGTGCGGCGCGGATCGACCACGATGAAGCGGCGACCGGCCCGGGGTAGCACCAAGGGGTGGGTATCGAAAGGCGGGATCGACCCGCGCGGGTTCGTCGACCAGACGAGGACGAGACGTGATTTGTGGGAGACCACCGTCGAGGTCGTCTTGATCTTGTAGCCGAAGGTCAGCTTTTCGGCGACCATGGTCGCCGAGAAACAGCAGCCGCTCTCGGTCATGTAGTTGGGCGAGCCGAAGGCATGGGCGAGCCGCTGCAGCTGCGGCCTGGCCTCTTTGGTGTACCCTGCGAAGAACCCGACCGCCGGCGCGCCGTGCTCGGCCTTGACGGCGGCGAGACGCTCGGCGATGGTGCCCAGTGCCTCGTCCCAGGAGACGCGCTCGAGCTGGCCGCTCCCGCGCGGACCGACGCGCTTGAGCGGATAGAGCAGCCGCTCGGGGTGATTCCGCCGATCCAGTTGGGCGTAGCAGCGCGGGCAGTCCGGCCCCTTGACGCGGATCGGCTCGCCGCTGTCGTCGATCTCCACCTGGATCGGGCAGTTGGCATCACACTCATAGCAGGTGCTCGGTTTCCACGACATGGGGGGTTGTCCTGAGGGTCCGTTGGGCGCTGTCCTGCAATGCGAGTCTCCGCGCGCGAATTCAAGCGTCCTACCCGCGTCCAAACAGGCGCGTCCGACGAGGGGGTCAGCCCATGCTGCGATTCGAAGGGGTGTGGAAAGGGTACGGCGGGGCACCCGCCCTCGCGGGTGTCGACCTGGAGGTGCCGGAGGCCCGGACCACCGTTCTGATCGGCCCGAGCGGTTGCGGCAAGTCGACCCTGCTGCGTCTGGCCGCCGGTCTGATCCGGCCCGACCGTGGCCGGATCTGGTTCGAGGGTGAGCCGTTACGTCCAGACCGGCTGCGCCCCGCCCGCCTGCGCATGGGGTACATGATCCAGGACGGCGGTCTCTTTCCGCACCTGACGGTGCGTGACAATGTGACGCTCATGGCTCGCGAGCTCGGCTGGCCGCGTGATCGCCGCGAACCGCGCCTGGCGGAGCTTGCGGAGATGGTCCAGCTCCCGGCGGACCTGCTTGCACGCTACCCGATCGAGCTCTCCGGCGGGCAGCGACAGCGCGTGGCGTTGATGCGCGCCCTCATGCTCGACCCTGATCTCCTCCTGCTCGACGAGCCGCTCGGTGCGCTTGACCCTATGATCCGATTCGAGCTCCAGCGCGAGCTCAAGGCGATCTTCGCCCGTCTGGGCAAGACGGTGCTCCTGGTGACCCATGACCTGGCCGAGGCGGTCTTCTTCGGGCATCGACTGGTCCTTCTGCGCGCCGGTCAGGTCGTCCAGCAGGCCGCGCCGAGCGTACTCCTCGCGCGACCCACCGAGCCCTTCGTCGCCCGTTTCGTCGAAGCCCAGCGCGAGCCACAGCGGGTCCTGCTCGGAGCGGTGGGATGACGTGCCAGGCCCGGCGCGCGACGCCGCACAGAGCGGTCACGCCGGAAAGGCGCGAGACACCCATGACCTTTGATCGACGGACGCTTCGCCGTGCCGGTGACGACCGAGTCGGAGCCAAGCCACAGAGACGCTTGGGGTCCTTTGCGCCTTGGCCACTCGAGCGCTCGGATCCGGCACGGCGGCTCGCGACCATTCTGGTGCTGCTCCTGATCGCCATCGCGCTCGCCGGCTGGTCGCCCGGGCCGCTTGCCGAGGACGTCGCGCCACGCCCCGTCACCATCGGCTCGAAGAAGTTCACTGAATCGGTGATCCTGGGCGAGACCCTGCGTCTGCTCGCGCTCGACGCCGGCCAGCCGGCCCGTCATCGCGCCGAGCTCGGTGGTACGCGCATCCTCTGGGGCGCCCTCTTGAGCGGCGAGATCGACATCTACCCGGAATACAGCGGCACCCTGACCCGCGAGATCCTGGCGGGCGAGGACGTCGGGTCGCCGGAGTCACTCGCGGCGGCGCTCGCCACCCGGGGGATTCGGGTCTCGGCGTCGCTCGGCTTCCAGAATACCTACGCGGTCGCGGTGCCCGCCGCCCTCGCCGAGCGGCTTGAGCTCCGGCAGATCTCGGACCTTCAGGCCCACCCCGATCTCATGCTCGGCTTCAGCAGCGAGTTCCTCGATCGCGCCGACGGCTGGCCTGGTCTGAGACAGCGCTACCGGCTGCCCCAGACGCGCGTGAAGGGCTTGGATCATGACCTCGTCTACCGAGGCATCGCCGCCGGGCACATCGACGTGACCGTCGTCTACACCACGGATGCCGAGATCGCCCGTTACGGGTTGCGGATGCTCGAGGACGACCTCGGCTATTTCGCAGACTACGAGGCGATCCTGCTCTACCGCGCCGAGCTGGCCGCGGAGGCGCCGGCCGCGCTCGCCGCCTTCCACCGTCTCGAGGGAAAGGTCGACGAGGCGACCATGGCGCGCATGAACGCGAAGGTCAAGCTGGGTGGTGCCTCGGAGCAGGCGGCCGCCGTCGACCTCCTCTCGGAGACCCTCGGCCTCTCCGTCAGCGTGTCGGCGCAAGGCTTCTGGGGCCAGATGGCCCGGCGCACGCTCGAGCACCTCGGCCTGGTCGCTGCGTCGCTCACCGCGGCCATTCTGCTGGCGGTGCCGCTCGGCGTGCTGGCGGCGCAGCACCCCCGGCTCGGCCAGCTGCTGCTGGCCATCACGGGGATGATCCAGACCATTCCGTCCCTCGCCCTGTTCGTCTTTCTGATCCCCTGGCTCGGGATCGGCTGGCTGCCAACGGTCGTGGCCCTCTTCCTCTACAGCCTGCTCCCCATCATCCGCAACACCCACGCCGGTCTCACAGACATCCCGGTGCCGATCCGCGAATCGGCGGACGTGATCGGACTGACCCGGGGCGCTCGCCTGCGCCTCGTGGAGCTTCCGCTCGCCGCCAACACCATCCTGGCCGGGATCAAGACCTCCGCGGTTCTCAACGTCGGCACCGCCACGGTCGCCGCACTGATCGGCGCAGGCGGCTATGGCCAGCCGATCCTCACCGGGATCCGGCTGGACGACACCGCGCTCATCATGCAAGGCGCTGTCCCCGCCGCCCTCCTCGCCCTCGCCTTGCAGGGCGTGTTCGAGCTCGCCGAGCACTGGGTCGTGCCGCGCGGACTGCGCCCGCGCAAGACGCGGGGCGCGAGCGTCGAGAAGGCGATCTGAGTGACACTGCCCGCCGGTGGCGATCTGACGTTGGCCGGAATGCCAACACCCGCGAAACCCTTCCGTCTGACCGCGTGCGACGCCTGGCCGGACGGTTGACCGAGCACCCTGCGTCCGGCGTCGGTTCTCTATTCGCGCTCGGATGAACACCAGTCGGTCGACCAAGACCACACGCATGCGGCGGCTTGTCGATTCGTGCGCGGATGCGTTCGACGATTCCAGCGTATTAGCACTCACCCATGGACCTGCCGCTCACATGGGGGTGCATATTTGTGATTGCTTATTTAATAACATTCGTGACATTTGACATCGCCGGATCCGACCGGAGCCGATACGGAAGGCATCCCGGATCACGATTCATCGGCACTTGTCTCGAAACGGTAAGAAGCACTTGACGCGAACGCACGGCGCCCCCAATACTGATTGGCCGGTGACCAGATGCGCCGCGCGGGTTCGCCGCTGAGCCGAGCGAGACCGCCGCCGCACTGCCGACGACGAGGCGATGGTTCAAGACGCTGGGGTACAGCGCATACCGGTTGGGCGGAGGCATCTCATTGCGGTGAGACCGCCACGAACGGCATTGTGAGGACAGGTGTCGGCGTATAGCGCGAACAAATAAGGAGCCCCGCGCTGCACTCTCTTCACGATGCCGAGTATAGAGAAGAGAGCGCTGGAGTCCGGAAGATTCAACGCCTCGACTTAAATCTCTTGAATTTTCCAGGAGTGTCTCTAGTCTCCGCCTGCGGTTAAAGCAGGCAGGTTCCCATCAAGAAATGAGGATGAGATAAGTGGCAAACATCGAAGATCTGAGCAGACGGCGTTTTCTGGGTTTTGCAGGCAAGGCGGGATTGACCACATTGGTCGCCCAGGCTGTCGGAGTAAATCTCGGTCTGGTGAAGGTCGCGGGCGCGGCGAGCGGCAAGCGGGTCGTGACACCGTTCAGCTTCGCGATCATCAGCGACGCACACCTCTATAGCATCGACAATCACAAGTTCGACACTCAGCTCGCTGACGCGGTCGCGCAGGTGAATGCGATGGACCCGCTGCCCGATTTCGTCGTGTTCGGCGGCGATGTCGCGCAGAATGGGACCGAGGACCAACTGGTCAAGGGAAGCAAGATCCTCTCGAAGCTGAAGGTGCCGGTCAGATACATCCCGGGCGAGCACGATTGGTATCTCGACATGGGCGACGCCTGGCGTGGACTCTTCGGCGACGAGACCTGGTCGTTCGATCACAAAGGTGTCCACTTCATCGGCCTGAACTCCATCCTGGTCAAGGACTTCTGGACCGGGGCCGGACTGTCGCCGAAGGAGCGGATGACCGTCATGGAGATGCTCGAAAGCCCGATCGCCGGCCCTTGGGGCGTGCATGAGAAGCAGCTCGAGTGGCTCGAGAAGGACGTCAAGGATCTGCCCGCGGATACCCCGATTGTCGTCTTCACACACTCGCCGCTGTGGGACTACTACCCACGCTGGAATTTTCAGACCTCCGATGCGCCCGAGATCCGCGAGATCCTGTCGAAGTTCGACAATGTGATGTCTTACCACGGCCACGTGCATCAGACCCTCTACAACCGGATCGGCAATATGTCTTCCGTCGCTGCCATGAGCACTTCCTGGCCCTGGCCCTATCCACCGGTCGAGCTGGCCTTCCCGGAAACACAGATGAATCGGGCGGACCCGTCGATCGCGACCGACGGACAGGGCATCCAGCTCATCAATCTGTCCGAGGACTTCACCGGCCTGGTGCAATACAAGCCGTTTGAGGACTCGCTGACACCATTCATGCAAGACGGATTCAAGGTTCCGGTCTGAGAGGGGAGTTGAGAATGAAAGCAAACAGCAAAGTCGTGCGCCTGGCGTGCGTCGGATTGGCCGCGTCTACCGTCCTCGCAGTGGGTTCGGTGTCTGCCCGTGCGCCGTTCACGGACGAGGAGCTGGCGGAGCAGAAGGACGCCTTGTACAACCTGGTCGATCAAGGCTATCAGATGTGGCATGGCAGCAAGCCGAGCATGACGACCAACGGCCTCGCCTGCGGCAACTGCCATCCCGACGCCGCTGCTTCAAATCCGCAGACCTTTCCGAAATACATGACCATGTACGGCAAGGTGATCCCGTGGCGGGAGATGGCGAACTGGTGCATCGAAAACCCCCAGTTGGGTGAGCGCCTCGACGTCAACAGCGATGACATGACGGCAATGGAGGCGTATGCCTTCTACATGCACCGCGGCAAGCCAATCGAGCCGGGTCTGGCGACGCGGCAAACGAAACCCGTCGCCGTCGAGTTCGGGACCGGCTACAAGCGGGAGCCTACGGGTATCGGCTTCGACACCAAGTCGTATCAACCCTGATCTGGTGTCCGCGGGCGGCTAGCATCCGCGGGTAGGAGTCAACGCACGAGGCGACGGAGCGCCTCGTGCGTCAGTTTGATTTCGGTGGATACGGCAGACTCTCATGCGGCCCCTTGCCCTTGGTATCTTGTTCTTCTGCTTTGGACAGGTGAGCGCGGAACAACTCTGCGACACCAGTGCGTTTCCGCTCTCCGCGCCAACTGAACGTTTCGAAGACAACAACGATGGTACCGTCACTGACATCGCATCCCGACTCATGTGGATGCGTTGTTCCATCGGGCAGACCTGGTCTCAGGGTCAATGTGCCGGAGACGCCAGTCGGCACACTCGGACGTCGGCCGATGCCCAAGCGGAGAGCCTCAATCAGGGTGGAACCCAGTTTTACAATGACTGGCGGGTTCCGACCTTGCGGGAGCTGGCCTCGATTACCGAGCGCCAGTGCACGAACCCCAGGATCAACCTCGAAATCTTCCCGGGGACCCCGTCAGGGCGGTACTGGACCGCATCGCCCGTGGTCGGGCCGGAAGCAGCGTCGCACGCCTATTCGATCGGCTTTGGGACCGAGGGGGTTGCCCGGTCATCGACCGAGGAGGAGCACTATGTTCGGCTGGTCCGCTTCGATCAGTGAAGCCGCCGATCCCTACAAAGGTCTGAACGGCCATGCCGGCGAACCGCATCCATGCAGGGACGCGCTCAGACCGGGCCGGAGGCCCGGCCATTTAGGCAGCATCAATGGCTGAATCGTGAGCGGAGGCGGAAAACACGTTTCCCTCATCTGGGGCGGTTCTGGCCAGGGACGACCAATCATCAGCGTTTGAAAGAAGCGAGATCAATGTCGTAACGCGGCGGCAGTCGCCATCGCCCCGGACTGCCACGCGTTCGCGTTGAGAGAACGGGCGACGAGCCCGCAATGACCGGAAGGGCTCAGGAGCGCCTTCCCTCTATATAACTGACGACCTTCGTCAACTGAGATTCGGAGTGCCACCATGCCCACATGCAATCGCAGAACCTTCATGCTCCAGGTCGCCGCCGGCGCCTCTGCCCTGGCGTTGAGCCGCTTGAGCGCCGCCGAGGAGGAGGCAAAGAAAGAGCCACTGACCGAATCGGACGCCTATGCGAAGTCCATGGGCTTCCGCCTGGACACCAACCAGGTCGATCAGGCCAAGTACCCGAAGCACACGCCCGACCAGTCGTGCAGCAAATGTCAACTCTACTCGGGTGAGCCGGGTGACGAGCTCGGTCCCTGCTCGTTCTTCGGCGGCCGATTGGTCCCGCCGACCGGTTGGTGCCGGAACTTCAAACCGCAAGGCGCAGCCTAGAGCGGATTGCCGGTCGCGCACGCGACCGGCAATCCGCTCACGCCCGCAGCGGCACCCTGCCGTCGAGGCGGGATTCCGCCCGACGCTGCCCTTCCCCTCCGCTCGACCGATCCAAGCCGCCGGCATCGCTTCCCGGCCCGCACTGGCCCTCCGGCATCCCGCACCCGGTGGGCCACCTCGCGGTCGACGCCGTCTCTGCACCGCACTCCAGAAAAGGCCGTGACAACAAACGTTGACAAACGGCAGTGTCAGGCTAGTCTGACACTGAATGCACCTGTTTCGAGCGATACCAATAACGCCGGCCAGCCCGCGCGTGTTCACGTGCTTCTCAAGACGGCCTGAGGGAAGCCACGTGTGGAGGGTCTACCCATGGGACGTCATCCAGGCAACCCGGTTCGAGTGTCGTCGCAATCGCCGCTGCCCGCGCGTCCATGCAAGGGCAGGCCTGACTTCGATGAATGCGCGGCCTGGTCGGGAGATGCCGGGGCCCGTCGCACGGGGACGGGACTGTGGGCGACGCGCGTCCGCATCGTGATGGCGGCGGCTCTCCTGTGCGGCCTGGTGGTTCTGTCAGGGTGCGAGCAACCGCAGTCCGTGCAATGGGGGTATCGCGGCACCTCCATGATCCACCTGGACAAGCCGGGTCGCCTGGAATCCACCGGCAACCTCCACGCCATTCCGCCGCCGGAGCCCCGTGACCCGCCTGACCCGACGATACCGCTTGCCGGAGAGGTGAACCAGAACGTTCAGGTCCTGAACGATCTGGACGCGCTTGAGTTCGCGCGCCTGATGCAGGCGATCTCCGTCTGGGTCGCACCCGAGCAGGGGTGCGTCTACTGCCACAACACCGAGAATCTGGCGTCGGACGAGAAATACACCAAGCTCGTCTCCCGCAGCATGCTGAAAATGACGCGCCAGATCAACGAGTATTGGAAGACGCACGTCGCCGGCACAGGCGTCACCTGCTGGACCTGCCATCGCGGTCAGCCGGTGCCGTCTGACATCTGGTTTACCGATCCGGGGCCGAAGACAGCATCCGCCACGCTCCTCGGTCGCGGCGGGCAGAATACGGCCGGCATCCAGACGATTGCCAACGCGGCGCTGCCGTATGACCCCCTGACGCCGTTCCTGGCCGCGGACAATGCCATTGCCGTGCAGGGCACCACGGCGCTCCCCACGGGCAACCGCAAGTCGATCAAGCAGACCGAATGGACTTACGCGCTGATGATGTACATCTCCAACTCGCTCGGGGTCAACTGTACCTATTGTCATCAGACCCGCTCCATGGGGGTCTGGGAGCAGAGCACACCTCAACGTGTGACCGCTTGGCACGGCATCCGGATGGTCCGCGAGCTGAACAACGCCTTCCTGCTCCCGTTGCAGCCGCTCTACCCCGGTGAACGGCTGGGCGCCAAGGGCGACGCGCCAAAGGTCGGCTGTTCGACCTGCCACAAGGGCGTCTTCAAACCGCTGTACGGGGTCAGCATGCTCGGCGACTATCCCGAGTTGGCGAGGGTCATGACCGAGCGACGCCCGCGGATGGAGCAGCCGACCCCGGAAGCCCCGGCGGCGGCAGAAGGCGCTGGCGCGCCGGGCCCCAACCCATAAAACCCTGGCTCTGCAAGCAGCGCCGTCGAAAATCGACCGGCAAGGCAGGTGTGTGCCGGGCGCTGCGCTGAGCGGCCCGGCGGCGGGCCGCCATTTCGGACACCGGCGGCCGGGACATGCATCCAGGTTGGCCGACACGAAACCAGGGGAACTATGCATCGTTACGCAACCCCGGACGAGGCGGAAACGGCGTACTACACCGCCTTCGCGGCCACCGACGTCGCGCTCATGGGCGAGGTCTGGACCGAGACGGCCGCTGCCGTCTGTGTCCATCCGGGCGGTGATCTGCTCTCAGGTCGAGCCGAGGTGCTCCGCAGCTGGGCGGACATCCTCAATGGCGCCCAGCTCCCAGAGGTCCGTTACCGGGTGCTCCAACGCATGACATCTGATCAACTGGCCGTGCATCTGGTGGAGGAGCTGATTCGCCCCAGCCACTCCCGAGACGCGCCCAACCGAGTCCTCGCGACCAACGTCTATCATCGAGCCACCGACGGTTGGCGGATGGTCGCCCATCACGCATCGCTCCCGCTCATGACCGCGCGACCGAAGCCCGCGGACGCGGCACCGCCAACCAGGCGAGTCCACTGACCGCCCGACAGACACGAACGGCGGGGGCGCCGGCAACCCAAACGCAGACGGCGGCCCCTTGGGGCCGCCGTCTTGATCAGGATCTGGAGCGGGAAACGAGACTCGAACTCGCGACCCCAACCTTGGCAAGGTTGTGCTCTACCAACTGAGCTATTCCCGCTTACGAACGCGTTAGTCTAAGAGCTTTCTCGCAGCTGTCAAGCCTGGCAGCCTGCCCCAGTAGCCCTGAAGGTCACTGTGACGACAAGGCGTCCCCGGTCGCCCTGTATCCGCGAAGTCGACGCCCTGCCCGGCTCGAGCGCCGTCGGGTCGCCGCACCGGCCAAAGATGTCCCAGCAGAAGCTCAGGCCAGTCGCAACGCCGCCTCGATGAGCTGGGATGGGGACCATGCGGATCGGCTAGCGGCGCCCCGGGACACCGACCTGACCTGAGAGACTCGGCCAGGCCGCGCGGAGATACAGGATCATGGACCAGAGGGTCAGGACCGCGGCGACGTGCAGAAGGATCAGTCCCAGGCCATAGACCCAGGGGCCGAATGCCGTGTCTCGCAGGATCAGCAGGACGATCGAGATCATCTGCGCGGTGGTCTTGATCTTGCCGGTCTTCGAGACCGCCACCTTCGCGCGCGCGCCGATCTCGGCCATCCACTCGCGCAGCGCGGAGACCGTGATCTCGCGCCCGATGATGACCATGGCGGGCAGCGCCACCAGAACCCGTGGGTCGGACTGGACCACGAGCACAAGCGCGACCGCGACCATCAGCTTGTCGGCGACGGGATCGAGGAAGGCGCCGAGGGCCGAGGTCTGCTCCCAGCGTCGCGCCAGATAGCCGTCGAGCCAGTCGGTCAAGGCGGCGGCGCCGAAGACCGCGGCGGCCACGTAGGGCGCCCAGGAGGCCTCGGCATAGAACACGATGACAAAGACCGGGATCAGCAGGATCCGGAGCATCGTCAGGATGTTGGGTGTGTTCCACATGGGTCAGGGCCCCGCGGCGTCCTGGTGAAAGGCATCATAGATCTGTTGTGCCAGTTGCCGGCCGATGCCATCCACGCTGGCGATGTCCTCGACCCCCGCGCGCGCGAGTCCCCGGATGCCGCCGAACTGTTTGAGAAGCCGCTGGCGCCGCCGTGGCCCCACCCCGGCGAGCCCCTCCAACGCCGAGGTGGTGCGCGCCCTGGCGCGCCGCTGGCGATGGCCTGTGATGGCGAACCGATGCGCCTCATCGCGAACCTGCTCGATCAGGTGCATCGCCGGAGAATCGCCCGGCAGTATAACGGGCACCCCCCGCCCCAACAACCAGAGCAGCTCCGTGCCCGGGCGACGCTCCGGCCCCTTCGAAACTCCCACCACCAGGACTCCGCCGACGCCAAGCTCCTGAAGCGCGTCGCCGACCGCGCGGATCTGCCCGCGTCCACCGTCGATGAAGAGGATATCCGGGATCGGAAACTCCCCCTGCTTGACCCGGGTATAGCGTCGGGTCAGTGCCTGACGCAGGGCTGCATAGTCGTCGCCCGGCGTGATCCCTTCGATATTGAAGCGACGGTAATCCGACTTGCGCGGCCCCTCGCCATCGAAGACGACACAGGAGGCGACAGCCCGCTCGCCCTGCGTGTGACTGACGTCGAAGCACTCGATCCGCTGCGGCTGCTCCGCCAGCCCCAGGGCATCACGCAGGGCCTCGACGCGGCGGGCATACCCCGCCTGGCTCCCGAGGCGCGACTGGAGCGCGACCACCGCGTTGCCACGGGCCATCTCGAGCCAGCGCGCGCGCTCGGCTCGCACGCGCCACTTGATCCGCACACGGCGCTCGGCGCGCTCCGAGAGAGCCGTCTCCAGGAGCTCACGCTCCTCGGGCTCCGAGGTCACGATCAGCTCGGGCGGGATCTGCTTGTCCGCGTAGAACTGCGCGAGGAATCCTGAAAGCAGCACCGCCTCGTCGGTCTCCTCGGGGGCCTTCGGGAAGAACGCCTTGTTGCCGAGATTGCGGCCGGAGCGAATGAAGAAGACCTGCACACAGCTGACGCCGCCCGCCTGCGCACAGGCGATGATGTCGAGATCACCGCCTTCCCCGCTCACGTACTGGCGCTCTCGGATGCGACTCAGGGTCGCGATCTGATCACGGAGCGCCGCGGCACGTTCGAACTCGAGTGCACCGGAGGCCTGCTCCATGCTTCGACCGAGCGCCTCGATCACCTCCTCGGCGCGGCCTTCCAGGAATTGGATCGTGTGGGCGACATCCTCCTGGTAAGCCGCGGGGCTCACCAGACCAACACAGGGACCGCTGCAGCGCTTGATCTGATACTGCAGGCAGGGTCGCGAGCGGTTGTTGAAGAAGCTGTCCTCGCACTGTCGAACCGGGAACAGCTTCTGCAGGAGCTGCAGGGTCTCACGGACCGCCCATGCGCTCGGATAGGGCCCGAAAAGGCGCCCCTTCGACTTGCGGGGGCCGCGATAAAAGGCGAGTCGCGGGAAGGCGTCCTGCGTGCTCAGGTAGATGAAGGGGTAGCTCTTGTCGTCGCGCAGCACCACGTTGAAACGCGGGCGCAAGGACTTGATGAGGTTGCTCTCCAGTAGCAGTGCCTCGCCCTCGGTGCGGGTGACGGTCACCTCGATGTCGGTGATCTGATTCACCATGACCTGAAGACGACGCGTCAGGGCGCGGCTGAAATAGCTCCCGACCCGCCGCTTGAGGTTCTTGGCCTTGCCGACGTACAGAACCGTCGCATCCGCGCCCAGCATCCGATATACGCCGGGGCTCTGAGGAATCCGCTCGAGCAGCGCGCGGATAGGCGCACCCGCCCCGGGCGGCTCCACGGGATCGAGATCAGCCGTAGCGTCCTTCATCCCGCGATTAGAGCGCAAACAACCAGCGCGGATCCAGACCGATTCGGTCTAGAGCCGCTGCCCCAGCCAAACCTCCAGCCAGGCCAGCCGCTGCATGTCCGGCTCCGACACGCCCGCGGCGCGGCGCTGCATCTCGAGCGCCCGCTTGCGGTAGCTGTCCCGATCGAGCCCGCGGGCCTTGCGCGCGAGCATGGTGTAGTCGTGCGCCATCAGGGCAAAGGCATAGCCGTCATCGGGGTCGAGCTCGACCGCACGCTCCAGCGCGTCGATCGAGTCCCGGTATTCACCCAGGCGGTAGTGCAGAAACCCGCGCATGTCATGCCCGAAGGGGTCGTCGGGGCGCAGGTCGATGAAACGGCCGATCTCGGCGAGCGCCGTGCGGTACTGAAAGACGCTGTTGACGTTGTAGATGGCCGCATACTTCCAGGTCGCCGCACGCCCCGCGGCGAGCGCCTTCGCCCGCTCGATCAAGGGGCGCACCAGGGCGGGGGCCTGATCGGTGATCACGTTCAGGCGCAGGAGCGCCAGGGCGGCAGCCGGGTCGTCCGGATCCCGGTCCAGGGCGGCACGGAGCTCCGCGATGCGCGCGGCGATCGCCGTATCCTCGGGACAGCGGTAAAGGTCGTCTTCGGACAGAGGCAGATCCTTGCCGGTCGACTGAGTCGCGCGATCCATCATGGCGACATAGGGAAAGGGACCCTGCATGACCTCCCACTTGGGCGATTCGGCCATCACCACGAGACGGCGCTGCCAGACGACATCGAACTTCCAGCCATTGCCGGTGTTACAAAAGAGGAAGGGCGAGTTCTCCCAGCCGTCGATGGCCCCGAACCAGATCACCGCGTGGTCGCCGTCTCGCAGCACCTGATAGTCAGCATCGCGCCAATGCTCCAGCCACCGCAGGGTTTGTCTCGGCGGACGATCGACCGCGCCCATCGCGAGCCGCGTCATCTCGGTATAGACCTCGACGTCGCCCCCCCCGCCTTCGCCCGCCCACTTGGCCAGCATGATCTCCCAGGCCTCCTCGGGACTGCTCGCGCCGCGGTCCGAGCGCGATCCCGCCGCCGGGGCGGCCTCGTGCGGGATGCGCGCGAGCTCGCGCCTGGCCCCCGCACCGCCCGAGAGCAGCCCGGCGTCCGACGCGGCGATCAGGTCGGGGTCGTAGTCGCCCTCCCCTGCGAGCTGTGCCCGCGCCTCCAGCATCTCCATGACGGCGATCAGTCCGGTACCCACGTCCCCGGCGCGGAAGTAGGGGCCGAGCTGCAGGTCCTCCACATAGCCGCTGAAGGCATCGGTGAAGACACCCTCGAGTGCGTAAGCGACCTCCAGCTTGACCTCCTTGCGGTCGTCGACCAGCAATAGCAGGAGGCCGCGACCCTGTTGCCGCGCACCGATGCGCCAGCGGTTGACCAGATCCACGGCCAGGGTCGCGGTGGTATGCCCTGCCGGCAGCGCAGGAATGCTGACGATGAGGGCCTCGATGTGGAACCGCGTCGCCAAGCGATCGAGGTAGCGGTGGGCGCCCTCCTCGTAGTGACGCAGCACGCCGGCGTAATCGAAGAGGGTGCGGTTGTTCTGCGGGCGTGCCTCCAGGGTGAAGGAAGCAAGGCCCTCGGGCCGGCGATCATCGTCCCGATTCAGGATCGTCCATGCCGACGCCGCGCCGAGGATGACGACGGCCATGGACAGCCACGTGAGGGCCTTCCGCATGGGTCAGGATCTCCGTCTCACGACCCGGGATCACGCCGGGGCACCGCGCGGCACTCAGCCCTCGCGCCTGCCGAACGGGTCACTCAGGCCTTGCAGCGCACCGGCCTCGGCCTGGAAATAGGGCTTGGCCTCGAAGCCCGTCTGCGTGGCGATCAGGTTGCTCGGGAAGGTCTGCAGGCGCGTGTTGTAACGGCGCGCGAGCTCGTTGTAGCTGCGCCGCTCAACGGTCACGCGGTTCTCGGTGCCCTCGATCTGGTCCTGCAGGGTCAGAAAGTTTCGGCTGGCCTTGAGGTCAGGGTAATTCTCCACCACCGCGAACAGGCGCGCGAGCGCCGACGCCACCTCGCCCTGCGAGGCCTCCACGGCCTGGATCTGCTCGGCGGTGCGCGGGGCACCCCCGATCGCGCCGCTCACCCGTGCGGCATTCGACCGAGCCTGTGTCAGCGCCTCCAGCGTCGCACGCTCGTGCTCCGTATAGGTCTGGACCGCGTCGACCAGAATTGGGATCAGGTCGAGCCGGCGCTGATAGACGTTCTCGACCTGCGCCCAGCCCGCGTTGACCTGCTCGCGCGCGCTCACAAGGCCGTTGTAGAGGATCGCGAGCAAGGCCCCGACCACCCCGATCACGAACAGCACGGCGATGCCGATCGACAGCGGTCCAAATCGCTTCATGGTGGTGCTCCTTTCCTCGTCGAGTGCCGATAGATCGATCAGCCGCCCATCCGACGGCCAGGAAGTGACGGGCTCCACGGTCTCCATCGACATCCCCGAAGACCCGGCCGGATTGCCGAACAGCCAGTGGCCGGCGAGACCAAACAAGAACGCGACCGCAAAGACGACCAGCAGCGACCAGACCGGCCACCGGCCGCAACGGCGATCGGCGTCTCCGGCGATAAGCCGGTCCTTCGCGAGATTGTGCCCAACCCGCCGCTCGTCCGTTAACTCACTCATTGGCTGTCCTTCCCTGACTCCATGTCCACATTTCCGCCCTGTTCGGAGGGCATCTCGGCGACCTGGAATACATCCTGGAGACGAAACTCCAAGAACCTGTCTGAGCTCCATGAAAATGCTAGCTCGGATGAGCGGGATCGGCAAGGGCGAGGGCCAGATCGCAGGAAGCCCTCGAGCGGGAGCGGCCCGTTCCAAGCCGCTGGAAGAGCGGCATGGGCTGACCGACTCCGAGGCCTGGGCCGCCGCCTTTTGCACCTCGGCGCCTCGGCGTGAGACGATTCCCTGCCCTCAACACAGGCAGGATGCCCTCGATACCCAGGCCCGACCGAATGCGCAAACCGTCCATGTGTTGGATTCCGAATCTGCTGACGCTTTCGCGACCCCTTCTACTCCTCCCGCTGATGTGGCTGCTCACGGTCGGGACGGTCCCGGCTGCCCACTGGCTGGCATTCGCGCTGTTTCTGGCGGCTGCCCTGACCGATGCACTGGATGGCTGGGCGGCGCGCCGCCTGGGCTGTGCGAGCAACCTCGGCGTCTTCCTGGACCCGTTGGCAGACAAGGTCTTCGCCAACGTGCTGCTCATCTTCCTGGCCTCCCGCCTGCCGGAATGGGTGCCGCTGTGGGTGGTGCTGCTGCTGGTCGCGCGCGAGTTCGTGGTGCAGGGTTTTCGCAGCATGGCGCCCTGCGTGGGCGTGGTGATCCGCACCGGGACGCTGAACAAGCTCAAGCTGGTCTTCCAGCTCCTAGCGATCGGCACCGCGCTGGCCGGTCAGGGTTGGGCCGACATGGCGGAGGTGCTGAAATGGGCGACATGGATCGGGCTCGGCCTGGCGCTGGCGAGCGCCTATGTGTCCATGTACACCTTATTGCGAGACAACGCCGACCTTTGGGGTCGCCCATCCGTGCCGATGGAGACCCGCTGAGCGTTCCGCTGCCGCAATGGGGCCGCGGCACGGGCCCTGTCATCGCATCGAGGACCGAGACGCCAGGCTGCCTGGATGCAGCGCGGAACAGCATGACGCCAAGCGCAGCCGGGCTGCGCCAGACCGACCTCAGCGGCCGGCTCCGGGGATATCTCGACCCGCCCATGACGGCCTCCGAGCGCGCGGTAGCGGCGGTCGAGGGATGGATCCTCGGCGTGGGATCGCACACACCGCCCCCCTGAGTCAGTGGGCCGTCCCCTGACGATTGAGCATCGGATCGAATGATTCGGTGGCGGCGTCCCAGCCCTGCCGTTCGGTACATCGTCGCTCGGAACCCGCTCTGCCGCGCAGCAGGACACCGGCTCGGAATATCAACGGGAATGCGAACGAGTTGCAGCTCCGGATGCGAATCGTTATCGTTCGCTTTCACGGCCCCGGACGCAACCCGGGTTCGTCCCGTCTCCGAAAGGATCCCCGATCAACCCGGAGCCGTCAGTCGGCCCGCCGAAAAGATGCGCAGAGAACATGCACGCTTGTAACACCACACGCTTGGCTGGCACCGTGGCGCTGGCGGTGAGCACCGGGGCCGGCGCTTATGACGTCAACGACAAGCTCAGCATCGGCGGCATACTCGCGGCCGTCGGCCAGTGCCAGGAGGTCTCGGCACGGCTGCCCCCCGAGACAGACGGCGAGCCCCCGGGCGACTCGGTCGGCCCGCCGCTCCTGGACGATTCCATGGACGCCTTCGGCAGCGAGTGCCGCGGCGGCATGCCTTTTCAATTGGCGGTGGATTATCACCCCGATGGGGCGAACGAGCTCTTTCTGAGGCTCGGGTTCGCGGTCGACAACGGCCTGAGCAGCGTCTCGCCCTGGGCCCTGGTGCCCTGGGCCGCTGACCTGGAGGATGACGTCGAGGACATCAACGGCCGCGGCCGGGACTACCTGCTCGCCGCCTGGTACAAGCACACCCTCAGCCTCGGGCAAGACAGCACCCTGGGGGCCACCATCGGCATCCTGGATTCGACCGAATATCTCGACGAAAACGCCTACGCCAATGACGAGTACACCCAGTTCATGAACGAGGTCTTCGTGAATTCGGGCAGCTACGGACTGCCGTCCTACGATGCAGGCGCCGCCCTGGAATGGCAGTCCGGACCCTGGTCCGTCAGCGCGGTGGGGATGAATATCGGCGAGAACGAGGACGGCAACAACTCCAACTTCTGGGGTGCCCAGGCCGGTTACGAGGCCAGCACGTCCATGGGCACAGGGAATTACCGCGTCATCGTTGCCGGTGCCTCGTCG
This sequence comes from Thiocapsa sp., assembly GCF_022340925.1. Lineage (GTDB taxonomy): Bacteria > Pseudomonadota > Gammaproteobacteria > Chromatiales > Chromatiaceae > Thiocapsa. The sequence continues at coordinate 37,765 of NZ_JAJDNA010000066.1, forward strand.
GACTTTCTCGACCGCACGGGCACCCGGGAGGAAAGCCGTCTCGCCTGGGGGCTGTCGTTCGATCAGGCCTTCGGTGGGATGGTCGGCGCCTTTCTGCGACTGGCCTGGCAGAACGAGGATGCCGCCGTGGATTACAAGGCGCTCTATTCGGGCGGCCTGAACCTCAGCGGCAGCGGCTGGGGGCGTGAAGCCGACACCATCGGCATCGGCTACGCATACCTCGAAGGCGGCAACGGCGACATCGACCACTCTCAGGTCTTCGAGACCTATTACCGCCTCGGGCTCAATGACTACGTGGGGCTCACCGCGGACGTCCAGTACATGGAGGACGACATCACCTGGCGCGATCCGCGACAGGAGAACCCGAAGGGCTGGATCCTTGGCATGCGTCTGACCGCCGAATTCTGATCGACCGACCAAGGGACAGGAGTCGGTTGCGACAGTCTTCCCTGCCTTCCCAGGGGCTGTCGCCGCATCGCATGTGTCTCTCCCGAAGCTGATTGAACCGATCCGCCGCTTCCCTCCCGCAGCATACGACTCGGTCAGTGCGTCCCGGCGCGCTCGCGGTCTCGTCCGCGGGTCGCAAAAATCAGCCGGTAGCCGATATGCATCTGCCATGGCCTGCACGAGACTCCGGTCGTACCGCCGATGGGACGCACCGCCAGCAGCACCGATCCTGTCGCGTGGGCTTGCAACCCACGCTCAGCCATCGGCACGGAGGCAGAAGATAACAAGAAACAAGGGCCGAGAATGCTCGACGACTCGATCTCGATGCTGCGGTGACCAAGGCATCGGCCGGGTCAGTGTGAGATCCGGGTCAAGGGACAGCCCCGCCTCCGCTCGTGAGAACACGCCGTCAGCGTCTCGATCCGGTATGCTCGTCAATGCCTCGATGCGGGAACGGCAGGCAACCGGGTCGCGGCGCTTCTGAGCTGCGCGCCGCACATCAACCGCACCTCCCAGTCTCTGCTCGACCAGGAGCCTCCCAGAGGAGGGCCTGAAGGGCTGCCCGCGTGGCGAGCAGCCCCACCGATTGGGTTCAGAGATCGTCCTCGTCAGCCTCATAGACATCGATCGTGGTGTCGATGTGGGTCCTGACATAGGCGTGGCCCACCACAAAGCCGGGCTTGAAGACACCATCGAGCCCGAAGACGGCGTTCAGCGTGTCTGCCGCCTGATTGGTCAGCGTCACCGTGACCGCGCGCACCTTGAGCGTACCCGATTCGGTGACCACCGGATCCTCGGTCAACTCGAGTCGAAAGAGGCGAAGACGGTCCACCACGTCCCCGTTCACCGCCGCGATGCCGGTCAATATCGGCTTCTTGCCTGTCGTGTCGATGATGAAGTTGAGCAGGGAGACTTTGGTGCCCGGCACATAAGCGCGGACGGCTTTTGTTCAAGTAATAGGATAGAATTTTCATGGTCACTCGCCCTGGGTTGGAGGCTCGAGTGTCGGTGGGAGGTGGCGTGTCGGGGCGGACGCACGACGGAGGACGAGACTCCGCTCCCTGAGGTGTGCCCGCACCAGGGCCCACAGGTGCGCCGCGATGATCAGCGTGACGAGTCTGCGCGGTCGGCTGGCCGGCGGGTCTCCGTCGCTCCCGTTCGCAGGACCGGTCCCTGTCTCGGACCCTGAACGGCGCTAATAGGCGCCTGTGGGACTTAGCCGTCGCAGTGAGTGTCGGTATCGACGATGGCTTGCGCGTTTTAGCACTGCTCGAAGCCCCCGCCGGCCACCGGCATGATCCGCGACTCCTCGCGGTGAGGTTGATCTGCTCATCCGCGCGCGGCAACTTTGGCCGCGTAGTCGGCCTGCTCGCGCAGGCGCGAATCTACCGCAAGACGTCGAAGAGCACGTCGGCGATCACGGCAGTCGCGACCGCCACGAGAACGAGATCGCTCCCGTAAATGCGCCACTCATACCCGGGATAGCTCGGAAGCTGCGCCAGCATCGGCCGCGGGACTGCCTTCTTCGCGATACCCGGAGGAAGCGGTTTGCCGCGTGCCAGGTTCTTGCGGATTCCCGGCGGGAGCGCGCTATATCCGGTGTAGTGATTCGCAACGGCGATTCGCCGTGCCTGATCAAACCCGATCGAAGCGGAGATCCGTGGTGTCTTGGTCTCCAAGCCGGAGCTCAGGCCCTCGTTGGAGGCCGACGCTTGTACTTTCGCCGGGGGGTAGGCCTGCTGCTGCTTGTGCTCTTGATGTGGGTTTCCTTTTCCTTGCGGCGGCGCGGCTGCTCCTGACAGAGGCGCGAATAAAGCAACCACCAAGGATAGAGTCAAAGCGCCCCCTCGGGGGCGAGTCGAACGCATCGTCGGTACCTCCTTGTTAGTCCGGTCGAAACGGGTGAGCGCAGCGCACTTGAGTCTGCCAGGCAACCGACCATTCTCCTATTGTGATCGGTTTGGCACGCTGCTTCTGGTCTCAGCGATCGGCTACTCGAGCTTCACGCTCCTGTCGATGACGAGCTGCCAGGCCGCTTCGCCCGGCTCCAAGCGGTACTGGAGCTGTCGGATGCCTCCGGTCGGCGCGGCGTTGGTGTTGCCCTCCTCATAGACCGGGAACGAGCGCACCAAGTAGTGCCCCGCGACCGCCAGCTCGTCGTGCCCCATATAGCCCCTACCGTGCACCGGGTCCTCGGCAAGATCGGGCAGATGGATCATGCTCAGGGATTTCTTCTTGTTAGCGGACCAGGCGGCCAGCGACCCGTAGGACCCGCTGCCAGCAGAGGTCACGTAGACATAGACCTCGGGCGAGCCGTCCGCATTGAGATCGGCCACCTCCGCCCCCGTGACGACCCCGTCGACCTCGGCACTGACCGGGGTGTTGTCGATCTCGAGGCCGGAGGGTGTCAGGGTCAGGGTGTTGAGCGAGGCGCCGTTGTCGCAGTGCACCCGAAAGGTGACTCCCTGGAGCTGCAGCGTCTCGTCGTAGGCGTCGAGCGCCCCGGCGGTGGGCGCTCCCAGGGTCAGGGCGAGTAAGAGAGATTCGGGAGCGATTCGCATAGCCGCATTCTTGCGGAAACTCCACCTGTTGGGAAGGCCCTGGGGCGCCCCCGCGTGCCGGATCAGGTCATACTCGAGGCATCTCGCCAGGGTTTTTTTGCGCCGGACCCCGGCCCCGAGGTCCACCGATCGACCATGCTGCTTTGTCCGCCTATTCGTTGCCCAGGGGCTTCGGTGACGACCCGGTGCGACCCCGGGGGAAGCCTGCTTCCACGCGACCCTGGTGGGCTTCCTGACGCCACTCAACCGCTGGCGCTACGAGCGCCTGGTCGGATCTGATTGAGCCGGCTGGAAGGGCAACATGAGCAGGCGCAGCGGGCGCTGCCATTCCGTCTCGCCGAACCGGCCGATGCCAAAGCGGATCGTGCACGCGTCCTCGCGCAGCCGAAAGGACCGAAACAGGCGGTCCCAGAAGGAGAAGATGGTCCCGTAGTTGGAATCGGTCTCCCGTTGGAGCTCGGAATGGTGCACCCGGTGCATGGCGGGCGTGACGATCAGGGGCCGCAGCGCCCGGTCGAGGCCCCCCGGTACGGCCAGGCTGCTGTGATGAAACAGGATGACCGCCACCATGATCGTCTTGTAGAGCACGAGCATCTCGAAGCTCATGCCAAGCGCAATCAGGACGAGACAATTGGCCAGGCTCGACAAGACGATTTCGCCCGGATGAAAGCGCAGAGCGGTGGTGCAATCCATCGCCGGGTCCGTATGGTGCACCCGGTGGAAGCGCCACAAGAGGGGCAGCCGGTGGTTGGCCCGATGCCAGGCGTACATCCACAGATCAAACAGCAGCAAGGCGACGACGACACAGGCCACCCCGCCCAGCCCGAGCCAGTTGCAGAGGCCGAGTCCGCGCTGCGCGGCGAGTTCCGCGGAGGCCATCAGAAGCGGCGCCAACGCGGCACCGACAGCGCCGGCCACAATCGCCAGACCCAGATTGCGCCCGGCATGCGCATAGCGTTCCCGGCCTCGAACGTAGAAGGGCAGGACGCCTTCCAGGGCGAACAGCGTGCCCAGCACGATCATGCCGACCCACAAATCCGGCGTCATGGTTGCTCACCCTGCCGCGAAACGCCACGCTCGTAAAGGGCTGCGAGTCGCTCGGGAGACGCGCCGAGCAGAAAACGCCCGAGCAGGACACCGTTGGCGACCTGCTGTCTCAGCGCGCCGTTGGCCGTGAACCGAAGCGCCGAGGTCGTGACCGCGGAGGTCAGCTTGATGATGCGGCTGCTCCGGCGCACCCGCCGCGCCAGCTCGACGTCCTCGAACAGGGGCCAGGCTGGAAACCCGCCGACCGCGTGATAGACGCTGCGTCGCAGGACCATCGCCTGGTCACCGAAGGTGGTGAGCGGGGATTCGATCCGTGAACAGCTCTCGTAGAGCCTGAGCAGCCAGTGGCGCCGGTCGAAACGCAGGCGAAAGCAGGCCATGCCGACGCTCGGATCTGCGAAGGCGGCCCGGATCGTCTCCCCGGCGCCCGCAGGCAGATCAGTGTCGTCATGGAGGATCATCAGCAGATCGCCCGTGGCCGAGCGAACGCCCTCCGCGCTCTGGGTGCCGCGGCCCCGCCGGGCAGTCAGCAGCCGCCAACCCTCGGGCAGCGCCGGCGGGGACGGCAGCGCGGGCGCGTCGTCCGGCTCCACCACGATCACCTCGCTGGCGACCGCGCGACTCGCGTTGACACGAGCACGCTCTCTGAGCGCAGCGTCGAGTCGCCGCGTGGGGATAACGATCGAGAGCGGCTCCATGGTCGATCCGGTTGCTGCGGGCATGACCGCTCGCGCGGGCCGCCCGGGCCCGGCGTCAGCCCTGCCTGATGGGCTCCAACGACGTCGGCGGAAGCACCAACCTGTCCGATGCCACCATGATCGAGGCGCCCCCGTGCGAACGCAAGCGCGCGGGTTTCTCGTGCGCCGCCGGCTGGAAACCGGCGCAGAGATGAGGTTCGGACTCGGTGTGGCCTGGTCCCGGTTGCGGCGGTCGCCTTGGGACAGGGCGCCGAAACAGCCGGTGCTTCGAGCGCGGGTCCGGGCCCCTCGTTCGGTCGGCCGCGCCTGCAGTTACGCGCGGCTTGGAATCAGTCTGCCGTCTCGCCGCCGCTCGCGGATGCCTTGCTGCGCTCCATCGATTGCAGCACCAGGTAGTTCTCGCCGAACTTCTCGAGGTTGCCGAGCTCGGTGTCATAGCGGTCGAAGTGACGCTCCTCGTCGGCGATAACGCTTTCGAACAGCTGCTTGGAGATCGCATCCGCCTCCGCGCCGCAGTCGATCGCCCAGCGGTTGTAGTCCTCGATGCTCTGCTGCTCCATCGCGGTGGCCGTCTTCAGCATCTCGGTCACGTCCCGGATCGGCTTGACCTCGGCGGCCGCGTTCATCCCCACATCGCCCTTCAGGAACAGGATGCGCTCGGCAAAGCGCTCCACATGACCCATCTCCTCGATCGCGGTTCGCTTGAACAGCGCCGCCATCAGATCGTAGCCCTGGTCGTCGCAATGGAAATGAAAGTACATGTACTGGTGGATGGCGGAGAGCTCGTCTGCAACGGCCCTGTTGAGAAGCTCGATGCTTTTCTCGCGCATGGTGATGCTCTCGATTCTGATCTGCCTCTGGGAAGGTCGATGTCCCTTGCGAGCTCGGAGAGGTCCGCCTCCGGACCTCTCCGATCGGCGCCTCAGAGCTCCGGCTTCGGCGTCTCTGCGGTCTCCACCGGCAGCACGGGATACTCGACCCTGGGCTGCTCGCCGGTCAAGGTCCGCAGGAACTCGGCGATCAAGGCCGTTTCCTCCGCGTTGAGCACCGCGCCGAGCTGGGCGGTGCCCATGACGTCCACCGCCTGCTCGAGATCCCAGACCTGACCCGAGTGGAAATATGGCGCGGTCAGGGCGATGTTGCGCAGGGGCGCGGCGCGGAAGACGTACTCGTCGGACGCGGTCTTGGTCACCTGAAAGCGGCCCTTGTCGTTCGGCGGCAGGATGTCGGCGCCCGGCTTCTTGATCAGGCCGAATGGGAAGTAATCCTGGCCGCCGACGTTGACGCCGGTGTGGCAGGAGGGACAGCCCTTCTCGAGGAACTGCGCCAGCCCGGCCTTTTGTGTCTCGGTCAGGGCCCCGTCGTTGCCCTCGAGCCACTGGTCGAAGGGGGCGTTGGGCGTGACCAGCGTCACCTCGAAGGCCTCAATGGCCTTGGCCATGTTGTCAAACGTCACCGCGTCCGCCTCGCCCGGGAAGGCACGCTCGAAACGTTCCACGTACTCGGGAAGGCTTTTCAGCGTAATCACCACGTTCTCGGGCTGATTGGCCATCTCGACACCGGCCTGCACCGGACCCTTGGCCTGGGCCTTGAGATCCTCCGCGCGGCCGTCCCAGAACTGGGCCTTGTTGAACACGGCGTTCAGCACCGTCGGGGAGTTGCGCGGGCCTTTCTGCCAACCATGCCCGACCGAGGTCGGCAGGTTGTCGTCGCCGCCGGTGCCCAGGTTGTGGCAGGTGTTGCAGCTGATGACGCCGCTGGCGGAGAGGCGCGGGTCGAAGAACAGCATCTTTCCGAGCTCGATCTTCTCGCGCGTGATGGGGTTGTCGTCGACCGCCTGGAGGCCGTAGGGGACTGCCTCGAGCCCGGCGGATTTGGCCAGCTCGCGCAGATCGGCATCGCTCGCGGCGGCTGCGCCGGTGGACAGGGTCAACGCGACTGCGGATGCGAGGAGTGTGGTTTTCATGTGGGTCTCTGCCTCTACTGCCAGTTGTGGTGGTTATAATGAGCGATCACGCCGATCGATGCCGCGCGATGATCGGTCCGGAAATCGGCGTCCCCTAAGCCACTGTGTACTTGCCACGACTGGTGGGAGCATAGCCCTGCGACCAGCCGCGGACAAGGCAGAGGGGACACGCCCGACACATGGGTGACGCATCGCTCGCGCCCCGTTGCAGACTGATGCCTGGCCACCGGGCAGTCCCCGCACAGCTCTTTGAGGATTCGCATGCCATGAAAGCATTCCTGATCACCCCCGACACCCTATCCATCGATGCCGTCGAGATCGATGATCTCGACGGCATTCGGGCGCTGATCGGATTCGATACCATTGCGTCGGACGCCGTCGGTGAGGCAGGCGACCGTCTCTTCTTCGATGAAGAGTGTTTCCTGCGCGGCGCCAGCGGGCGCTTTCAGATCGACCGGGTGATTCCCGTCGCGGGCAAGGGCGTCGTCATCGGCACGGCAGACGACGGTGCCACCTTGCGGGACGTGGTCACAGACGTCGAGGACCTGCGTCAACGCATCAAGTACCTCTAGG
>NZ_JAJDNA010000067.1 GCF_022340925.1 Thiocapsa sp.
GAGCGCCTTCGGCTGAGTGCCGCTCTCCTGCAGACCCCTTTTAGCGCAGCTTGCGATGGCCGAACACGCTGAGCATGGAAAATAAGGTGAAACGGGGTGCTAGCTGACGACTGGCTCGAACGGCTTGGCTTCCGGCACGAAGACCACGTTCACGCTGAGTTGATGGGGGCTATAGATGGTCGTGCGCAGCAGCAGCCCCTGCTTGTGGACGACGGCCTGCTCGGTCATGGTCCGGATCTTGGTGGTGTCGTCGTAGTTGTCTTCGATCTCTTCATATTCGAGTCTCATGGCACACCTCGTGACGCGTCAGGGTTCACCTTAAAGCTAGTCCGTATAGGCAGGCTTGCAAGGGCTGGAGTGCTGGAGCCGGGCCGCTGTCCGACCGAGGCGTTCCGCCGGGGACGGCGCGGACCGCAACCGGTCGCGACCTCAGCGGCTCAACCCGTATGTCCAAGTTTACCGGGCCGGGGTTAAGAGGACGTGCCCGATCCCTGGGCCCCCGATCGGTCCGTTCCAGGGCCAGGCGTGGTGTCGGCCGCTCAACCAGTCCTCGAGCTGGTCGTCGCGGTAGGGTGAGAAGAGATGGCCGGACTGGCCGAGGGGGAGGGTCCCTCGGGTCCGGCGCCAATCCGCCGGGGTCTGTACGACCCGCATGGAGGGGATGAAGATGACTGTTTCCGGCGTGAGCGGCGAGGATTTCACGACATTGATCGTGTCAGAGTGACCACCCAGGCCCAGCGGGCCGACGTTGAACAGACGCCCCAGCAATGGCAGGTCGCGGAAGGCATGCGGGAAGGTCAAGGTACGGACGCGGTCGAGGCGCACGTCCTCGCCGCCGGTGCCCGTCCGGGCCAGCAGATCGGACATCGCCGCGACGAGCGCGCGTGCCCAGATCTCGGCGGGGCGCTCGATCGCAGGCGTGGTGACGTCGTCCCAGAAGCTGGACCGCCCGGTGCGAAGCGTCTCGAACAGCGGGCTGTAGGCGAAGATCCCCATGTCCGCCAATACCTCGAGGTCGGCGCCGAGCTCGTCCTCGTAGAGGGCGCGGAGCAGGGCCGGCTCGAGCAGCGCGAACAACGCCGCGGACCGGCTTGCCCCCGCCATCTCGCCATCCCAGTCGAGCAGCTCCTCGGCAGCGATCGACCAGGCATCGGCGTCGACCGCCCGCAGCTCCGACTCGAGCGTGCGAAGTGACCTCTGGGTCAGCCGAGCCAGGATGCTCAGGCGGTCGCTCTGGATCTCCGCCATGTCGGTCGGGGTGAGGGGGCCGGCTGCGGCCAGTCGCTCGGCGATGCGCTCGGCGCGGAACGGGGCCATCCAGGCATTGCTGATTCGGATCGGGTAATCGGGCGGGACGATCCGGTTGTTGGCGGTGATGAGTGCCGATCCGGCAGGACCGAGGATCCGCGGGTTGAGGGCCTGGGGGATCAGACCCCGCCAGGCATAGCCGCCCTCCCAGCCCGGCGACGGGAAGGCGCCGGACCCCTCGCCGCGCTGGGGGAGGAGTCCGCTGATCTGCAAGCCGATGCCGCCGTCGCGGTGGGCGAGCAGGAGGGTCAGGGCGACGTGCCTGAAATCCAGGACGGCCGCGGCGGCGTCCGCCAGCGTGCTGGCCCGGTTGAGCCGGACGAGCCCGGCGAAGGCCCGATCCGGCAGGTCGGTCGTTCGGCGCAGGGCGAGCAGGTGCCGGGTCTGGACGCTCGGAAGATCCATGGGCGTGTTGGTGCTCGGGCCCAGGATGTCGTTGACGATCACGCCGTGACGGGTCGAGCGGATGACGAGATCCACCGGCTCGGCGCCCATGACCGCAATGGGCGTGGTCCGCCTGCGGATGCGCTCCTGCCCGCCGTCCGGACGCTCGACATGCTGCCCGTCGGCCACGAGCCGCTCCACGAAGAGGTCCTGGGTATCGGCCATCGTGCTGGTGAAGCCCCAGGCGAGGTCCCGGTTGTGGCCGATCATCACCAGTGGCACGCCCGGGAGGCTCACGCCCGCCGCCTGCAGTCCCGGCGCGTTCAGCTCCAGCTCATACCAGATGCCAGGCATGGAGGGGGCCAGGTGGGGGTCGTTGGCAAGCAGTGCCGCACCCGTCCTCGTGCGCGCCCCCGTTACCGCCCACCCGTTGCTCGCCGGTGCCGGCAGCGGCAGCCCCAGTCGCTCGACCACCCGAAGTGCAGGCTCGATGGTCAGGGCGCCCCCGCCCCCCTGGCTGCCCCGGATGAGGTTTCGCGCAAGCTCGCCGGTCAACTCGGGTGCCACGGTCGGCGCGGGGATGTCGGCGTCGACAGGAAAGAGCTCACGGGCGCGCTCGGGCCCGATCCTGGCCGCCAGGCGCAGGAAGGTCAGCTCGCCGCGCAGGTTGTAGGATTGGACCCAGGCCATGTAGCCGCCGATCAGCAGGCTGTCCTCGGGTGTCCAAGGCACGGGTCTGACCCTCGCGATGAGATATTCCAGCGGGAGTCGCCAACCGGCCTGCGCCTCGGCCTGATAGGCGTTCACGCCAGCGGAATATGCCCTGAGCATGGCCCGGTCGGCCTCGTCCAGTGCGGCCAGACTGCGACCGGCCTCGACGTCGAGACCGAGGGTTCGAAAGAGACGATCCGCAGGCAGTGCCATAGGGCCGAGCCATTCGGCGAGCCGCCCTCCGGCGACGCGGCGCAGCAGGTCCATCTGCCACATCCGCTCCCTCGCCACGATATAGCCTTGAGCGAACAGCAGGTCGTGGATGTTCTCAGCCTCGATGGTTGGCACCGCGCCCGGACCGAAGTGCACATGCACGGCTGCCGCCAGCCCGGACAAGGCGAAACGGCCGTCGTATGGCGGCTCGGCCCGCTTCGCGATCCAATAGATCCCGCGCGTCCCCGCGAGCGCGACGACGGCGAGGATCAGGCTGCCAATCAGGATGACAGGGCGCGTCATGACGGGAGCTCAAGATCGGCCTGACCGGAGACGGATATCAGGAATGCCCGGGGGGTTGCCCCGGCGTCTGGTTCGTCTGCCCCGTCGCCGAAGGGCCTCGCGCGCCGATGCAACGAAGGCCCGTCGCAGCGCGCGGCTGTGTGCGTGGACGACCTCTCCGTGGCTGTCGAGGTGTCCCTGCTCGGCGCCGCTCCAGATCCGGACACGATCTAAGGGGCAGCTTGACCGGCCGGGCGAATCCCCCGCACGAAGGCGATGAAGCCCTCGCGCTGGCTGGCGACCAACTCGGCCGGTCCGTGCAGCTGCGGGTAGAGGTTACCTTGCGGGGTCTCGACCAAGCCCGCGAGCAGCATCCGATCCGCCAGGACCTCGTCGCTCGGCCCCATCCCGACGCTTCGGCCATAGCTGCCACGCAGTTGGACCAGGGTGGCCGGGATGGCCTCCGTGCCGATCTCGCTCACCTCCGGCTCGACCGGGGTCCCATCGGGTCCTTGGAACTGGGATTTCCAGCGCTCGATGTTGGCCTCGAGGGTCCCGCCCTGGCCGGAGCCGAAGTAATAGACGACGAACTCGGCTCCTTCGCCCTCGGCGGCGGGGATTCGAAACTGGACCTGACGCATCTGGCTCTTCGGTGGCTCGGCGACCCAGTCGTCGGGCACGCCGGACTCAAAATCAAGGAAGGCGACCGTTTGATCCGCCGAGGCAAGGCCGGCGCCGGCGAGGAGGGCGGAGGCGAGAAGCAGCGAGCGCGGTACGAGGGCCATGCGATTGACTCCGGGGGATTTGGGGGTTCCAGGATCTCCATCGAATCGCGCAAGCGGATCCGCGCTCGGCGAAGATTGGGTACTATCCGGCCATCTTTCTCATGATAGCCGTCCCTGCGAGGAGTTGCTGCGATGTCCGACCGACCCGATGCCGATGCCGTCAAGACCTACCTGATGGATCTGCAGGACCGGATCTGCGCGGCGCTTCGCGAGACCGATGGGGGGGCGGGGTTTCGCGAGGACGCCTGGGAGCGCGACGGCGGCGGCGGAGGGCGAACCCGTATCATGCAGGACGGGGCTGTCTTCGAGCGTGGTGGCATCAATTTCTCCCAGGTGTTCGGGGAGCGTCTGCCGCCGTCGGCGAGCGCAAGCCGGCCCGAGCTGGCGGGACGCGCCTTTCAGGCGATGGGTGTGTCGCTGGTGGTCCATCCCCAGAACCCCTATGTGCCGACTTCCCACCTCAACGTGCGGTTCTTCCTTGCCGAGAGGCCGGGGGCCGAGCCGGTCTGGTGGTTCGGCGGGGGCTTCGACCTGACACCCTACTATGCCTTCGAGGAAGACGTGCGGCATTGGCACCGCACCGCGCGCGAGGCCTGCCTGCCATTCGGCGAGCATGTCTATCCGCGCTATAAGGACTGGTGTGACCGGTATTTCTATCTGAAGCACCGCGACGAGCCGCGCGGAGTGGGCGGACTCTTCTTCGACGACCTGAACGAGGGCGGCTTCGATCGCAGCTTCCAGCTCATGCGAAGCGTCGCCGAGCATTATCTCCCGGCCTATCTGCCGATTGTACATCGCCGCTGGGCGAAGCTCTTCGGGGACCGCGAACGGGCGTTTCAGAAGTACCGCCGCGGTCGCTACGTGGAGTTCAATCTGGTCTATGACCGCGGCACACTGTTCGGGCTCCAGTCGGGCGGGCGCACCGAGTCGATCCTGATGTCCCTGCCGCCGGAGGTCAGCTGGCGGTACGACTGTCGACCGGAGCCGGGGAGCCCGGAGGCCGAGCTCTACGAGCGTTATCTGAAGGCCCGGGACTGGCTGGCCGACGAGACGCCCGAGCGCGGATAGGTCAACCCTTCTGGTATTCCGCCTTCGAGCCCGTCATGTCCCACGCGAAGGTGCAGTCCAGATGTGACAGGACCGCGATCAGTCCACTCTCACCATCTTCGACCATCACGGCGATCGGCGAACGTTTGTTGAACTGCTTGTTGGCGCGCTTGACCCAGATGTGACGCATCTCGGGATTGCGTGGAAAGTAGGTGTGCAGCGCATCCTCAATCCGCACCAGGTAGGCGAGACGTCGGTTGACGCTGGGGTCGTCCGGGAAGCAGTCCTCCTCTCGGAAGCGGCTGAGGTTGCGCGCCTTGATGCTGTCGGGGAGCTGGAGGAGCACGAGGGTGTCACTGGCGCCGAGGCCCCAGCCTTCCAGGAGCGCCATGATGCGGCGTGTGAGGATACAGCGCTCCTCCAGTGTGAGCTCGGACATAGAAGCCAGCCTCTTGCGGAACGCACGCCTGCGCGGGCATGCGTCTGTTGAATACGACTGGGGAGGGAGGTGGCGCCGGCCGCGGACAGATGCAACCCTGCTTTGCACCGCGTGCTTCCGGATGCCGGGGTCCGGCCTCAGCGGGGCACACGCGTGATCCGCAGCACCAAGGGGATCTGTCTCAGTCGACGCATGATGCGGGCGAGATGGGCACGGCTCTTGACCAGGATCACGAACTCGAGGGCAGTCGTCATGCCGTCTTTCTCGCGCGACTGGACATTCTCGATATTCGAGCCGAGCTCTGCGATCGCCCCGGCGACCACGGCCAGGGCGCCGCGGCGATTGCCGATCTCGACCCGGACCTCGGTCGAGAACTCGCCGTCCGGCTCGCTCGCCCATTCGACATCCAGGCGTTTGTCGCGCTTAGTCTCCAGGCTCCCGAGGTTGCGGCATTCGCCTCGGTGCACCACGATCCCGCGGCCCGGGCTGAAGAGGGCTGCAATGGCGTCTCCGGGGATCGGCCGGCAACAACGCGCGAAACTGACCACCATGCCTTCGGTGCCGCGAATCGCGAGGCGTTGCCGAGGGATGTGATGATCGGTCGGCGACTCGGTCTCCTGGTCCTCGCCCCCCGCCAGACGACGGGCCACCAGCGCGGCCAATCGATTGCCGAGCCCGATATCGCCGAGCAGGTCATCCAGGCTGTACTGATTCGCCTCTTCGAGATAGGTGGCGAGCCGGATGGGGTCCAGACTGTCCAGAGAGGTGCCGAGGGCGTTGAGCTCGGCCGTGAGCAGGCGCTGTCCCAGGGCCAGGGCCTCACGCTGCTTGAGGTTCTTGAGATAGCCGCGGATGCTGGCGCGGGCCTTGCCGGTGACAACGAAATTGAGCCACGCGGGATTCGGCTTCGCGCCCGGTGCGGTGATGATCTCCACCGTCTGACCGCTGCGCAGCATGGTGCTGAGCGAGACCATCCGCCGGTCGATGCGCGCGGCGACACAGGTGTTTCCGACATCGGAGTGAATCGCATACGCGAAATCGATGACCGTGGCGCCGCGCTTGAGCGTGAGGATTCGCCCTTTCGGCGTGAAGACATAGACCTCGTCCGGGAAGAGATCGACCTTGACGTGCTCCAGGAACTCCACCGAATTGCCGGCGCCGCGCTGCATCTCAAGCAGATTCTGCAGCCACTCGGCGGCAAGGGCCGTGGGGTTGGCCGACGCCTGCGCGCCGCTCTTGTACATCCAGTGCGCGGCGATGCCGGACTCCGCCATGCGCTGCATGTCCTCGGTGCGGATCTGGATCTCGATATGGATGCCCTGAGGGCCGATCAGGACGGTATGCAGGGACTGATAGCCGTTTGCCTTCGGGATGGCGATATAGTCCTTGAATCGCCCGGGAACGGGTTTGTAGAGGTTATGGACCAGGCCCAGGACCCGGTAACAGGTATCGACACGGTCGACCGTCACGCGGAAGGCGAAGACGTCCACCACCTCCGAGAACGCCCGGCGCTTCTCTCGCATCTTGCGATAGATGCCGTAGAGGTGCTTTCGCCGGCCTTCCACCTCGCCGTTGATATCCTCCTGAAGCAGCGCGCGTCTCAGGGCGGTCTGGACGGTGCCGACCATCTCGGTGCGTGCCCCGCAGGTCCTCTGCAATGCGTTATGGAGGATCTGACGCCGCCAGGGCCAGTGGTGGAGGAAGCCGAGCTCTTCAAGCTCGACCCGGACGCGATTGATTCCGAGCCGGTTGGCGATCGGGGCGAAGATCTCGAGGGTCTCACGCGAGATCCGCCGGCAGGCATCCGGCTGCATGGCCCCGAGGGTGCGCATATTGTGCAACCGGTCGGCGAGCTTGATCAGGATGACGCGGATGTCGCGGGTCATCGCGAGCAGCATCTTCTGCAGACTGGCGGCCTGGGCCTCGGCGCGGGATTCGAACTCGATCTGGGAGAGCTTGCTCACACCGTCGACGAGCTCTGCGATCTCCTCGTCGAACGCGGCCGCGACCTGCTCCTTGGCCACCGGCGTGTCCTCGATCACGTCGTGCAGCACGGCCGCGATCAGACACTTGTAGTCCATGCGCATCTCGGCCAGGATGCGCGCGACCGCCACCGGGTGATAGATGTAGGGCTCGCCGGACCGGCGACTCTGTCCTTCGTGAGCCTCGGCCCCGAAGAGATAGGCGCGATAGAGCTCGCTGACCTGCTCCGGCGGGAGGTAGCTCTCGAGATAGGCGCAGAGATCGCTGATCAGGTAGCGGACGGCGGGGGCATGCTCGATCGCGGCGGCGACCTTGGGACCAGGGGCGGCATCCCCTGTCGGCTCGCGTTCAGTGTCGCGCGCAACGGCCGGGATCATGGGTGTGGACCGGCCTGGGTCCAACGCGAGACGCGCCCCGGCGAGTCGATCGACCGTCACCTGGTCGCATCGCTCGGTCGAACGCCGTTCCTCGCGCTGCCACATGGGTCGGCTCACTCGCGCAGATCACCCTTCGGCTCCGCTTCACCCAGCTCGGCCGCGAGCTCCTCGGCGAGTGCCTGCTCCAGGGCGGCAGTGGTCTCGTCGATCTCGCGCTGGGTCTCCTGGACGGTCGTCTTGGAGACATTGCCCTCGGCGATCTCGCGCAGGGCCATGACGGTCGGCTTGTCGTTCGCCCACGGGAGTGTGGGCTCGACACCGTTTGCCAGCTGGCGCGCGCGCTTGGTCGCGAGCAATACGAGATCGAACCGGTTGTCGACGTGCTTGAGGCAATCCTCGACGGTAATTCGTGCCATGCGTCTACATCTCCTGGGTATGCAAAAAGGGGCGGGGAGCGCTCGCGCGACCCAGCCGGTCGGCGCGCATTTCTGCAAGTGTCAAATATTCGACCAGTCCCGGCGAGCGCCGTTCGCGGCGCGGCTTGAGCGTGAGCCTATCATAGGGAGATCAGGAGTAGGAGCCGGGTCCCCGGCGAATCCGGGGTTCAGGTCGCCGGGTCGAGCAGGAACCCGAGCCGAGCCCGTTGGCGATCCAGGCGTTGCCGCTCGGCGACGGTGATCGCAGCAAGTGCATCCAGGGCGGTGTCGAAGTCCTGATTGATGACCAGGTACTCGTACTCGTCGAAATGCGACATCTCTTCGCGCGCCTGTGCCATGCGGCCCTGTATCGTCCGGTCGCTGTCCGTGCCCCGCGCGCGCAGTCGCCGCTCCAGCTCTGAGATGGACGGCGGCAGCACGAAGACGCCGACCGCCGACGGAAAGCGCTCGCGCACCTGTCTGGCGCCCTGCCAGTCGATCTCCAGGATGAGGTCCTGCCCGGCGGCCAGGCTTGCCCGGACGTCGGCCTCACGGGTTCCATACAGGTTGCCAAAGACCTCGGCGTGCTCCAGAAAGTCTCCCGTCGAGATGCATTGCCGGAATGGTGCTTCGTCCATGAAATGGTAGTGCACGCCGTCCCGCTCCCCCGCGCGAGGCCGGCGCGTGGTGCAGGACACCGAGAGCGACAAGCCCGGATCGCGCTCGAGCAGCGCCTTGACGAGCGTGGTCTTCCCGGCTCCGGACGGCGCCGAGACGATAAAGAGGATGCCTTCGGTCATGGTGCGCCCCGCTGCTTGCCGTGCTACTCGAGGTTTTGAACCTGCTCGCGCATCTGCTCGACCAGGACCTTCATCTCCACCGCCTCGCGGGTCAACTCGACGTCGACCGACTTCGAGCCCAGGGTGTTGGCCTCGCGGTTGAGCTCCTGCATCAGGAAATCCAGGCGGCGCCCAACCGGCTCAGGACGTCTCAGCACATCGCGCACCTCGGCCACATGGGCTTCGAGTCGGTCCATCTCCTCGTCCACGTCCAGTCGCGCGGCGAGCAGGGCCATCTCCTGCTCCAGTCGCCCCGCATCCAGCTCCGCGCGCAGCTCCGCGAGGCGCTCGGCCAGGCGTTGACGCACCGCCGCCATCACCTCGGGCATTCGGCGACGCACGCGCACCACGCTGTCCTGTAAGCGATCGCAACGCTCGATCAAGAGGGCCTCGAGGCGTTGACCCTCGCGTTCCCGAGTCGCGAGCAGGGCATCGATCGCGCTTTCGAAGAGATCCAGGGCGGCCGCCGTCACCCGGTCGAGATCAGGTCCCTGCTCCTGCAGCACCCCGGGCCAACGCAGCAGCTCGAAGGGCGACGGCTCGGCGCCGCATCCAATGATCGCACCGATCTCCTGGCCAGCCGCCAGGAGCTGCTCGACGAACGCCCGATTGACCCGCAAGCTGCCGCTGGACCCGACGGCCCGCACGTAGCGCAACGTGCAGTCGAGCTTGCCGCGCTGCAAGCGGGCAGTCAGTCGCGCTCGGACAGCGGTCTCCAGGGCCCTCAGCTCCTCGGGCAACCGAATGTTGGGCTCGAGATAGCGGTGGTTGACGGCCCTCAGCTCCCAGGTCAGCTCACCGAAGTCCGCAAAGCGCGACTCGCGCGCAAAGGCAGTCATGCTCTTGATCATGTCCAGTCTCATCGGTGATGGTGTCGAGGGGTTCGCTCGGTCGTCTCCGACGGGTTCGAGACCCCGTTCGAGGCATGCCGCGCCCGGGTCGCTGCACCATTATGCTGGCCGGAGTCCTTGAGGCAAAGGTGCAAGGACCGGGCGGCGGCCGCCGCCGAGGCGGCGAGACCGAGTCGGTGCCCGGCACCGGACGGGCCAGGCTCCCGCCCGGCGCCGTCGGCGCGCCGCGGGACCACGCCCGCAGTGCTGCGTCGGGGCCGCGCTCGCGCTTTTCGATCCGTTGCCTTGTTTGACGTCAGGGCGCAGTATGATCACTGCGGTGAAGCATCCACACTCGACCCGGTGGCGCGGGCCTGTGATCCGCCCCCATGGAGACCGACTGGCACGACGATGGCCGCCCAGCGAGAAAGCCTCCCCCCCGGCACCCTGTTGGGCCCCTATCGGCTCCTCAAGACGATCGCCAAAGGTGGCTTCAGCCTCATCTACCTGGCAGACGACGAGGACACGGGGGAGGAGGTCGTGATCAAGGAATACATGCCGAAACGGATCGCGCAGCGCGATCGCGACGGTCGCGTGATGCCCCTTGAGCCGCGGTTCGGCGAGAACCTCTATCAGGGGCGCAAGCTGTTCTTCCAGGAGGCCGCGGCCCTCGCCACGCTGAAGCACCCGTCGATCGTGCGGGTGCTGGATTTCTTTCTCGCCAACGACACCGGCTATCTGGTGATGCCGAATGAGCGCGGACGCAATCTCGGCGCCTACATCCAGGAGCGGCGGGGCGGCCTCAGCACCACCTTCATCCTCGACGTCTTCGTCCCCATTCTCGACGCTCTGTCACTGCTTCATCGCCGCTCCATGGTTCATCTGGACGTCAAACCCGGCAACATTCATCTGCGTCACGGCAACCGCCCCATTTTGCTCGACCTCGGTGCCGTGCACCGGTTTGCGCGGGGTGGGGCCCGCGGCGGACAGGTGATCACGGCTGGCTATTCGCCCCTGGAGCAGTACCAGCGTCACGGTCGCATCGGACCCTGGACCGATGTCTATGCGGTCGGCGCGAGCATCCGCGCCTGCATGGACGGACGCACCCCCCCGCCGACGCCCGAGCGCCAGAAAGAGGACACCCTGGTTCCAGCCGCGGTCGACTTGAAAACTCGGTATCCTATGGCGTTGTGTGAGTTGGTTGACTGGTCGATGTCCATGGAGATCGACCAGCGGCCCCAGGATGCCGGGGAATTGCGTGCTGCCTTGGGGCAGCGGCTGGCCGAGGGGTCAGGTCTCTCGCCCGCGCGGTCGGCACCTGCGCCCGAGTCGGAAGGCCTCGGCCGCCCGGACAGCGGTGGGCCCCCTGGCGGGCGTTGAGTCAAGCCCCCATCAAATCATGCGCCCGGATCAATCCCCTGAACGGAGTGAATGCGCCCATGCGACCCTCCAAACGCCGTCCCGATGAGCTGCGTCCGATTCGCTTGACGCGCGGTTTTACTCGTCACGCCGAGGGCTCGGTGCTCGTGGAGCTCGGCGATACCCGGGTGCTGTGCACTGCGAGCGTCGAGACGCAGGTCCCCCCTTTTCTGAAGGGGCAAGGCAAAGGCTGGGTCACTGCCGAATACGGCATGCTTCCGCGCGCCACCGACCAACGGACCCCGCGCGAGGCGGCACGCGGCAAGCAGGGTGGCCGAACCCTCGAGATCCAACGGCTGATCGGTCGTTCGCTGCGCGCCGCGATGGATCTGCGGGCGCTGGGTGAACGCTCGATCACGCTCGACTGCGACGTCTTGCAGGCCGACGGGGGCACCCGGACCGCTTCCATCACCGGCGCATGGGTTGCCTTGCGCGACGCGATCGACGGGTTGCTCGCGCACGGCGAGATTGCGGTCGATCCGATCCAGGCGCAGATCGCGGCTGTGTCCGTGGGGATCTTCGACGGCGTGGCGGTGCTCGATCTCGACTATGCGGAAGATGCGGCGGCCGAGACCGATATGAATCTGGTGATGGACGGCGAGGGACGCTTCATCGAGGTCCAAGGGACGGCCGAGGGCGTGCCGTTCAGCCGTGAGGAGTTGGATGCGCTGCTCGGCCTGGGTGCGGCCGGCATCCGCGAGATCCAGGCCGCCCAGCGCGCCGCCCTGCAGCGCGCCTGAGGCGCTTGGTTCCGTCGATCGGGTCACGCATGCACGAGCGTGTCACATGCGCTTTGCGGTGCAGACCGCCGTGCCTCCGCGAGCGGTTGCGACGCCTGACCTGTCGAAGAAGAGGAGCAGAGCATGAGCCTCCCGCATCCGGGTGAGTCCATCGTCCTGGCCAGCAACAATGCCGGGAAGGTCCGTGAGATCAACCAATTGCTCGGGGGTGCGCGGATCCGGATCGTGCCGCAAAGCGATTTCGGTGTCTCCGACGTCGAGGAGACCGGACTCACGTTCGTCGAGAATGCGATCCTCAAGGCGCGTCATGCCGCTCGCCACAGCGGTCTCGCTGCGATCGCGGATGATTCGGGCCTGGAGGTTGATGCGCTCGGCGGTGCGCCGGGCATCTATTCGGCCCGTTATGCGGGGGCGGGGGCGTCCGATACGGACAACCTGGTCAAGCTCCTTGCGGATCTCGAGGGTCTTCCGGCATCCGAGCGCAGCGCCCGGTTCCAGTGTGTCCTGGTCTATCTTCGTCACCCCGAGGACCCGACGCCCCTGATCTGCCAGGGAACCTGGGAGGGGGCGATCCTCAACGCGCCGCGCGGGGAGCACGGTTTCGGCTACGATCCGGTGTTCCGGGTGCCCACGCATGGCTGCAGCTCGGCCGAATTGGATCCCGAGACCAAGAACCGGCTGAGCCATCGGGCTCAGGCACTGCGTCAACTGCGGGCGCTCCTCGAGGCGGCCGGCACCGGGACCTGAATGGCGATGACCAGTCAGCCAAGGGATGACACCGGCGACGCCGGCATCCCTGCGCGTCTGAAAGAGGTGCAGGAGCGCATCCGCGCGGCGGCGGTGCGCGCGAAGCGCACGCCGGAGGGCATCGAGCTTCTCGCCGTCAGTAAGACCCATGGAGCGGACGCCATCCGGACGGCCTACGCCTGCGGTCAGCGGGCCTTCGGCGAGAGCTACGTCCAGGAAGCGCTCGGGAAGATGGTCCTGCTCGAAGATCTGGATATCACGTGGCACTTCATCGGCCGGGTGCAGGCCAACAAGACCCGCCAGGTCGCTGCCCACTTTCACTGGGTGCACGGCCTGGCCGATCCCGCCCATGCCCGACGCTTGAATGATCAGCGTCCGGCCGACCTGCCTCCTCTCAAGGTCTGCGTGCAGGTCAATCTCAGCGGCGAGGCCAGCAAGGCCGGTCTCGAGCCGAGCGCAGTCGCGGCCCTGATCGCCGAGTGCGAGACCTTGCCCGCTCTCCAGGTCTGCGGGCTGATGACGCTGCCCGCGCCGGCGCAGGACGAAGAGGCCCAGCGCCGGCCGTTTCGGACACTGCGGGTCCTGCGTGACCAGCTGGCCACGCCGACGCGGCCGCTGCGCTGTCTGTCGATGGGGATGTCCGACGATCTGGAGGCGGCGATCCTGGAGGGCGCTACCCTGGTCCGCGTTGGCACCGCAGTCTTCGGTCCGCGGCCGTATAATACGAAGTGAGTCGGGCGGTCGCGAGAGGGTCGTCGAGCCGCAAAGATGCGAAGGGCGGAAAGCGGGCCCTGCGTCGTGATACCGTGGGGGCGCTCGGCGCAGCTCGGTCGGAGTGCAGGCCCGCCGAGCGAGACCCGCCATGCGCCGCGCGTCTCTGCGGTTCCAATTCTCGGATCCGGCCTGATCATATCCCACTGACTGCTCATCTTGGCTTGTGATCTCTCAAGGGCTCGACATGACGACAACCAGGATTGCCTTTATCGGTGGCGGCAACATGGCCACCAGCTTGATCGCGGGTCTGATCGCCGACGGGTATGCGCCGGAGACCATCCAGGCGGCCGATCCCAACCCGGAACGACGCGACCTCTTGCGCTCCCGCTATGGCGTGCGAACCTTTGCAGACAACATCGACGCGGTGAACGGGGCCGACACGGTGGTCGTGTGCGTCAAGCCGCAACTGGCGAAACAGGTCTGCGCCGAGATCGGGGATGCCGTGGCGGCCCGCGCCCCTCTCGTCATCTCGGTCATGGCCGGCGTGCCCGAGCAGGCCATGCAGCGCTGGCTCGGCGGCGCGCTGCCGTTGGTGCGGGCGATGCCCAATACACCCGCGATGGTCCAGACGGGCGCGATCGGGCTGCATGCGAGCCCGGAGGTCGGTGACGAGGGTCGCAACCGCGCCGAGACGATCCTGCGTGCCGTCGGACTGACCCGGTGGGTAGCGAGCGAGGCACAGATCGATGCCGTGACGGCCCTGTCGGGCAGCGGGCCGGCCTACTTTTTCCTCTTCATGGAGGCCTTGGAGGATGCCGGCGTCGCCCTGGGTCTCGATGCCGAGACCGCGCGACTGCTGACGATTCAGACGGCCCTGGGGGCGGCCAAGATGGCCGTCGAGAGTGAGGACCCGCCGGGACGCCTGCGCGAGCGTGTCACCTCGCCCGGCGGCACGACCGAACGTGCGCTCGAGCACCTTCTCAAGGCCGATCTGCATGCCCTGATGAAGCGGGCCGCGCGTGCCGCACACGATCGCGCCGTCGACATCTCTCGGAGCCTGGCGGAGCAATCATGAGCGGCTCTTATCTGACCGACCCGTTCGTGTTCCTGATCCAGACCCTGTTCGGGCTCTACATTGCACTCGTCGCCATCCGTTTTCTGCTGCAGTGGGCGCGCGCGGACTTCTACAACCCGATCTCCCAGTTCGTGGTGAAGGTGACCTCGCCGATTCTGCGCCCGCTCCGTCAGGTGATCCCGGGCTATGCAGGGATGGACCTGGCCGCGCTGGTTTTGGCATGGTTGCTGAAGTCGGTCGAGCTCGCATTGCTGGTCCTGTTGCTCGGCCTGAACGCCCCCGTGCTCGGCGCCCTCGGGTGGGCGGTGCCGGCAGTGATCGAGCTCTTCATCAACATCTTTCTGTTTGCGATCCTGATCCGCGTGATCCTGAGCTGGGTCAACCCCGATCCCTACAACCCTGCGGTCTCGCTGCTGACGCGTCTCACGGATCCGCTCATGCGCCCGGCACAACGTGTGATTCAGCCGATCGGCGGGCTCGACCTCTCCCCGATGGTCGTCATGATCGCCCTGGTGCTGCTCGAGATGATCCTGATCCCGCCGCTCAAGTGGCTGGTCGGCAGCCCCCTCTAACGGTCGGCGGCGTTACGCGGAATGGCCTGGTTTCGCTGGGATGGAGAGGATCTGGAGCTCTCGCTACGCGTGCAGCCGCGGGCGCCCAAGGATGCCTTCATCGGTCCCCAGGGAGATCACTACCGGGTTGCCGTCAAGGCGCCGCCGGTCAACGGCAAGGGTAATCTCGCCTTGCGGCGGTTCATCGCGAAGGCCTTCGGCGTGCCGCCGTCCAAGGTCGCCTTGATCGGCGGCGATCACGCCAGATACAAGCGGCTGCGGGTGCAGGCGCCGCGGACCTTCCCGATCCCGTTGGACCCGCTTTGAGGCGGATGAGGTCGGTCGAGTCCGTTGCAGGCCCTTGCGTGAGCCGGGCCGCGTCGCCAACTCGCTCTTGGGTGAGGTCTACATGCACGTCAGTCGAGGTTTCGCCATGTTCAGCCCCAGGATCTTGAGGCTCATGATCGCCGCCGGTCTGCTCGCCACTGGAGGGGTCCGGGCGGAGAGTCCTGTCGTCGCCGGCGATTACAGCATCTATTACAGTACCGTCAACGCCGAGGCGCTGGATCCCGAGATCGCCGCGCTCCACGGGATCCTGCGGAGCAGGCTCAGCGGGTTGCTCAATGTCACGGTCGTCAAGCGGCAGGCCGACGGTCGCGGGCAGAACGTCCCGGCGCGTGTGGAGGCCACGGCGCGCTCCGGAAGCGGACCGGTGAGCTATATCCCGATGCGCGAGATCAGGGTCGGCGAGGGCATTTCCTATATCGGCCAGTTCCCCATTGAAGATCTCCAGATCGTCGACTTTGCCATCCAGGTGACGCCGCCTGGTGGTGCGGAGCCTTCTGCCATCGAGCTGCGGGAGCAGTTCTTCATCGATTGAGCCGGCCGGGCTTGGGGGCTTGAGACGAAACGGCGCCTGTGCAACTCCGACGCGCGACAGCGCCTGTTCGGCTCCCCGGCTCTGCTCACAGCGAGCTGCCGGCGAGCAGCTGTAACAGGGCATGCACTCCGAAGCCGATGACCAACACTCCGGCCACCTTGCGGACCCAGGCTCGCTCCGCGACGCGGGCCGCCGCGCCGGCAAGCAGGCCGATGCCGAGGAGGTTCGGAAGGGTTCCGAGCCCGAAGGCCAGCATCACCAGAGCCCCCTTCACGACGCTGCCGGTCGCGACCGCGGTGATCAGGACGCTGTAGACCAGGCCGCATGGGATCCAGGCCCAGAGAAATCCGAGAGCGGCCGCCTGCGGCGGGCGGCGCACCGGCAGCAGGCGCCTCCCAAGTGGCTCGACGTGCCGCCAGAGGACGGCGCCCTGACGCTCGACCACGGCGATCAGGCGGCACCAGCCGCCGAGGTAGAGCCCGAGCAGCACCATCACGACACCGGCGACGGCATAGAGCGCACGCTGCATGACCTGAAGGGTGTCGAGCTCGAGCAGCAGCGCGCCCAATCCGCCAAACAAGGCTCCGGCGGTCGCGTATCCTGCGATCCGTGCCAGGTTGTAGGTCAGCTGGAAGGGCAACATGAGCCAGGGATCGCGGCGAATGCGCTGATCGAGTCCCATGGTGAGTGAGCCGATCAGTCCGCCGCACATGGAAAGACAGTGGACGCCGCCCAGCAGACCCACCACGAAGGCGGTCAGGTAGATGCCCAGTGGGTTGCTGCTCATGGTTGGTCCCTGATGGAGGGGGTGGGTGCACCGATTCTGGCGCTCGAGCTGCAAGGGTGCGACGGCCGGCCATCTCTGCGGATGCCCGGGTCGCGTGTCGCGCACCCGAGCCCGGCACGCAGCACCACTGTGCCAGATCGGACCTTCGGTTTTGCGGCCTGCGCACCTCTGCGGCTCGAGGGCGTTCCCCCAGGCCAATCGCTCGAACGGAGCCCCTGATGAAAGACTACCAGCGCGAATTCTTGGCCTTCGCCGCGCAAATCGGCGCCTTGCGGTTCGGTGACTTCAGACTCAAGTCCGGACGTCAGAGTCCCTATTTCTTCAATGCCGGCCTCTTCGACACGGGTGCCCGCCTGGCGAGACTGGGGCGCGCCTATGCCCGCTGTATCCTGGATTCCGGCCTGCCCTTCGACGTGCTCTTCGGGCCGGCTTACAAAGGGATTCCCCTGGCCGCCTCGACCAGTATCGCCCTGGCGACCGAATTCGACCGGGACACGGCTTATGCGTTCAATCGCAAGGAGGCCAAGGATCACGGCGAGGGCGGCGTCATTGTGGGTCGTCCCTTGGCCGGCCGGGTTCTCATCATCGACGACGTGATCACGGCGGGCACCTCGGTACATGAATCCGTTCAGCGCATCCGCGACGCCGGCGCCGAGCCAGCGGGCGTGGTGATCGCACTGGACCGCCAGGAGCAGGGTCGAGACGGGGGCTCGGCCATCGCGGAGGTGAGGGCGACCTTCGGTATCCCCGTCCACAGTATCGTGAGTCTCACCGAGCTCGTCGCCTATCTCGACGAGCGGCCGGAGCTGGATGCCTTCGCCGGGGCAGTGCGGGCTTACCGGGCAAGGTACGGCGTCTGATCATCGAGACCCTGCGTTCCAGGGGCGCGAACGAAAGAGACGGACGATTCATGGCTTGCCTTGCCCCGGAGGCTCGCCCCGTCGACCAGAGCAGCGCCGAGGGCAAACCGATCGATGCAGGAGGCCTTGCACGGGCAGGTGGTGGAACCGCTGCTCAACGGCTGCGGATCAGAGTCCCGACCCCCTCATCGGTGAAGAGGTCCAGCATGACAGCGTGCTCGACCCGCCCGTCGATGATGTGCGCCGACTTGACCCCGGACTGAACCGCCTCGATCGCGCATTGGACCTTGGGCAACATGCCCCCGGCGATCACACCCTCTTTGATCAGGGTCTGGACACGACCGATGTCCAGCTCCGAGATCAGTGCCCCCTCGGAATCGAGGAGGCCCACGGTGTTGGTCAGCAGCAGCAGTTTCTCCGCCTTCAGCACCTCGGCGATCTTGCCCGCGACCAGATCCGCGTTGATGTTGTAGGAACGCCCGTCCTCGCCAACCCCGATCGGAGCGATCACCGGAATGAAATCGCCCTCGACCAGCAGATGCACGACACCGGCGTCGATGCTCTCGACCTCGCCGACATGGCCGATGTCGATGATCTCCGGCACCGCCAGCTCGGGCGCGTCGCGCCGCAACAGGAGCTTGCGGGCACGGATCAGATCCCCGTCTTTGCCGGTCAGGCCGACCGCCGATCCGCCGTGCTGGTTGATGAAGTTGACGATCTCCTTGTTGACCAGCCCCCCCAGGACCATCTCCACCGCGTCCATGGTCTCCGCATCGGTGACCCGCATGCCCTGGACGAACTCGCTCGCCTTGCCAAGTCGCTTGAGCAGTGCCCCGATCTGCGGACCGCCGCCATGGACGATGACCGGGTTGATCCCCACCAGCTTCATGAGCACCACGTCGCGCGCAAAGCCCTGTTTGAGGGGCTCGTCGACCATGGCGTTCCCGCCATATTTGATCACCATGGTCTTGCCGCGGAACCGCCGTATGTAAGGCAGCGCCTCGATCAGGACATGGGCGATGGCGTGGGCACGTTCGTTGAGGATGGACATGGCATCGATTCGATCGGGTTGGGATGACTCAGAAAGGCAGGATGAGCCCGGGTGCGGCCTCCCGCAGCAGCTGTCGAAAACGGTCCTGCATGGCCTGGAGCTCGGCCTGATCATCACCCTCGAAACGGAAGATCAGCTTGGGCAGGGTATTGGAAGCCCGCACCAGACCCCAGGCATGGGCGCCGTCGAGCCGCAGGCCGTCCAGGGTCTGCACCTCCAGATCCGTCAAGCGATCCGCCATCGGGGCCACCCGAGCCATGATCCGCTCGGCTTCCCCCTCCGGCAAGGGCAAGGCCAGCTCCGGTGTCGCGATGCCGCCCGGCAGACTGCGGAAGACGGCATCCGTGGGCTGGCGGGCACGTGACAGGATCTCCACGAGACGCGCCCCGGCATAGACGGCGTCGTCGAAGCCGAACCAGCGCTCCTTGAGCATGATGTGACCGCTGAGCTCGCCGGCGACCTGGGCGTCGGTCTCGCGCAGCCGAGCCTTGAGGGGGGCATGACCGGAGCGCGAAAGGACCGGCTGTCCGCCGGCGCGACGGATCACCTCGGCTAGATACCGCGAGCACTTGACGTCGAAGATGACCTTGGTGCCCGGATGGCGTGCCAGGATATCGACGGCCAGGTACATCAGGACCCGGTCGGCGGGGACGAAGCCGCCCTTGGCGTCGATCACACCGAGCCGGTCGCCGTCGCCGTCAAAGCCGAGACCCAGCTCGGCACCCTCTTGCACCACCCGAGCCGCGAGGCCTTGCAGGCATTCGGGCCGGGCCGGGTCCGGCAGTCGCGCGGCCACTCCTCCTGCGGGGTCGCAGTCAAGCGTGAGCACCTCGCAGCCGAGCGCTCGGAAGACCGCCGGAGCGATGGCGGAGACGGTGGCGTCGCCGCAGTCCAGGACCACCTTCAGGGAGCGCGCGAGGTGGATGTCGCGGGTGATGGTGTCGCGGTAGCAGTCGGAGAGATCGCGCTTGGCATAGGCGCCGCACCCAGACAGGAGACGCCCGTCAAGGATACGTTGCCGCAAGGACTGGATGGTCGCCCCATCCGGACTCAGACCGCCGAAGACCAGCTTGACGCCGTTGTACTCGGCCGGGTTATGGCTTGCGGTCACGATGGCGCCGGCGTGGCGTCCCGCGCGGCAGCAGGCGAAATAGACCAGGGGGGTCGGGGCCACCCCGAGGTCCACGACATCGCGCCCGGCGGCTCGGAGTCCGGTGATCAACGCCCGACAGAGCATCGGGCTGGTGGCGCGGCAGTCACGCCCGACCATGACCGTCTGGTCACCACGTGCCGCGGCCTCGCTTCCCACGGCCCGG
>NZ_JAJDNA010000072.1 GCF_022340925.1 Thiocapsa sp.
GCCGGACTGTAGCCGGCGAGACGTGCCAGGTCGCACCCGGCCTCGGTATGGCCCGCGCGCACCAGGACCCCGCCGGGCTGAGCCATGAGGGGGAAGATGTGGCCAGGCTGGACCAGGTCCTTCGGCTCTGCATCCGGTGCCACGGCGGCGAGGATGGTCGTGGCGCGGTCGCCCGCCGAGATGCCCGTCGTGACGCCGCGGGCCGCCTCGATGGAGACGGTGAAGGCGGTCGAATGCGCGGCCTGGTTGTCATTGACCATCAGGGGCAGACGCAGGCGCTCGCAGTGCTCCTTGCTCAGCGTGAGGCAGATGAGACCTCTGCCGTACTTGGCCATGAAATTCACGGCCTCCGGCGTCACGCAGTCGGCGGCGAGCAGCAGGTCGCCCTCGTTCTCGCGATCCTCGTCGTCCATGATGACCACCATCCTGCCTTGACGGAGCTCTGCGATGATCTCTTCTGTGCTGTTGAGGCCTGAGTTACCCATTGCCGCCGTGTCGTATGGACGAAAAGCCGTGCATCTTAACAAATTATGATCAGTCGGCGGGTCTCACAAAGCCATGCTCGGCGAGAAACGCCGTCGTGAGGCGCGAGGCACCGCGGTCGGCCCCGCCCTGCGCGCCCGCATCCAACCCGGGGTCGGCCGCGCTCCCCAGCAGCAGCCGCTCCAGATAGCGGGCGATCAGATCGACCTCCAGGTTGACGCGCGTCCCGGTCTGATAGCCGCCGATGATCGTCTCCCGGAGGGTGTGGGGCACGATGTTCAGCTCGAAGCAGTCTCCATCCACGCGGTTGACCGTGAGGCTGGTGCCGTCGACGCAGATCGAGCCCTTCGCCGCGATGTAGCGTGCCAGCTCCACAGGCGCCCGGATCCGCAGCCGCCAGGAACGCGCATCCTCGCGCCGCTCGATGACCGTCCCGACGCCATCGACATGACCGCTGACCAGGTGTCCGCCGAGCGGCGTCGCTAGCGTCAGGGCCGTCTCCAGGTTCACCGGGCTGCCGGGCACCAGGTCACCCAGGGTCGTCAGGGACAGGGTCTCACGCGAGACATCGGCCGCGAATCCGCGCGCGCTCAGCTCGACCGCGGTCAGACAGACGCCATTGACCGCGACACTGTCGCCGCGCGCGACCCGGTCGAGACGCAGCTTTCCGGCATCGATTGCGACTCGCACATCGCCGCCTCGCGGCTCCAGGCGCTCGATCCGCCCGATGGATTGGATGATTCCGGTGAACATGGCTTCAGTGGTCAAAACACGATTTTGAATAAAATACCGATTCTGGATGAAGCGGCCGGCCGCCGGCCCGCGGCGATCGACGTCTCGGGAGCTCGCTTCACACCGGCCAGACACATGACCGCCGATCCCGGATTCAACCATCCCAGGCGGTCTGATTCCTTCGTGCGCGTGCAGTTCCAAGGACCGTTCGGCTCAAGCCCCCGATGACCCGCCGTCGCGAGCCGGGCGGGCGGTGACCCGCAGGTCGCGACCGACCGCGCGCACCGAGACGATCTCGAGGGGCACGCGATCGCTCATGCGCGCGACACCCGGGAGCTGGAACAGGCCCCGCGCGCGATCGCCCATGAGGTGCGGGGCGAGATAGACGACGATCTCGTCGACCAGGCCGGCCTCGAGCGCCGCCCCGGCCAGGGTCGGGCCGGTCTCCAACAGGACCTCATTGATCTCGCGCCGCGCGAGCTCGGCCATCAAGGCGCCGAGATCGACCTGGCCGCCACGCGCGCGGCAGAGGTGGACCAGGCCACCGGAACGCTTCAACCCGGCCATCCGAGTCGGATCATCGACCGCCCCGACGATCAGGGTCGTGCCGGGCAGCCTCAGGATGCGCGAGCCCGGGGGGGTCCGCCAGCGGCTGTCGACCACCACGCGAAGCGGTTGGCGAACCGGCTCGTCCGCCCCCATGCCCGGCAGGTCCGCCGGGGTCAAGCGGACGTCGAGGCCGGGATCATCGGCCAGGAGGGTCCCGATACCGGTCACGACGGCGGAGCTGCCCGCGCGCAGCCGCTGCACCTCGCGCCGCGCCGGCTCGCCGGTGATCCATTGACTCTCCCCGTTTGACATCGCGGTGCGCCCGTCGAGGCTCGCCGCGAGCTTGCACAGGACATGGGGCCGGCCCTGCTCCATCCGCTTGACGAACCCCGGATTCAGGGCGCGTGCCGGGGCCTCCAGCAAGCCCGTCTCGACGCGGATCCCCGCCTCGCTCAGCAGCCTGAGGCCGCGGCCCGCGACCAGCGGGTTGGGGTCCACCATCGCGCACACCACACGTGCGACACCGGCCTGGA
The DNA here is from genome assembly GCF_022340925.1 of Thiocapsa sp. Classification (GTDB taxonomy): domain Bacteria; phylum Pseudomonadota; class Gammaproteobacteria; order Chromatiales; family Chromatiaceae; genus Thiocapsa. Next base: position 2,298 of record NZ_JAJDNA010000072.1, read on the forward strand.
TCAGCCCGTCGGTGCACGGCGGGGTGCGGCCCTGGTGGCAACAGGGCTCGAGCGTCACATAGGCCGTCGCACCGCGGGCGCGATCACCCGCCTCGTTCAGGGCGTGTCGTTCCGCATGCGGCTCCCCTGCCCGCCGATGCCACCCCTCGCCGACGACCCTGCCGGCATGCACGATCAGGCACCCGACGCGCGGGTTGGGGTGCGTCGTGAAACGCCCGCGTTCGGCCAGCTCGATGGCGCGTGCCATGAAGGCGAGGTCCGCTCCCGGACGCACGCCCGGCAATCGATCCTCGTCCGGTCCCGTCATCGCGGCTTGGGCTCCAGCTCCTGGAGCAGATCCAGCTGCTGGCGTTTCGCCTCAGGTGTCGGCTGACGCTCGAGCCGCTCGATCTCCTCGCGGAAGGCCGCGACGTCCTCGAACTGGCGATAGACGGATGCGAAACGGACATAGGCGACCTGATCAAGCTGCCGGAGCTCATCCATGACGAGCTCGCCGACGAGCAGCGAGGGAACCTCAGTCTCGCCACTGGACATCAGACGGCGCTGGATCCGCCACATCGCGGTATCGATCTGGTCGGTGCTGACCGGTCGCTTCTCGAGCGCCCGCATCATCCCGGAGCGCAGCTTGCGCCCGTCGAAGGGCGCACGGCTGCCGTCACGCTTGATGACACGCGGCAGATTGAGCTCGGCTGTCTCGAAGGTCGTGAACCGCTCGTGGCAGACGACGCATTTGCGCCGCCGGCGCACCTGCTCGCCCTCACCGGAGAGCCGGGAATCCACCACCTTGGTGTCTTGGGCACCGCAGAACGGGCAACGCATTCAATGCTCGTAGACGGGGAAGCGGCGACACAGCTCCAACACCCTCGCCTTGACTGCTTCGGTGGTCGCCGCATCGCCGCGGGCATCGATCAGGTCGCACATCCACCCCGCGAGATCGCGTGCCTCCTGGGTCCCGAAGCCGCGCGTTGTGACCGCGGGCGTGCCCACCCGAATGCCGCTGGTGACGAAGGGCGACTGCGGATCGTTGGGGACGGCATTCTTGTTGACCGTGATGTTGGCGGCGCTCAGCCAGGCGTCGACCTCCTTCCCGGTCAGGCCCTGGGAGATGAAGCTCACCAGGAACAAGTGGTCGTTGGTGCCTCCGGACACCACGTCGTAACCGCGTGAGAGAAACACCTCAGCCATCGTCTGGGCGTTCAGCACGACCTGCTTCTGGTAGAGCTTGAAGCCCGGCTCGAGCGCCTCTTTGAAGGCCACCGCCTTGGCGGCGATCACATGCATGAGGGGACCACCCTGGATGCCTGGGAAGACCAGGGAGTTGAGCCGCTTCTCGAGCTCGGGATTGGCCTTGGCCAGGATCAGCCCGCCGCGCGGTCCGCGCAAGGTCTTGTGGGTCGTCGTGGTGGTCACATCGGCGATCTGCACCGGACTCGGGTAGACGCCCGCGGCAACCAGGCCGGCGACATGCGCCATATCGACCAGCAGGTAGGCGCCGACGGCGTCGGCGATCGCCCGAAAACGCGACCAGTCGACGATGCGGGAATAGGCCGAGAAGCCGGCGATGATCATGCGCGGGCGGTGCTCCAGTGCGAGGCGCTCGACCTCGGTATAGTCGATCTCGCCGGTCCTGGGATCCAGACCGTACTGCACCGCGTTGTAAAGCTTGCCTGAAAAGCTCGGCTTGGCGCCATGCGTCAAGTGACCGCCATGGGCCAGGCTCATCCCCAGTACGCAGTCGCCCGCCTCGCACAGGGCCATATAGACCGCCGCGTTGGCCTGGGAGCCGGAGTGCGGCTGAACGTTGGCATAGTCAGCCCCGAAGAGCTGTTTGGCACGCTCAATGGCGAGCCGCTCGGCGACATCGACATATTCGCAGCCACCGTAGTACCGTTTGCCGGGGTAGCCTTCGGCGTACTTGTTGGTCAGGACGCTGCCCTGCGCGGCAAGGACCCGGGGGCTGGCATAGTTCTCGGAGGCGATCAGCTCGACATGCTCCTCCTGGCGACGCTCCTCGTCCCTGATCGCGCCCCAGAGCTCGGGATCGAAATCGCTGATCTGCATGGTCTTCTCGTACATCTCTGTTTCCCCGGGCGATGCAAAGCCGTAAAGTATATCGATTTTTCGCACCCGAGTCGCCATTTCACGGGTGGCCGGACGGGTGCGTCACAACGCGTGCCGCCATCCTGCGACCGCGCCCGTCCTCACGTCTCACCCAAGTGGAGACGTCGCGCGCGTCCTACAAACCCGGGGCGCGATCAGGACGATTTGCAGCCGCCGTTCTCGCCGGAGGCGGCGTGGCATGCCCTGCCCTCGCCCAAGCCAAAAGGGGAAACCCGATCATGACCGAGACCCTGCACAACGTCGATCATTCCGAGATCAGCAAGTTCGAGGAGCTCGCCTCGCGCTGGTGGGACCCGCACAGTGAGTTCAAGGCGCTGCATGACATCAATCCGCTGCGCCTGGACTACATCGACGGGTCGGTCGGTCTCGCGGGCAAGCGCGTCCTGGATGTGGGGTGCGGCGGCGGCATTCTCTCGGAATCCATGGCCTTGCGCGGCGCCGAGGTCACCGGCATCGACATGGGCGAGATGCCGCTTCGCGTCGCGGAGCTCCATACGCTGGAGACGGGGGTGGCGGTGAGCTACCGGCGGGTGCCGGTCGAGACGCTCGCGGCGGAGCAGCCGGGTGGGTTCGATCTCGTGACCTGCATGGAGATGTTGGAGCACGTCCCGAGCCCGGCCTCCGTCGTCGATGCCTGCGCGCGCCTGGTGCGACCCGGCGGCACGGTGGTCTTCTCGACACTGAACCGCAACCCCAAGTCCTACCTGTTGGCGATCCTTGGTGCTGAATACCTCTTGGGCATGCTGCCGAAGGGCACCCACGACTACGCGCGCTTCATTCGCCCCGCGGAGCTGCACGCCTGGGTCCGTCCGACCGCCCTTCGCACCACCGACATGACAGGGCTGACCTACAACCCCCTGACCCGGACCTACCGGCTCGACCCGGACGACCTGGACGTCAATTACCTCGTCACCTGCGTTCGCGATCCGGATGGGTAGTGCCCGTCGCAACAGCCCGTCTGTCACGGTCCCGGATCACCGCGGTGCTCCGCGCGCCGGCGCGCCTGCATCCGGTGAGGACTCCGAGCGCTCGGGACACGACCCCGGCCGCTCGGCGGACGACATCGGGTGATGCGGCCTCGACCGGCGCGAGCGGAGTGGGGGTTTCCGAATTCGGCCACGCCGCCCGGCTCGACTGCCTACTACAGCCTGCGGTTCGCACCGAGCCGCCTGCGCGACGACCTCGCCGTCCTCCTCGCCTGGCGCTACCTGGTGCGTTCGGTGGCCGATCAGGTCTCGGACCCCGGCGTTGCCGCGCGCAAGCTCGAGTGGTGGCACCATGAGCTGGAACGTATCTTCAAGGGCGTCGGCAGTCATCCGCTCGCGCGCCCCCTCGGCCGGCTGGTCACGCGTGCCGAGCTGCCGCCGCAGCCCTTCATCGACGTCATTTGGGCGACCGAGGCGATCCTGACGGGTCGCCGGGCGAACGAAACCGAGGACCTGGTCGCCTGGGCCGATCGAGATCTGGGCGCACTCTTCGAGCTGATCGTCCGTGTCCATGGGCAGGGCCGGGCGGTCCCAGCAGCCAGCGCCCGTGGGGCCGGCGCCTATTGCGCCCTGGTCGAGCTCTTCCGGGAGAGCGGGCGGCTGCTGAGGCAGGGGCGCCGTCATTTCCTGCCCTGGGATCGCGCTTCCAGTCTTGGATCGAGCCGGTCCGACCTCCGCGCTGCCGGCCACCGCGAGCGTCTTGCGCCGCTGCTCGGCGACCTTTTCCCGGAGGTGACACGCTATCGTGCCACCCTCGATGCGGACTTTGGGCTGTTGCCCACCGCGATCCGGGTCCGCGTTCGCCTGGCGGATCGGCTGCTGGCAGAGCTCGCCGCCAGCGGCTTTCGGGTCGCCGATCAGCGGATCAGCCTGACCCCGATCCGCAAGCTCTGGAACGCCTGGCGCGAAAGCCGGCGTCCGGGGGTTGAATGATCCGCAATGCCCGATCGAGCGGGAAGGGCGATAATCCCCAGCACCACTTCCATCTTTATCGGAGACCCATCGAACCCATGGATCAAGGCACCCACGACGCGGACCGACTCGATGAGCGCATCATTCTGGTGACCGGTGCGGCTGAGGGCGTCGGGCGCGCCGTTGCCCTCGCCTGCGCCGCCCACGGGGCGACCGTCGTCCTGTCCGAGTCGAGCGACTCGGATCTGAACGACACCTATGACAGGATCGCGGCGTCAGGCGGTCCCGAGCCGGCGATCCTGCCACTGAATCTGGAGACCGCCGGTGAAGAGGACTTCCTGGCGGCGGCCGACGTCCTCGGCGAGGCTTTCGGGCGCCTCGACGGGCTGGTCCATTGCGCCGCGTTCGCGCCATTTCTCAGCCGCATCGACGACTATGATGCCAGCGAATGGGAGCGCGTCCTGCGCATCAACCTGACCGCGCCCTTTCTCCTCACGCAGGTCTCCATGCCGTTGCTCCGGGCGTCCGAAGATGCCTCCGTCATCTTCACCTCGGACCGGGTCGGCCGCCGGGGTCTGGCCTATTGGGGCGCCTATGCTGCGGCGAAATTCGGCATCGAGGGACTCATGCAGGTTCTGGCCGCGGAGACCCGCGAAGGCGGACGGATCAGGGTCAACAGCATCGATCCCGGCGTCGTGCGCACGGCCCTGCGGGCACGCCTCTATCCTGGCGAGAACCCCGCGGCCAATGCGCCCCCCGAGTCGGTCACCGGCGCCTATCTGCGCCTCCTCGGTCCGCGTGGGCGCGGGATCAGCGGGAAGGCGCTGGAGGCAAGCGACGAGCGCCCGAGTCGAACAGGCGCCTAGGCTCCAAGGACCGGATTTCGTAAACGCTCCGCCACCCGGCGCGCGGGGGCGGCATAGAGGGCATGACCATGAGGACAAAGATCACGTCGACCTTGATCCTGGCTGCGACCCTGGGCCTGGCGGCCACGGCAGGTGCGGATGAGGTCACCGATCAGTTGGATGCGGCGAAGCGTTCCTATCAGGCGGGTGAGCTCAGACGCGCGGTGGAAACCCTGAATTTTGCCGTCGCCAAGATCCAGGAACGGATTACGGCGGGTCTGCTGGAGCTGTTTCCTCCGCCCCTGGAGGGGTGGCAGGCGGACGAGGCGCAATCCCAGTCGGGGGGCCTCGCATCGATGCTCACAGGCACCAACCTCAGCCGGCGCTATGTCCGGGACGATGGCGCGGAGGTGACGCTCACCTTGATGGCCGACTCGCCGATGATGCCCATGTTGACCATGGCCATCACCATGCCTTTCGTGATGCAGGCCAATGAGGACCTCAAGACTTACTCGCTCCAGGGCGAACGGGGCATGATTGAGCACAAAGCCGGCAGCCAGGAATACAAGGTGACCCTGATGGTTGGAAGCCGGCTGCTGGTTCAGGGCGAAGGCACGGGGATCCAGGACGCTGCACCCCTGGAGCAGTATCTCCAGGCCCTGGACCTGAATGCCATTCAGAAGGCACTCACTGACTGAGTCCAGGGCAACCGCCTGCTCGAGGCCCGAGCGGTCCGGTCGGACCGCTCCCGGCATCGAGCGACGGTCCCGCTCAGGCCCGCTCGAGCGGGAAGGCAAGCACCTCGTCGATGTGTCCGGCACCGGTTGCGATCATCAGCAAACGGTCGAGTCCGATGGCGACCCCGCTCGCGGACGGCATCCCGGAGCCCAGCGCGGCAAGCAGGCGTTCGTCCGGAGGGGTCGCGGCGAGGTCGCGGCGGTGCCGTTCGGCGAGATCGCGCACGAAGCGCGCACCCTGCTCGGCGGCATCGGTCAGCTCCTGGAACCCATTGGCCAGCTCTAGGCCCTCGATGTAGAGCTCGAAACGCTGCGCGAACGCTGCACCGACATGATCCTCATCGGCTCGCTGGATGCGTGCCATGGCGGCCTGGCTCGGTGGGTAGTCATAGACAAAGCTCAAACATCCGCGCCCGAGCCGCGGCTCGAGACTCAGGGCGAGCAAGAGATCGAGCCAGGCGTCCCGCTCCAACTCCAACCGATCGGCATCGGGCATGCCGATGTCCGCGGCGACCGCGCGCAGAGACTGGGGCGCCGCCTCCCAGGGGTCGAGACCCAGGCGGTCGAGAAAGAGGTCGCGATAACGCAGCCGCTCCATCGGCATCGCCGGGCGCTGCAGGACGACACGAACCAGATCGGCCACCTCCTCCATGAGTCGGCCGTAGTCCCACCCCGGACGATACCATTCCAGCATGGTGAACTCGGGGTGATGGAAACGCCCCCGCTCCCCGCCCCGAAAGACTTTGCAGATCTGATAGATCGGCCCACTCCCGGCAGCCAGAAGGCGTTTCATCGGAGCCTCGGGAGAGGTCTGCAGATAGAGCCTGTGCTCTCCAATCGATCCCTGGCCAGGAGCCGGGCACATCAGGCTGAGGCTCTCGAGCGCTGGATCGGTTACCCCGCGCCGGGACAGGATCGGGGTCTCGACCTCCAGGACCCCGGCGGCGGCGAAGAAGGCGCGGATGCGCTCAAGCATCGCGGCCCGGTGACGCATGGTCTCCGGCGCGGCGCAGGGCAGCCAGTCATTGCCGTCCCCCGCCCGGGGTGCATCCTTGGCGAGGGGCGCTGAATGCGTCCTGGCCCGCGGGTCGCGCAACGGCCTCAGCTGTCCTTCGCCCGCGAGACGTATGCTCCGGTCCGGGTATCGACCTTCACGAGCTCGCCGGTCTGCACGAACAGGGGAACCCGAACCACCGCGCCTGTCTCCAGGGTGGCGGGCTTGCCACCGCCCCCCGAGGTGTCTCCCTTCAGCCCCGGGTCGGTCTCGGTAATGGCCAGCACGACAAAGTTGGGCGCCTCCACGCTCAAGGGGACGCCGTTCCACAGCGTCACCTTGCAAATGTCCTCCTCCTTGATCCACTTGGCGGCGTCACCCACGGCGTTCGCATCAGCCGTCATCTGCTCGAAGCTGGCCGGGTCCATGAAGTGCCACTCCTCGCCGTCATTGTAGAGATACTGCATATCGGTATCATGCACGTCGGCCGCCTCGACCGTCTCGCCGGACTTGAAGGTCTTCTCCACGACTCGCCCGGTCTTGAGATTGCGCACCCGTACACGGTTGAATGCCTGACCTTTGCCTGGCTTCACGAATTCGTTCTCGACGATGCTGTAAGGATCACCGTCCAACATGATCTTGAGCCCGCCCTTGAACTCATTGGTGCTGTAGAAGGCCATATCGTCCTCGTCGACAGTGGAGCTAAACCGCATCATGGTACCGCGAAGCAGCGCGGCTTGTCAGACACCGGCATGGAGGCAGGACCTTCTCGAGGCCTATCGGGATGCCGATGATCTACTCGCCAAGCTCTGCCTGACTCGACGCGAGATCCCGGATCTCGATTGCGATCCGCCGGTGCTCCGCATGCTGGTGCCGCGCGGCTTCGCGGACTTGATGAAGCCGCGGGATCCCCATGACCCCCTGCTGCGCCAGGTCCTCCCCTTGGCCTCGGAGCGATGCCGGATCGCCGGGTTCAGCCAGGACCCCGTTGACGACGAGTCGGCCAACCGCGGAGACGGACTGCTGCGAAAATACGAAGGCCGTGCCCTGATGCTCGTGACTGGCGCCTGCGCGATTCACTGCCGCTATTGCTTTCGAAGGCATTTCCCTTACTCGGCGCTTGGCGCCGCGGGGCCTCGTACCTCAGCCGCGCTGGCCCGGATCGCCGCGGACCGCCAGATCACCGAGCTCATACTCAGCGGCGGGGACCCTCTGATGGTGGACGATCAACCGCTCGCGGAGCTGGTCGAGCGTTTGGAGGGGATCGCACACCTGAAAGGTCTGCGGATCCATTCACGCCTCCCGGTCGTCCTGCCGAGACGGGTCACCCGGGATCTGTGCGACCTGCTCGGTGCGAGTCGCTTCAAGGTCCTCGTTGTGATCCACGCGAATCACCCCGACGAGCTCGGGGGCGCGGCGGAAACGGCGCTGCTGCGGCTCCGAGGTGCCGGGGTCCACTTGCTGAACCAGAGCGTCTTGCTGCGTGGAATCAATGACACGGCCGAAATATTGCGCGCCCTCAGCGAACGACTCTTCGACTGCGGCACCCTGCCCTATTACCTCCACCAGCTCGACCCCGTCGAGGGCGCGGCACATTTCGAGGTGTCGGATGCATACGCACTGCAGCTCATGCACGCGCTGCGATCACAGGTCCCGGGCTATCTGGTCCCGCGTCTGGTACGCGAGATCCCGGGTGCCGACTCCAAGATTCCCTTGCTCGGCTGAGCAGGCGCCGGCCCATGCCGTCTCGGCACGCATCGATCGATCGTCAGGACACCGATCCTGCGCTGTCGGATCGATCGTGGATGCGACACCCGCCGGCGGCGCCGGGGCGACCCCACAATGGGACCGCCAGCAGCCATCGCGGAGCCCGCTTTTTTCACGTTCTGGGCACCCCTGCACGAAAACGACGTTGCTTCTGCGTTAGGATCCAAGAAGCCCGACTCCAGGTCAGACCATGCCCGCGCCATTGCCATCACTCACATTGCTGCTGCTGACGTCCGATGCGGCCCGGGCGGAGCGGCTGATCGCCCGGCTGCGCGAGATCGGGCTGGCGGCGCGCGCGATGGTCACCTCGCGGGTCGACCGGCTGGACGAGGTGCTCGCCCGGCGTGCCTTCGACATCATCCTCTGGTGGAGCGCCGACGGCGAAGTCGGCCAAGAGGCGGTCGTCTCCAGCCTGAGCGAGGGTCCCGCGGAGATTCCGCTCATCATCGTTACGGGCGCGGAAGCGTCTGCCGACGACCTCGCCACGGCGCGGCGCACCGGGGCACGCGACCTGGTTCCCGGCGGGAAGGACGAGCAGCTGGAATGGGTCATCGAGCGTGAGGCGGCCGATCTTCTGCAGCGCCGTCGCTGTCGCGAGCTCGGTGCGCGGCTCGTCCGCTCGGAGCGCCGTGCTCGTGAGCTGGTCGATCGGACAGGCGATGCGATCGCCTTCGTGGATGCGGATTTACACCTCTACGCCAATCATGCCTATCTCCGGCTGCTCGGCTACCAAGCAGTGGAGGAGCTGCAGCTCGTTTCCTTCCTGGATCTGGTCGACCCAGGGCAGCGCGTAGTGGTCCAGGACCTGCTGCGCGCCGCAAGTCGCCCCGATCAGAGCGACCCGCTCGAAGCCAGCGCCAGGCTGTACCCGCCTCAGGCGCATGGGTTCGAGGCACATCTGTCCGCAGCCCAGTCGCTGCACGATGGCCGCCAGTGTCTGCGTCTGATCGTGACCCCGAAGACGCGGGCAACCGAACCGTCGCCGCTGACGCTGACGACCGGCGAGCCGGATATCGGGGCTGCGGGCCGTTCAACGCTATTCAGCCAGATCGAAGCCCGTCTGGGTGCGGAGCGAGTGGTTGAGGCCCCCTTCACCCTCTTCTTCATCCATGTGCTGCAACATGCAGGGCTCGTGCAGGACCTCGGCCTCGCGCGTGCCCTGGAGCTCGTCGATGGCCTCGGCAGCGCGTTGCAGCCCATGGTTGCGGAATCCGGCTGCGTCGCGCGGGTTAGCGATGACGGCTTCGCGATGATCATTGATGGAATCGATGAGGAGGCCGCCGAGGAGACCGCAGAGCGCATTCGGGCAACGGCGCGCCTGCCGGGCAGGGCGGAGGAAGCGGCGCGCAACGAGGCTGACTGCCAGCTCGGCTACGTCATGGTCCAGGGCCGCGCGGCCCCCGCCGAGGAGATCCTCAACGCGGCATACCGGGTTGCGATGGACGCCAGCACCGCGCCGATCGGCGATAGCCTGGCGCCCCGCCCCCCCGCCTCGCTCGCTGCCCGGGTCAAGCAGGAGACCGACGAGGATGACGTCCAGCTGGCCGAGAAGGTCGCATACGCCCTGCGCCAGGACCAGCTCAAGCTCGTCTATCAACCGATCGTCAGTCTCATGGGGGACAATCACGAGAACTACAGCGTCCTGGTCAGATTACTCGATGAAGAAGCTGGCCTGCTCGGCGCAAACGACTTCATCGGCGCGGCGATCCGGACCGGATTCGTCCTGGACGTGGACCATTGGACCATTCGATCCGCGATCCGGATCCTCGCCGAAGAGCGCCGCGCGGGGCGTAATCTGCGGCTGTTCATTAACCTGGCCGAGGACACCTTTCGCCATCCGAGCATCGTCCCCTATATCTGCGACTGCCTGCGTGAGCTGGACGCCCGCGGCAACTGGCTTGCCTTCCAGTTTCAGGAGCAGCTCGTCGCGGACAATCTAGGAAATCTGGCGAAGATCGTCGATGAGCTGAGGCACATCAAATGCCGCATCGCGATCAACCGCTTCGGTGCCACCCAACGGCCCGAGATGATCCTGGAGGCATTGCCGGTCGATTTCGTGATGCTGATGCCCGACTATGCTTACGGCCTTGCGGATGACCAGGCCAAGCAGCAGCGTGTCCTGGCGCTCGCGAATCTGGCGCGAGAGTTCAACGTCAAAAGCGTGGTCACCGGAGTCGAAGACGCGCAGACCTTGACCGTCCTCTGGACAGCCGGCGTCGACTATGTCCAAGGCAACTTTCTCCAGCGCCCGTCGCCGAGCCTCCACATCGACCCCTGAGCCCGGGCGCGGCGGTCGGCCCTTCCCTTCACCCGCTCGCCCAACGGCCTGCCTCACTCCACATTCGCAACGCCATGAGGGACATGGCCGGTCGCCACGTGCCGGCTCGCCGCGTCGCAGTGCACCTGCTGGTCGTCAAAGAAGATGTCCGCGTCGAATGCGGCGAGGAACCGGCCCTTATCCAGCCCACCGAGGAAAAGGGCCTCGTCGATCCGGATGTCCCAAGCGCGGAGCGTGCGGATCACCCGCTCATGAGAAGGTGCGCCGCGCGAGGTCACGAGCGCGGTGCGCAGCGGGGAGTCTTCCGCAGGAAACAGCGCCTGGAGCTGATGGATCGCCACCAGCAGGCCCTTGAACGGTCCGCCCGGCAGCGGCTCATGGGCCGCCGCGAATTCGCTCGCGTTGAAGACCTCGAGCCCTTCCCGACGATAGAGCCGCTCAGCGTCGTCCGAAAAAAGCACGGCATCGCCATCGAAGGCGATGCGGACCTGGTCGTCCTCGTCCGCATCGGTCACAAAGGCAGCGGGCAGCACCGTTGCCGCCGCACAACCTGCATTCAAGGCCAGGCGCACATCCCTCGGGTCAGCGGAGAGAAACAGATGTGCCCCGAACGCCGCCAGATAGCGGTAGGGACTGGCGCCCCCCGTGAAGGCGGCGCGCGTGATATCGAGGCCGTAGTGATGGGCGGAAGTCAGGACGCGAAGCCCCGTGTCCGAGCTGTTTCGCGAGATGAGGATCACCTCCACACGGCCCCGGTCACCCAAAGTGGTATTGAGGTTCATGAGTTTCCTGGCGAGCGCGAAGGCCACCCCGGGCTCGAGGATGTCGTTCTCATGCGCGACCTGGTAATCCCGGTACGCATCCACGCCCTGATTCTCGAACACGCGGTGTGAAGCGCTCAGATCGAACAATGCGCGCGAGGAGATGGCGACGCTCAGCCGAACGGCTTCCGTGACGCCGGTCTGCACCTACGACTCCAGGATCGACGGGGGTGGAAGCATACGCCGTGACTGCATCTCAGGCCATCGGGGACATGGAGCCGCCGCCGGGGCCAGACCGGGCTACCAGGGCATGAACCAGTTCATGAAATGCATCGGGCGGCTGACATTCTGGTTCATGACGGCCATGTCGTCGCGCATCGAGGAGGTGGACATCGTCATGTGCTGCATCGCCCGATCCATCGTCTGCATGCTGGTCAACATCGGCTCGAGCGTGTTGACGTCGCGGGCCATCGAATCGACGCTCACCGCCATCGTGCGGACGTTGGCGCTCATCTGACCAACATTGTCCGAGATCGACTGCATATTGCTGGCCAGCACGGTCATGTTCGTATCGACGCTGATCGCCAGATAGTGGACGTCCTGGGCGAGGCTGAAGACCAGATAGAATCCGTAGGCGGCCAGGATGATGAAGGCGAACAGGGAGGGATAGACGATCAGCTCCCAACGTTTTGCGCTGGTCTCGAAGGCCTGCGACAGCCGCTCGATCGCAAAGGCATGGAGCTGCGTCTCGTTGACTTCAGAGGCGAATGCCTCGGCATCGCTCTGCTCTTTCGACGATCCGCCGGCCGCCGGGGTCGTCCCTTTTGGGGTCTCGTGGTGCGCCATGGCTTGAGCTGGCTCGTATCAGCGAGTGGTTTAGTTGATGTTTTCGCTTGGCAATTGAAGCTTAACAGAAACCCCGGCATCGGCAACCTGACCTGACGGTCAGGCCAAGCTCAGGACCGGGCCCAACCGGCCTCGTCCCGCGCCTCGGGCGACTCAAAGGATCCCTCGCACTCCCCCTTGAGACGGGATGACGGGATCGGGGCCCCGTGAGGCGGCGCGCGGTTGCTCGGTCTGTTTCGTAGACACCCTGCAACACTGCAGGGTTCAGTGATGACTCAACTGACCAGGTTTGGATAGAGTGCTGCGGCCAGTCCGAGGAACTCGCGCGCTGCCTTGCCCCTGGATTCGAGCTCGAACACCGCCAGTCCCTCGCTGAACGAGCGCCGGAAGACCGTGCGCTGCGAGAGTCGCGGCCGGATAAACCGAATCCCCGGGAGCGACACCAATGCGGCAGCAGCCTCGTTGGTCTCCCGAACCGCGTGATGGGTGTCCCCTCGATTGATGAATCCGATGATATCGGGTGGCGTGTCCCGCTCAACCGAGGCGATCAGTTGAATGAAGCGCTGAGTCGACCAGATATCCGCCTGCGAGGGCGGGACCGGAACCACAACCCGGTCGCACCGGCTGAGCGCCAACCTCATGCTGTCCATGTCGGAGGTCCCCACGTCCACCAGGATCTCGTCGGCGGCCCTCGACTGCTCCTGGCTCAAGGCATCGGCGCCGGCGGCTTGGAGAATCGGATCGAAACCCTCCTCCTTGCGCACGTCGATGACATCCGTCAGCGTCGCCTGTGGGTCCGCATCGATCAGCTGGACCTTGGCGCCCGCCATGGCAAGCCAGACCCCAAGGTTGAAGGTCAGCGTACTCTTTCCCGAACCGCCCTTCAGACTGCCGACAATCGTGATCATGATTTCGTTCCGACTCAGCGTTGGCGTCCGATGCTGCCCCAAACGGTCACTGTTCGGGGCTCGGCATCTCCATACGGGTGTAGCCTGCGGGAACGGTAAACAGATGGTCAGGCTGCTCAGCGATCCGGATCGACTTGAGCTCTCGAACGTAACCGCCTGGAAACTCTTCTCGCACCGACAGCTTGAGTTGAGGGTCGTACCACTGAAAGGTCCGACTCGGCTGCTCGTTGGGAAGGGTCGTCGTCATCTCCCATTTCTCGACCTGCCGACCCTCGATGCTCTCATTGCCGACGAGCTTCAGCTCCATGGTCTCCCCGTTAGGCATCTCATGTTTCAATGGAAGTCCGCGCTCGGCGTCGATCCACTGCACGCCCTTCAGCGTCTTCCCCTCATGGGTCATCACCATCTCCCATTTGACGGCGGGACGCCCGCTGACATCTTCCTGACCGAGGCGTCGGCAGCTCATGCCCGGCATACCGGCGCAAGGGTCCGACTCGGCCGAGGGCAACGGGGCCGGGGCATCGCCGCCACCCTGCCCCTCCGACCCCCCCTGCTCGATATAGCTCTGCTGGTCTGGGAAGAGGATCCACTCCATGCGACGGTTCTGGTCGCTGATGCGCACGATTTCGCGTCCCTGTTGGGTCATCTCCATACGCATCCGCCCGTCCCCGACGTACATCCGACCGGACACCACTTGCCCGTCCGGCCCACGGCTGATCATGTCGGCGGAGAACTGGACCCCGGCGATCTCCCCCCGCGCAGTCGCCACCAGCGCGGTCGCCAGTGCGATACCGATTAACGCTACTCGTTGTGCTCTCATCTTGTCTTATCCTCCCATCGATCGGTGATCTTTCGTTAACACAGCCTGCGCCTCGAACCGTGCCCATTCACTGGCGGCGCCAAGCAACGCCTGGACGGGACGTTCGTTCGCGGCCGCATCCTGAGCAGGCAAGGCAGCCGGCGCCCCGCCCGGGAGCGAAACATCAGCGCCCCTGCCAGGGGCTCGGCTCGAAACCATACGTGCGTGGTGGAGGGGTCAACGCGTCCATCAGACCGCGTGGGCCAGACGCTGGGCCTCCCCACGCCTCGTCTTCCATGCCCAAGGGACGCCAGCCGCGGGTTTGCGTATGCCGTTCAAGCTCCTTGTCGGTGAGCGGGCGGAATCGGTATACGTCATCGCCCTGTCGGGCGCTCCACTGGTCTGAGCCGGGTTGCGGGTCTCCTCGAAAGCGGTATTGTGGATAGGAACCGCTGCCCCCGTCAGCCCATGTTTCGGACGAAGGCGGCACGGCTCGACTCTCCGAACGCGAATCCCCGGAGTAGAGGTTGCCGGTGCGTCCGCCCCAGGCCCGATCCGACCAGACGCCGCCCAACTCATCCCCAAAGCGGGGCTGGCGGTCGTCCGGATTCCAGGCCGGCTCCGCCCGCGGCCCATACGGCTCTCCAAATCGTCCGAATGTCCCCGCGGTGGAACCGGCCTCCCGCTCCGGTTGGACGGCCGGTGGGCCATGCCGGGGGAGCGGCTCCGGCTCGCGGTACTGGTAGGGGTGCGCTGGGTCAGGGCCACGAGGCGAACCTGGGCGCTCGTGCGCACCGCGGTCGTACCCCCGGTCATCCGTCCAGCCCGGGCGCTGTGCCTGAATCCATACTTCGTCCCGGGCCATCCCCTGGCTCGGTTCTGCCGACGCCGGACCAGCTAGGAGCCATGCGGCGAGCAGTAGAGGGGTCATAGCGAAACCTTTGATCCGATCCATCCATGCGAGTCCGGCCCGGCACCCGCGCTGAGTTGCGTCGTGCCGGATGTCGAACCCACCCCTTGTGCGACCCCCAAACGCCAACCGCTCCTTTCCGCGCATCATTCCGGGAACGGCTTGGCCGTGTGGCCACGGCCGGCCACCTAGCGACTCTCCGGGTCGCCTTCATCTTCGATCTTCAACCGGATTCCTCGACGCGACGCCTTTTTCTGCACGCCCTGCGTCGTTTTTTTCGCCGCTCCCGCGGCCTTTGGCTGAGCGGCGGGCTTGGCCTCGGCACGCTTCTTCGCCACGGTCTTCCTCGCTGCCGGACGCCTCTTTTCAGCGCCCGATGCCACGCCCGGGTCGTCCGCGCTCGGTGCCGGGCGCGAGGGCGCAACGGGAGTCGCGGCCGGCGCCGGACGCTCGCGGGCGGATGGGGAAGCGGCAACCGCCGTCTTCCCGGGTCGCGCGGGCGCGGGTCGTGCCGAACGACCCTTCAGGGCATCCTTGGCCGCATCGAACAAGAGCAGAAAGATCCCCCGCACGGCGTAAAGTGCCAGGATGAAGGCCTCCACCGTCTTGCCCAAGAACCGGCTGACCCCGCCCTCACCGCCGCGGCGGGTCGGCTGCGCCGTTTTGACATCCGCCTGACAGGGCAGGCTGGTGCCGAGCGGTGCAGTGGCCGCGGCGACCCGGCACATGTCCTCGCTTGCGGCGACGCAACCGAGCGGAATCACAATCAGCGTCAGAACCGTCGAGACCAGGACGCCGGACAGGAGCGAGATCGCCATTCCTTGGAAGATCGGGTCGGTGATGATCACGCTCGACCCGGCAACCAGAGCGAAGGCCGTGATCAAGATGGGGCGCGTGCGAATCTTACAGGACCGGATCATCGCCTCCGCCACCGGCACGCCCTTCTGAATCTCGTGGATGGCGAAATCGACCAGGAGGATCGAGTTGCGCACGATGATCCCGGCGAGCGCGATCCAACCGATCATCGAGGTGGCGGTGAACTCGCCGCCGAGTCCCAGACTGAACATCAGGGCATGGGCCGGAATGATCCCGAGCAGGGTCAGCGGGATGGGGGCCATGATGACCAGGGGGATCCGGAAGTTGCCGAACTCCCACACCACCAGGATGTAGATCAGCACCAAGGCGACCGCGAATGCGGCGCCCATGTCCCGGAAGGTCTCGTAAGTGACCGTCCACTCCCCGGCCCAGGTCCAGGCGAGGCGACTGCTGTCAGGCGGGGCTCCCAGCCAGTAGATGGCGTCTTCCACCCCTTCCTCGCCCTGCGGCTTGGTCCCGTCCGGGGCCGTGTAATCCTGCTCCTCCAGGAGTCGCTGGACCTGGAACATGGCGTAAACGGGCGCGGCCAGCTTCCCTCCGACGTCGGAGACCACGTACTCGACCGGCCGGAGGTCCTTGTGATAGATGATGTCTTCCTCAGGCGTCAGCTCGAATTCACCGAGCTCCCGCAGCGGCACCGTGAAACCGTGGCTCGACTGGACCGGCAGATCACCGAGACGTTCCACCTGCGAGCGCTCGGCGAGTGGAACCTGGAGGAGGATTTCAACCGGCTCGTGTCCGATCTGACGACCCGCCTGGGGCTTGATGTCCCCGATCGGCGCCCCACCCAGCGCCATCGCGAGGTTCCGATTGATGGTGTCGACCGAAATGCCGCGGCGCACCGCCTTCTCGGTGTCGACGTTAAAACGCCAGTAATCGAAGGCGCCGCGCAGATAATTGTCGACATCGCGGGCGCTCTCGGCCTCTTCGAAGATCCCGGTGAGATCGCGTGCAAACTGACGTCGCAGCTCCGGCGACGGGCCATAGACCTCGGCAACGACTGACTGGAGCACCGGCGGCCCGGGGGGCATCTCGACCACCGAGATCGTGGCGCCCGTCCCCTCGACCAGCTTGTCCAGAAGCTCGCGCGCCTCGACGGCAATGTCGTGGCTGGTCCGGTCCCGGTCGTGCTTATCGGTCAGCTGGACCTGAAGCTCGCCTTGCCAGGGATCTGAGCGCAGGTAGTAATGACGGACCATGCCGTTGAAATCGAAGGGACGGGCGGTCCCCGCATAGAGCTGAATCGCGGTAACCTCGGGCAAGGTGTTCAGCTTATCCGCCATTCGATGCGCCAGGTTGGCGGTCACCGGCAGGGCCGTGCCCTCCGGCATGTCCAAGACCACCGAGAACTCCGGCTTGTTGTCCAGCGGGAGCATCTTGACCGCCACCCAGTTGAAGTAAAAGAAGGACAGGGTGAAGAGAAAGGTGCCCCAGAGTGCCAGGCGGAAGATCAAACGCTTCCCGGTGTCCTCGATCAACGGCGTCAGGACCCGGCGAAAGAATTTCTCCAGGTTCTCCGCCTCCTTGTGCTCACGCTTTTCGGCCGCCTCCAGGTAGCGCATCGAGGGGCGCAGCCACCTGGAGATGGCCAGATAAGGCGTGAACACGAATGCCGCGAACAGCGAGATGAACATCGCCACCGAGCCGAGGACCGGAATCGGTGCCATATAGGGCCCCATCATGCCGCTGACGAAACCCATCGGCAGAAGGGCGGCGATGACCGTGAAGGTGGCAAGGATGGTCGGGTTGCCGACCTCGCGCACGGCGTCGACGGCCGTGTCCTCGTCCGTACGCCCCTCCTCCAGCCAACGCCGATAGATGTTCTCCACGACGACGATCGCGTCGTCGACCAGGATCCCGATCGAGAAGATGAGTGCAAACAAGCTCACCCGATCGATGGTGTAGTTGGTCACCCAGGCGACGAAGACCGTCATGAAGAGGACGACCGGGATAACCAGCATCACCACGATGGCGGGGCGCACGGCACGGAACGCCAGCAGGACCAGGATCACGACGAACAGGGTTGCCTTGATCAGCTTGCCGATCAACTCCGAGACCTTCTGGTCCGCCGACTGACCGTAGTTGCGCGTGACGCTGACCTCCACATTGTCGGGGATCCGCGATCCCTTGAGCTCTTCGACGCGGTCGATGATCGCATTGGCGACCGTCACGCCGTTGGTCAGCTCCTTCTTCGCGACCGCGATGGTCACGGCGGGTCTTCCGCCAGCAACCTCCTCGATCTCCGAGGCCGGCCCGGTATAGTAGGAGACCAGCTCGGAGGCATCCTCGGGACCCTGCGAGATGCGCGCCACGTCATACATGTAGACGGGCAGATCGTTGAAGGTGCCCACGACCAGGTGACTGATGTCCTCGACCCCGGTCAGGAAGGCGCCGGTCGTGACCGAGAAGCGGGCGCCGCTTGCCTCGAGCCCCCCCGCGACTTGCTCGGCATTGGCGCTGGTGAGGGTCTGCGCCACTTGATCGAGACTGATCTGGTAACCGGACAGCCGTTCCGGCAAGACGTCCACGGTCACCTGCTCGCGACGTCCGCCGACGATAAAGGCATTGCCCGTGTCCTTGACCTGCTTGACAGCCTGGAGCACATCCTGACCGAGCAGCCGCAGCTGGCCGTCATCGACGTCCGGAATTCCATCCCCATCGAGATCCCTGGACCACAGCGTCAAGGTCACGATCGGGACATCGTCGATCCCCTTGGTCTTGACCAGAGGCGGCAACACCCCCGGCGGGATCTTGTCCATATTCGACGAGATCTTGTCGTTCACCTTGACGAGCGAGGGCCCCATGTCCTCGCCGACCTCGAACTCGACGGTCACGATCCCCTGGCCGCGCTGGGACGCGGAGTAGACGTGCTTGACCCCCGGGATCTCGCTCATCATCCGCTCCAGCGGCTGCATGGCCATGTTGGCGACCTGCTGCGCGGATGCGCCCGGATACTGCACCATGATGTCGATCATGGGCACCGAGATCTGCGGGTCCTCCTGACGCGGGGTCATGATCAGGCCCAGCAGGCCCATCAGGAGCATCGCGACATAGAAAAGGGGCGAGAGCGGGGAGCGGATGAAGAACCGAGCCGTCCGGCCGGCGACCCCGAGATTGTCCTCGTTGTAACCGGGATCCTCGCGGTCCTGCAGGGTGGAGGTGACGTCTTGGCTCATGTCGAATCCAGATTAACCGGGCCGTCGCCGCATCGCTGCGACATCAAATCCGCGGGCGACCGTCCGATCGATCACCGTGCGCCGGAATACGGGTCACTAACGATCGCCCGGCGAACCTCTGGTCGCCCAGCCGGCGGTCACGCGTGGCCCTGGATTCGTCAGGACGCGCTCCCCTGCCCGAAGCCCACTGAGCACCGTCACCATGCCGCCACTGAGCTCCTCGCCGACACGAATCAGACGCAGCTGCGGCTCACCGCGCTCGTTCACGACATAGACCCCGGGCAGGCTGCCGTTGTAGCGGACCGCGGTGCTCGGGATGACCGGGTTGGCGCGCGCCGGGGCATTGAGATCCGGTACCAGGACCTTGGCATACATGCCGGGCTCGGAGACACCTTGCGGCAGGTCGAACTTGATCTTGACGGTGTGGCGTTGGGGATCGGCCATCGGGAAGATCTGCGCCACCCGCACGGGCACGCGCCGGTTGTCCGGGTCGAGCTCCGCCTGGACCATCATGCCGTCGCGCAGGCCCGGCCGCAGCCGTGCCGGGACGTCGACCTCGACCTGAAGATACTCGACGTCGGCGTAGTTCAGCATGGGCTGGCCGGGCTGGACGGTGTCCCCCACCTCGACGAATTTACGCACGATCACGCCGTCGAAGGGAGCGATGCTGCGGGCGTCTCGGACCTTGGAATCGATCGCCTGGAGCTCCGCCTGAAGGCGCATCATGGCGTTCTGGGCCTCCTGGATCTGGATCCCGGAGGCGAAGAGGTCGGCTGAACGCTCCGCCGAGCGCTCGCGGTCGCCCACGAAGCTTTCGACCGGCCGCGTGAACATCTGATCGAAGAGATTCGGCAGGCCCATCCCCCCGGGGGCCGAGCGCGACTGCGGCGAGAAGATCTCGCGCGAGTACTGCACCCCCGCGTTGCGCAGCTGAGCATCGGCACTCGCCATCTGCGCGAGGAGTGCCCGCCGGTTGGCCAGGAGCTCAGCGTCATCGATCGCCACCAGCAGGTCCTTCTCTTTGAAGGTATCCCCCTCTCGGCCCGCGATATAGTTCACCCGCCCCGGAAGCTGTGCGGCGAGCGTCACCTCTTTGTACGGGACCACGCTGCCGCCCAGCGAGACCGTGGGCGCGCCATGCGCCTGCTGCACCAGGAAGGTCTCGTCGACGTCGGCACGCGGCAGGCCGGCCGGGGCGGCTAGGGTCAGGGCGAGCGTGCACGCGAGAAAGGCGTTTCGAATCAGTATGGGCATCGGATCGCACACCAAACGCTGGGTTTTCTGTCGCACGTCCGAGCAGCGCACTGGCGGTCGGACCTGCCATGGTCACCGGACATCCTCATCGGACGGATCCGGCGCTTATCCGTTGCGGATCGGCGACATCCGGAGACGAGGGCATCGATCGCGTACAGTGCCGCATTATCATTCACTTGTCCGGACGGCGCAGTAGTGCAGTATGCATTCAGCGGTGCCCGACATTCAAGCTGGCGCGCATCGAATCCCAAGTGCCTGGCGGAGTCGCTTACCCCCGGCGCCGGATTTCCGCGCGGACAACTCCGGCGACCGACGGCGCGGCACGCTGCGGGTCGTCGGAAACCCTACGGACCGACCGGCTATGCCTCCGGCGAGAGATCGGTGTACCATCGGGTCCCGCTGTGTCCGGATGGAGTGCTGGATCCGCTTGCCGGGGTCGATCTCGCCCCCGGCCACGCGCGCGCCGCCGCACTTGCGGGGCGCTCGCCTTGACGGCGATCCCCGCTCGAAGAACTGACACCTTGACCGAGGAGCGTACCCATGCCGTCTACCGCCGAGGCCGTCCAGCAGCGCCTGCAAGAGCTTGAGTCGCACCTGGAGCAAGAAAATCCGGTCCTCCTCAATGCCGTCCAGAGCTTCCGGGCGATCGACCGCGTGGCCTACGGCATGGGCCTGCTGGAGCCGAATCAGTCCTTTGCGACGCAGATCCCCTGGTGGCCTCTGATCTCGATCTTGGGTACCTTCTCGGCCGGCAAGTCAACCTTCATCAACTACTTTCTCGGCCACAAGCTACAACGCACCGGGAACCAGGCGGTCGACGATCGCTTCACCGTCATCGTCTACAGCCCGGAGGCCGTCAGCCATTCGCTCCCCGGCGTCTCTCTCGACTCGGACCCGCGCTTCCCCTTCTATCAGATGTCGCGCGACATCGAGCTGGTCGCCGGCGGCGAAGGTAAGCGCATCGATGCCTATCTCCAGCTCAAGACCTGTCGCAGTGATCGGCTGCGCGGCAAGATCCTGATCGATTCCCCCGGTTTTGATGCGGACGCCCAGCGCACCGCCATCCTGCGCATCACCGATCACATGATCGATCTCTCCGACCTGGTGCTGGTGTTCTTCGATGCACGTCATCCCGAGCCGGGTGCCATGCGCGACACATTGAAGCACCTGGTCGTGGATACGATCCACCGCGCCGATTCCGGAAAATTCCTCTATATCCTGAACCAGCTCGATACCGCAGCCAACGAGGACAATCCGGAGGACGTTGTTGCGGCCTGGCTGCGAGCGGTCGGTGAGGCCGGGCTGACCGCCGGACGTTTCTACACCATCTACAGTCCGGAGGCGGCCAATACCATCCCCGAGGAGCACAAGCGCAAGCGCTTCGAGAAGAAGCGCGACCAAGATCTGGGGGAGATCTTCCTGCGGATGGAACGCGTCGAGATCGAGCGCGCCTATCGCATCATCGCCGCACTGCGCGACACTGCGAACGACTTCGCCCAGCAGACAGCGCCCATGCTGCGGGGGGCGGTGCGCCGCTGGCGGGCGCGCACGCTGGTCGCCGACGGCCTGTTGCTCGCCCTCGCCGGCGCGCTCTTCCTCAATTGGAGTATCGGGGCAGGGCATTGGCAGGGGCTTTCCTATCGCCCCGAATGGCTCGCCGTGCTCGCGCGCGAGTTATCGTGGGGGCCGGCCGGACTCGCGGGCATCCTGATCCTGATCGCCCTGGGGGCGCACTTCGCCGTCCGCACGCTGGCGGCCAGGAGCGTGCTGCCCTGGCTGCGCAAACAGGTGGCCCTGAATAACCCGCCGGGCAACCTGTTGAGCGCCTTCCAAAACAACACCCGTTTCTATCGGCCCGTGATCCTCGGATCGCCGGTCGGATGGGGCTCCAAGGCCCGCGCACAGATCAACGAGGTGCTGCAGAGCTGCGAGAACTATGTCCAGACGCTGAACGAGCGTTACACCAACCCCAAAGGACTGAAGGAGCCGCCGCCCAAGGCGCAGACCGAGCGCCTGCCCGACGACGCGGCCGCGGTGCTCGGAAAGCATCGACGATCGGCGGCATGAGCGCTGCCGACCCGGCCGCGCGCCTCGGTTGGTTTCAGCCATTCTTGCACGACTAACGACCAGACGATGCCCAGCGCAACTCCAGACCAGCCAACACGACCGGGCCTCGAGATCCCGCCGCATCCTGCGTGGCCGAGCTTGAGCGACGACGAGAAGGCTGCGACCAAGACTCGGATCAAAGGGCTGCTCCAAGCCCGGGACGCGGTCCTGGTCGCCCACTATTACACCGACGGCGACCTTCAGGCGCTCGCAGAAGAGAGCGGCGGCTGTGTCGCGGACTCCTTGGAGATGGCGCGCTTCGGTGCGGACAGCGCGGCCGGCACACTGGTCGTCTGCGGCGTCCGGTTTATGGGTGAGACCGCCAAGATCCTCAATCCGGAGAAGCGCGTCCTGATGCCCGACCTGCGTGCCACCTGCTCGCTCGACGAGGGGTGCCCGGCCGACGAGTTCAGCGCCTTTTGCGACGCGCATCCGGATCACACGGTGGTGGTCTACGCAAACACCAGCGCCGCCGTCAAGGCCCGGTCCGACTGGGTGGTGACCTCCAGCATCGCCCTGCCCCTCGTCGCCCATCTCGCCGAGCAAGGCCACAAGATTCTCTGGGCACCCGACAAGCATCTCGGTCATTACGTGCAACGCATGACCGGGGCGGAGATGCTGATCTGGGACGGCGCATGCGTCGTCCACGAGGAGTTCAAGGCGTTCGCCCTCGAGCGCGTCCGCAGGCTCCACCCCGATGCCGCCGTCCTGGTCCACCCGGAATCACCGGACGAGGTCGTGGATCAGGCCGATGTGGTCGGCTCCACCACCCAGCTCATCAAGGCGGTGGCGGAGCTTCCGAACCGCGAGTTCATCGTCGCGACCGACGCGGGCATCTTCTGGAAGATGCACCAGGTCGCACCCGACAAGGTCCTGATCCCCGCCCCCACGGCCGGCGAGGGGGCGACCTGCGAGAGCTGCGCCCACTGCCCCTGGATGGCGATGAACGCCTTGCAGAACCTGGAGCGGGTCCTCGTCACCGGGGATCAGGAGGTCCTGGTCGATCCCGAGCTCGGGGAACGTGCCCGGGTGCCGATTCAGCGGATGCTCGACTTCGCGCGAGAGCGGGGGATCGGCGCACGCCGTGACGCCGATTGAGTTGGTGCCAGACCCTTGCGCGCCTTGGCAACCGCGTCCCTGATGGCATAACATCGCTCAAGATAAGAACGAAAGACCCGCCAGCGCCGATACAGAATGAAGAGCCGCGGCGGCCCACGACGCCCTCCCGTCGTTGCTGTCAACGAGGATGTCTATGTCGGAGTCCCGCCCGTCGACGCGCAGACGGCCACTGATTGTCGTCGCATTGGTTTTTCTCGCAGGGATCGGATTCGCCGGTGCCTTGAGCGGCGGTTTGACTTACTCCAACCGGATGGAGCTCTGTGTCTCGTGCCACAGCCTCCAGGTGCCATACGAGGAGTACAAGGAATCGATTCATTATAAGAACGCCTCCGGTGTGCAGGCGAAGTGCGCCGATTGCCATGTGCCGAAGGCATTCCTCCCCAAGCTCTATGCGAAGGTGTTGGCGGCCAAGGACGTCTACCACGAGATCATCGGAACCATCGACACGCCGGAGGAGTTCGAGGCCCACCGGTGGACGATGGCAAACCGCGTCTGGGATCGAATGAAGGCGACAGATTCACAGACCTGCCGCAGCTGTCATGCCTTTGCGAGCATGGACCTCTCCGCGCAGGAGCGTTCGGCGCGCAGTCGTCACGGGGCTGCCGAGGACCGGGGGCTCACCTGTATCGATTGTCACAAGGGGATCGCCCATCGACTCCCGGAGGAGCCCGAGGAGATCGAGCCGCCGAATCCGGAGGACGCCTAGTCGCGGAATGCGCCGCATGACCCGAGGTCCGTCATTGAGCACCACCGCCTTGCCGACACGACGTTCTCGCGCGAACGAGTGGATACTCGGGCTCGTCCTCTGCGGGATCCTTTGCGCCCCGGTCCTCGCTTCGACCGCAGACCTCGGCAAGGATCTGCGACTCGCCGCAATGATCGGCGACACCGAGACCGTTGCGGACCTGCTCGATCAAGGCGCGCCCGTCGATGCGGCCAACGAGTTCGGCAAGACGGCGCTGATGTTCGCGGTGGAATCCGGCGAACTGGAGACGGTCTCGCTGCTGCTCTCCCGGGGAGCCAATGTGAATGCCCGGACCGTCGCGACCTGCACCCCGCTGACCTTCGCCGCCGAGAGCGGCCATATCGGGATCTCGGCGCTCTTGATCGAGCGCGGGGCCAATGTGCACGATCGCACACGAAGTGGCTGGAATCCACTCATGATCGCCTCGCGCTACGGCATCGCCGACATGGTCGAGCAGCTCCTCTTCCGCGGCGCCGATCCCAAGGCATCCGACCGGGAAGGCCGGACCGCGTTGATGCTTGCCGCGGCGCATGGCCAGCTGGACGTGATCAATCTGCTGGTGGATGGCGGGGCCGAGCTGGAGTCGCGCGACCGTGAGGGCGAGACCGCGCTGCTGATCGCGGCCGACAAGGGTCATTGGGAGGTGGCTCGGGCGCTGCTCGATCTCGGCGCCGACGTCAACGCGCGCGATGGCATGGGGGCGACCCCGTTGATCCTCGCAACCAGCCAGGGCCACCTGAGCGCCGCGAAGCTGCTGCTCGAGCACGGGGGCAACCCGAACCTGCAGGACGATGACGGCACCACCGCGCTCATGGAGGCCGTGGTGACCGATCACACTGACCTGATCCAGGTTCTCTTGGAGTATCGAGCCAACCCGGCGCTCACCGATCATCAGGGTCGCACCGCGGCGGAGCTGGCAAGCCAGAGCGACAATCGAAAGGCCGCTGAGATCCTGACCCAGCGACTGGAGCACTGAAACCGACGCGAAACCGGCGTGACCGAAGGCGCCGGACGCGTCAGCCATGCAGCGGGGGGCGCAACAAGAAAAGGGCCCCTTGATGCATCCCGGCGTTCAACGCCGCAACCTCAACGAGACGTCTGAGACCATTAGGAGGAAGCATGGCCACGATATCACCCAGATTGGCCCTACTCGCCGGCGCGCTCGCGCTCGGCATCTCGTCCGGAGCCCATGCCGACGCCACCGCGTCGATGCTCGCAAACACCTGTGCCGGCTGTCACGGCGTGAACGGGCAAAGCGAGGGGCCGGCCTCTCCCATCATCCTCGGGATCCACCCCCAGGTCTTCGTCGACATGATGGAGGGCTACAAGAGCGACAACATCTATTCGACCATCATGGGGCGCATCGCCAAGGGGTATACAAGCGAAGACTTCGAAAAGATGGCCTCGCACTTCAGCAAGTTCGAGTACGTTCCCGCGAAGCAGTCCTATGACGAGGCCCTGGTGGAGAAAGGTGCCAAGCTCCATGAGAAGTATTGCGACAAGTGCCACGCCGAAGGCGGGACCCCCATCATCGACGCAGAGACCGGCGAGCCTGCAGAGGACTACTACCTCCTGGCCGGTCAGTGGACACCCTACCTCCAGTTCACGATGTCGGATTTCCGCGAAGACCGTCGTGCACTCCCCAAAAAGATGAGAAGCAAGCTGGAAGACATGCTCGAGGCAGAGGGCGAAGACGGCATCGCCGCCCTCTTTGCCTACTTCGCGAGCGAGCAGTAACGCCACCGCAGGAGAGAAAAAATGAAACTGAACAGACGTGATTTTGTGAAGGTAGCCGGTGCGGCGACGGCGGTCGGCCTGGTCGGCGCGCCGCACCTCGCGCTCGGCGCCAGCCAGAAGGTCGTGATCGTCGGCGGCGGCACCGGCGGTGCCACGGCCGCCAAGTACATCAAGATGGCCGACGCGAGCATCGACGTCACCATCATCGAGCCCAACGAGACCTATTACACCTGCTATATGAGCAATGAGGTGATCGGGGGTGACCGCGCCTTCGACACCATCAAGGTCGGCTACGACGGGCTGAAGGCGCGCGGGATCAACGTGGTCCATGACAGCGCCACCGGCATCGATCCGGACAAGAAGGTCGTCAAGACCGCGGGGGGCACCGAGCTCGGCTACGATCGCTGCATCGTCGCGCCGGGCATCGAGCTGCTCTACGACAAGATCGAGGGCTACAGCGCAGAGGCTGCGCAGACGCTGCCCCATGCCTGGAAGGCGGGTGAGCAGACGACGATCCTGCGCAAGCAGCTCGAGGCCATGGACGACGGCGGCGTGGTCGTCATCGTCGGCCCGCCGAACCCGTTCCGCTGCCCGCCCGGGCCTTACGAGCGGGCGAGCCAGATCGCTCACTACCTCAAGGCCCATAAGCCCAAGTCAAAGGTGATCATCCTCGACGCCAAGCAGGCTTTCTCCAAGCAGGGCCTCTTCGTGCAGGGCTGGGAGCGGCTCTACGGCTATGGGACGGACGACGCCCTCATTGAATGGCGCCCCGGCCCGGACGCGGCCGTGGTCGCCTGCGACCCCGCCAGCTTGTCGGTCGAGACCAGCTTCGGCGACGAGATCGAGGCCGACGTCATTAACGTCATTCCGCCCCAGCGCGCCGGCGAGATCGCGCAGGTCGCGGGGCTCGCGGATGACAGCGGCTGGTGCCCGGTCGACGTCAAGACCTTCGAGTCCAGGATCCACGAGGGGATCCATGTCATCGGCGACGCTTGTATCGCCACCGCCATGCCCAAGTCCGGCTATGCGGCGAACAGTCAGGGCAAGGTCGCCGCCGCGGCCGTGGTCGCGTTGCTAAAGGGCGAGGAGCCGGGTACCCCGTCCTACATCAACACCTGCTACTCGATCGTCGGTACCGACTATGGCATCTCGGTCGCCGGCGTCTACCGCCTGGCAGAGGACGGAAGCGCGATCGCGGAGGTCGAGGGCGCCGGCGGCCTGACCCCGATGGACGCACCCGATTGGGCGCTGGCGCGCGAGGTCCAGTACGCGCACAGCTGGTACGCCAACATCGTCGAGGACTCCTTCGGTTGACGATGCTGACCAGGCAGCATCGAGTCGAATGCGAGGCTGATGCATTGCCCATCCCGGGCAAGCATCAGCGGGGCGCCGCGGGACGCGGTTAGACGATTCGACGTTCGCTGGGTAAGGGGCCGCCAGGCCCCTTTTTTTCTGCTTGGCTCTGGTGCAGCGGCGCCGTCGATCCCCCTCTGTCCGACAGGCTCGCTAGATCGCGCAGGTCTCGCCCGTGCCGAGCCAGAAGTCGAGGCTCTTGTGCACGAGCTCCTCCCAGCGCATGTAGTGCGACCCGTCGCAGGAGAAGTTGAGTCCGACGATGCCGTTATAGATGTTGAGCGATCCCGAGCGCAGGTAGATGTTCTCGTCCATGAACCGCAGAGCCTTGAAGGTGTGAAAGACTTCGCTGACCCGATCCAGAGGGATGGCGGCATCCGCGGGATAGGGTCGCTGCGGATAGGCGAGACAGATGCCCGGATCGGCGAGATCCTCGTAGTCGAGGATCCGGAAACGGAATGGATCGTCCACCAGCCAGACGGTGGCGCGGGAGCTGGAGAAATGCAGCTTACCGTGAAAGACACCGTGCGCGGCGATCAGCTCGACGATCAGGTCCAGGATCTCGTCGATCCGCTGGTCCATGAGGCTCTCGACCCGCTGCTGATTGAACAGACCGCCCCGGATCGCCGGGTCGCCCTTGAGCTGGAGCCACTGATCCGGCTGCTCGTAGAGCTCGCGCGTGAGGGGCAGCTCGCGGAGATCGAAGTCCGCGCCGAGGAAGCCGAGCAACCCGCCCGCCGTACCCTCGATCCGCTGGATGGCGGTGAGCGACGGCCGGCGGGCGTTCCGGCTGATATAGACGGGCGAGATCGAGAACCGCTCGCCGGCGAGCGCCTCCGTCATGTACGGACGTTCACGGCGGTCGCGGCCGAGATGCTCGGGCAGCGGGCCCTGCGGCGAGATGTTCGCCGTCAATTGTCGCGCGTCGCGATCCAGGACGTAGAGATATTTGCACGAGGGCAGCCCCGGGAGCGCCTTCACCAGGATCCGCTCCAGCTCCGCGCGATCCGGCCAGGCCGACCGACAGGCCTCGACGAGTCGCTCGAGTGAGGTCTCCAGGCGCGCCTGCAGCAGCATGCGTTGCCGCGCGACGACCGTTCTCAGCGCCTCGCTCATGGCAGCAGGCTCCGGGTTTGGCGAAAGCTCATGATTCTATCCGCAATTGATGACCGTACCATGCCGGCCCGATCGACACCGATGGGGACGGATATCCGAGACGAAAAAACCTGAGAGACACGCGGCGAAAACCGATGGGTCGAGCAGTTTCATTCGAGGCGACGTCACCGCACTTGGATCCTTCAGAGACACCTGACACGGAGACCAATGATGCGAATTGCGCTACCCCAAGACTTGACACAGATGCTTGATCAGGCAGACAGGCTTCGTCACCGTCTCGCGTCCATCGACGTCGGGAGGGCCTCGACCCAGCTGGTCGGCGGCGCGTTGATCCTCACCTCATCCTTCCTGGTCGTGACCAACCCGGATGCGGGCAGGCCGACCGACTCGAGCGCCGTCGTCGCGGCGCGAATCGCGCCCGTCGGCACTGTGCAGCTCGCCGCAACACCCGACGTGACCGTGGCCCCCCCCCTCGCGGCGATCCGATAGCGACGCGAGAAGAGCCGATGACCGGCGCTGTGAGTCGCGCAGGCGCACAACCCCCGCCGGAAAGTCTCGGACTGACCGGCGGGGTCCGCCCTGTCACCGAACATCGCCGACAGGCGCATTTCCCCCGGGCCAGCCGATCCGACGGTCAATCGACCAGCTCGCCCCGCAGCACACGCTCGAATCTGAGCTGACCGTCCGCCAGTCCGACCTCGATCAGATCGCCGGGCACGAACTTGCCGGACAGAATCTCCTGCGCGAGCGGATTCTCGAGCTGGGCGCGAATGGCACGCTTGAGCGGGCGCGCGCCGTAGACCGGATCGAACCCAGCCTCACCGAGGTGATCCAGCGCGGCATCGCTGACCTCCAGCAGCATGTCGCGATCGGCCAGGCGCTTTCGCAGATAGTCGATCTGAATGCGGGCGATCGCTCGGATCTGCTCCGGCTGAAGCGGGTGGAAGACCACGATCTCGTCGAGGCGATTGATGAACTCCGGACGAAAGGCGACACGCACGATCTCCATCACGGCGGCCTTCATCTCGGCGTAGTTCGCCTCACCGGCGCGCTGCTGGATGATGTCCGAGCCCAGATTGGAGGTCATCACGATAACCGTGTTGCGGAAGTCCACCGTGCGCCCCTGCCCGTCGGTCAGACGCCCGTCATCCAGAACCTGCAGCAGCACGTTGAAGACATCGGGATGCGCCTTCTCGACCTCGTCGAGCAGGATCAGGCTGTACGGACGGCGCCGCACTGCCTCGGTCAGATACCCGCCCTCCTCGTAGCCGACATAGCCCGGCGGGGCACCGATCAGGCGGGCGACCGAGTGCTTCTCCATGAACTCGGACATGTCGATCCGGACCATCGCCTCCTCGGTGTCGAACAGGAAGGCCGCCAACGCCTTGCAGAGCTCGGTCTTGCCCACACCGGTCGGCCCGAGGAAGAGGAATGAGCCGATGGGACGGCCGGGATCCGACAAACCCGCGCGCGAGCGGCGAATGGCATCGCTCACCGCGCGCACGGCCTCTGCCTGACCGACCACCCGCTTCTCGATCTCTGCCTCCATGCGCAGCAGCTTGTCGCGCTCACCCTCGAGCATCCGCGACACCGGGATTCCGGTCCACTTGGAGACGATCTCGGCAATCTCCTCGTCCGTCACCTTGTTGCGCAGGAGTCGGTTCTCCCCACCCTGCTCCGCTTCCCCCGCAGCGGCGAGCTGCTTCTCCAACTCGGGGATGCGACCGTACTGGAGCTCGGACATTCGGCCCAGATCGCCTGCGCGCCGCGCGGTCTCCATCTCGACACGCGCCCGGTCGAGCGCCTCCTTGATGTGTGCGGTGCCCTGCACGGCGGCCTTCTCGGATTTCCAGATCTCGTCCAGGTCGGCAAACTCGCGCTCGAGCCTTTCGATCTGCACCTCAAGATCGGCGAGGCGTTTCCTGGAGGCCTCGTCTGATTCCTTCTTGAGCGCCTCCCGCTCGATCTTGAGCTGGATCAGGCGCCGGTCGAGCTTGTCCATCTCCTCGGGCATGGAGTCGATCTCCATGCGGATCTGCGAGGCTGCCTCGTCCACCAGATCGATCGCCTTGTCCGGCAACTGACGATCCGAGATATAGCGGTGCGACAGGACCGCTGCCGCGACGATCGCCGGATCCGTGATCTCCACCGCGTGATGGACCTCATAGCGCTCCTTGAGGCCGCGCAGGATGGCGATGGTATCCTCGACGTTCGGCTCGTCCACCAGGACCTTCTGGAAGCGCCGCTCCAGAGCCGCGTCCTTCTCGACATACTTACGGTATTCGTCGAGGGTTGTGGCGCCGACACAATGGAGCTCGCCGCGCGCCAAGGCGGGCTTGAGCATGTTCCCGGCGTCCATCGACCCCTCGGCCTTGCCCGCACCCACCATGGTGTGGAGCTCGTCGATGAAGAGGATGATGTTGCCCTCCTGACGCCCGATGTCGTTCAGGACAGCCTTCAGACGCTCCTCGAACTCGCCTCGGAACTTGGCCCCCGCGATCAGCGCGGCCATGTCGAGCGAGAGGAGGCGCTTGCTCTTCAGCCCCTCTGGAACCTCACCGTTGACGATCCGCTGTGCGAGCCCCTCGACGATGGCGGTCTTCCCGACGCCAGGCTCGCCGATCAGAACCGGATTGTTCTTGGTCCGCCGTTGCAGGACCTGGATGGTGCGCCGGATCTCGTCGTCGCGGCCGATGACCGGGTCGAGCTTGCCCTGCTCGGCTCGCTCGGTCAGGTCGATGGTGTATTTCTCGAGCGCCTGGCGCTGCTCCTCGGCATTCGGGTCGTCGACGCTCTGCCCGCCACGCACCGCCTCGATCGCCTTCTCAATGGCGCCCTTGCTCGCACCGGCCTCGCGCAGGGCGTTGCCAAGGGCGCCGCGATCGTCGAGTCCCGCGAGCACGAAGAGCTCCGACGAGATGTATTGATCGTTACGCTGCTGGGCGAGCTTGTCGGTCTGGTTGAGGAGCCGGCCCAGGTCGTTGCCGACATGGACATCGCCGCCCACGCCCTGCACCGTCGGGAGCCGATCGAGCAGGTCACCCAGGGCGGAGCGCAGACGATTGACGTTGACGTCCGCGCGCGTCAGCAGATGGCGCACGGTCCCGCCCTCTTGGTCCAAAAGGGCGACCATCAGGTGGACCGGCTCGATGAACTGATGATCGCGCCCCAGGGCGAGACTCTGCGCATCCGCCAGGGCCATTTGAAACTTCGCGGTCAGCTTGTCCATTCTCACGATGGAGACTCCCGTGTTCTTGTAAAGTCGTTGGGAATGTGGGGAATTTGGTTCGGGCAATCAAGGCGGCCACGCGATCAGCCGCCAGCGTGAGCATGCCGGCTTTGGTACGACCGGATCAACCCGCAGAGCGCAGTCCGGTCGCCGGGTCACGCCATCTGATCCGGTCTGCGCCGGTGCCGCCGGCGACCCGACCGATGCGGCCGGCTGTCGGCCGGACGCCGTCAGCCGGAGACTGGAGGCCGACGGCCGGCGGCTGTATGATCCTCCCGTGAACCTCAGGGATCTCAAATACATCCTCGCCGTCGCGGAGACGCGCCATTTCGGGCGCGCCGCGGAGCGTTGTTTCGTCAGTCAACCGACGCTGAGCGGGCAGATCAAGAAGCTGGAAGAGGAGCTCGACGTGGTCATCTTCGAGCGGACCAACCGCTCCGTCGAGATCACGCCGGTCGGGCAGGCCATCCTGGCGCACGCCCGTCTCGCCCTGGAGCAGGCCCAGGCGATCGAGCAGGTCGCCCGTGCCCATCAGGACCCCCTCGCCGGACCCTTGCGCATCGGCGCCATCCCGACGCTCAGCCCCTACCTCATGCCCTTGGTCCTGGTGCCGCTGAAGCGTGCATACCCCAATCTGAAGCTCGTCCTCTCGGAGGAGATCACCGATTCCCTGTTGGGACGCCTCACCCGGCACGAGATCGATGCAGCGCTTCTGGCAACGCCGGTCGATGACTCCGACCTGGATACCATCCCCCTCTTCGACGAACCCTTCTGGCTCGCCCACCCTCGCAATCACCCGCTCTACGAAAAAGAGGAGATCACGGCGCAAGACTTGGAAAACGTCGATCTCCTGCTGCTCGCTGAAGGGCATTGCCTGACCCATCAGGTGATGGAGGTGTGCCGGCTCGCAGAACGTCCGACCCAA
Source organism: Thiocapsa sp. (assembly GCF_022340925.1). Taxonomy (GTDB): domain Bacteria; phylum Pseudomonadota; class Gammaproteobacteria; order Chromatiales; family Chromatiaceae; genus Thiocapsa. Next base: position 34,798 of record NZ_JAJDNA010000072.1, read on the forward strand.
GGGGAGATGGCGGATCTGCGCGCCGCGAGCCTCGAGACCCTGCTGCAATTGGTGGGGGCCGGCTTCGGCTGTACCCTGGTCCCGGCCCTGGCGATCCGAGGCGCCTGGATGACAGACAGTGGAATCATCGCCCGCCCGCTGAATCTACCCGATGCGCATCGCCGCATCTCGCTGGTGTATCGCCGCAGCTTCCCCCGTCAGGCGGCGCTCCAGGCATTTGCGGATGTCGTGCGAACCCATCTGCCAAACACCGTCGAACGCCTGAGCTGATCTCGCTCAAATAAAACCGCATTTTTTCCGGGGCCCCAATCGCCTCGCTGGCGCAGACCTAGAACCGGTTCGCGGCCGTTCGGTGCGTTTCGGGTGGCAAAAGCGTGACGCTGGGCGCATGTTGCCTGTTCTGTGGACAGCCGAAGCCGCGTTGCGAAAACAGCCCATGTCCATTGAAGTACCGACATGGACAATCTCTTGGGCTAGACTCGCCTTGGGGTCAACAACAATTCGCGCGATCTGTCCTGTTGCGGACCGACAACACTCGCACAAGCTCTTGGGAGGTGCATCGACAATCGGCGCAAAAACGCGGCTGTTGCTGCACGTTTTCGCATGTGGCCAGCGTCAGTCCTCAGACCCCTTGCCCGGGGATACCGACCATGAGCACCAAACAGTCAATCGCTCTTTGGGAACTCTGCCGCCAAGGACTGCCGTTGCTCGCGGATGCGGCCTTCAAGTGCTGGGAGTGCGGAAAGACTTTCGAGCTGGGGAAGAACATCGAGGTCGCCAAGTCTCTGGAGGACCTGATCGATCAGTGCAACTGGGAGATCGAACGCCCCACGACCTCAACTTGAAGCTGTCCGCTCAGGGCACTCGCGGGTCCAATCGATCCGAGCGGCGCACGCAGGCGCCGTCTCGCAAGGTCGGTTGTGGCGACCGCCTGACGCGCTGGTCTCGTTCTGATCTGGTGGTCGGAACCAGAAGCCCCGCCTCCGCCGCCCGACATGGCTGAGCAGGCGGGCTATCTCACTGTCGAGACGCGCGCAGACCGGCCCGGCCTGGTGCGGATTCAGGCGACGCACCGGCGACCGGTCCAGTCAGCCGGGTCGCCGGCCGACCTCGAGCCGGTCCGGCTTCGTTACGCGGCGTCCTTCGGCGCGCTCCATGTCGCGCTGATGCATGCCCAGACCGCCCTGCGTCACCAAATGGTCGACGCGGAGGCCGGCCTCTACCGGATCGAGCCGCTCGAGGCGATCGCCGCGGTCGACGCGATCGATCTGCACCATCGCCGCGTCTACCTGGACCCGAGCCTGGCTGACGACCCCAGACTGGCTGAGCAGGTCGAGCGACGGCGCCGGCGGCACCGGCTGATCGACCGCATCTGGACCGGCGTCGGCATCCTCGCGATTCTCCTGCTGCTCCTGTTCAGCCAGATCCCGATCTTCTGAGGCACATCCCATGCGGATCGTCGAGGTCATCGCCGACCGGAAGCATGCCAAGACCCTCGCCGGCATGGCGAGCTTCTATGGTGCCGAGGACCATTGGTGGGGCGGCGAAGGCGCCGACGGGCGGTGCAGCATCCGCATGTTGGTCCCGGACGATCGCCGTCAGGCCCTGATCGATTCGCTGCAGGACCTGTTCAAGGCGAGCGACCGAGCCCGAATCGTCGTTCAATCCCTGGATGCCGTCCTGACCCATGAGGGCCAGCGCAACAACGACGAGGAGGCAAGGGCGAGAACCGTGGCGGCGACCCGCGAGGAGCTCTACACCCAGATCGCGAAAGGGGCGCAGCTCGACAGCAACTTCCTTGTCCTGACCGCCCTCTCGACCCTGGTGGCGGCGATCGGTCTGGTCGAGAACAATGTCGCGGTCGTCATCGGCGCGATGGTGATCGCGCCTCTGCTCGGACCCAACATCGCACTTGCCTTCGCCACCTCGCTGGGCGACAAGGAGCTGACCTGGCGGTCATTCAAGACCAGTGTGGGCGGCCTCGCCCTCTCGCTTCTGCTCTCCGCCGGCATTGCCCTGACCTTGCCGATGAACCTCGACAGCCCCGAGATCCTCGTCCGCACGGACGTGGATCTGGGCGGCGTCGTGCTGGGCCTCGCCTCCGGCGCGGCCGCGGTCCTCTCGCTCACCGGCGGCCTGTCCTCGACCCTGGTCGGCGTCATGGTGGCGGTCGCCATCCTCCCTCCGACCGCCACCATCGGCATGATGCTCGGTGCCGGCCGTTGGGAAGAGGCGCTCGGCGCCCTGCTGCTCCTGACCGTGAACATCGTCTGCGTCCTACTCTCGGCAAAGCTCGTCTTCCTGCTCAAAGGGGTGCGCCCCCGCTCCTGGACCGAGCGCAATCGTGCCAAACAATCAAATGCAATCTATCTCGCACTCTGGGCCGTGCTCCTTGTCATTCTGGTGGTGGTCATCCTCGTCCGCACCGCAGGCTGGCGTGTGCCCTGGCAAGGTTGAACCGAGGATGACGTCTGGGGGGATGGGCCATCGGCGCCTGCCCCGGACTCCCGCCGATCCCTGTCAGCCCAAGGGAGGCGGCCCGCGACGGATATGGACCGCCAGCCAGAGGCAGCGGGGCTCCGTCGAGGTCGTCACGACCCGATGCGGCGTCCGCGCCGGGATGAAACGATAGTCCCCCGGCCCCATCCGAACCGTCTCGCCATTCACCCAGAGCTCCGCCTCGCCGCGGAGCAGACAGACCCATTCGTCCTGGACCTGATCATAGAGAACAGGCTCCGGGGTATCGCTGCTCAGGATGCGCTCGATGCGGACATTGGCGCAGGACAGCAGCTCATTGAACGCCTCCCCGCGCTCGATCTCAGGCAGATCGCGAAACAGATTCCCGTTCACTACAGCAACACCCGCTCGATGCCCCCGTCCTGCACCCGCTCAAGGAATCGCTGCTGCCAGCCCTCACCAAGCAGCCGCCGGGCCAGCTCAACCACGATATACTCGCTCTTGAGCCCCGTGTCGTCCGCATATCTGGCCAGACCCTGCTGGCAGGCCGGACAGGCGGTGAGCAGCTTGATCTCACCGCCCGAGACACGCTCCCGCCCGGTGATCGCCCGGATGCCGGCGGTGAGCTCCTCCTGCTTGCGAAACCGCACCTGATTGGCGATATCGGGACGCGCCGTGCCAAGTGTCCCCGCCTCGCCGCAGCAGCGCTCCGAGAGCACCACCGGCTGGCCGGCCAGACTCGACGCGACCTTGAGCGGCGCATGGGTCTTCATGGGCGAGTGACAGGGGTCGTGATAGAGATACTGGACGCCTGCGACACCCTGGAGGCTCACGCCCCTCTCCATGAGCCACTCGTGGACATCAAGCAACCGGCAGCCCGGAAAGATCTGCTCGAACTCGTACTTGAGCAGCTGATCCATGCAGGTCCCGCAGGACACGACAACAGTGCGGATATCAAGATAATTCAGTGTGTTAGCGACCCGATGGAAGAGGACCCGGTTCTCCATGGTGATCCGGCGACCACGGTCTTCCAGGCCCGCAGCGCGCTGCGGGTAGCCGCAGCAGAGATAGCCGGGCGGCAGGACCGTCTGCACGCCCTGCGCACAGAGCATCGCCAGGGTCGCGAGCCCGATGTCGGAGAAGAGCCGCTCGGAGCCGCACCCCGGGAAGTAAAAGACCGCCTCGGCATCCTCTGCCGCGACCCCAGGATCTCGCAGGATGGGCACCTGGGTTCTGTCCTCCAGCCCGAGGATCTGCCGGAAGGTCCGTTTCGGCAGGTCGACCCGGATGGGGCGGCTGACCAGCTCCAGCACCTGGCTGGCGAGCATCGGCGAGCGGCTCGTGGCGCCCGGTCGGCTGGCGCGCCTGGCAGTGAGACGCAAGGCTTTGGCCAATCGATGGGCCAGATTAATCCCCGCAAAGCCCCATTCGGCGAGCCCCTTGCGCAGCAGCCGAATCGCATACGGGTCGGTCACATTCAGGAAGCGCATCGCCGCCCAGGCCCCGAGGCTGAAGCGCTTGTGGCCCCGCTCCACCAAGATTCGCCGCATGCGCATCGTGACATCGCCGAAGTCGATGTCGACCGGACAGGGATTCAGGCACTTGTGGCAGATGGTGCAGTGATCCGCGACATCGTTCATGGCTTCGAAGTGATGCAACGAGAGGCCACGCCGGGTCTGCTCCTCGTACAGGAACGCCTCGACGATGAGGCCCGTTCCCAGGATCTTGTTACGGGGCGAGTAGCTGAGATTGGCCCGCGGCACGTGGGTCATGCACTTGGGTTTACATTTACCGCAGCGCAGACAGTGCTTCACGTCGTCGTTGAGGGCGCCGAGCTCGGTCTCCTCGAGGATGATCGCCTCCTGCTGCACGAGGCGCAGGGAGGGCGTGTAGGCGCCCTCCAGCCCGGATCCAGGCATCAGCTTGCCCGGATTGAATCGGGCATGCGGATCGACCTGCTCCTTGTACGCGACAAAGGCGGCGAGCTTCTCGGGCTCCAGGTATTGAAGCTTGGTGATCCCGATGCCGTGCTCGCCCGAGATGACGCCGCCGAGCCCAGTCGCGAGCGCCATGATCCGCGCGACCAGGCGATCGGCCTCCTGAAGCATCGCATAGTCCGAGGAGTGCACCGGGATGTTGGTGTGCACGTTCCCGTCGCCCGCGTGCATGTGCAGGGCGACGAAGAGGCGCGAGTCCCGGACCCGGCGATGGATCTCCGTGAGTCGCGCACGCACGCGGGCCAAGTCATGGCCGGCGAAGATCTCGTCCAGTCGCGCCGCAACCTCCTTGCGATAGCACTGGCGCAGGTCCCGGCGGAGCATCATGGCAAGCAGGCTGTCGTCTGCGCGAAGCAGTGCCTTCTCTTGCTCGCGCAGCAGATCGAGGTGACCCGCGGCGGGCTCGTCCAGGGACGCCAGGATCCGTTGCCAGCGCTGGCGGGCGGCCTGCACCGCCTCGCGCGCGACCTCACGCTTCGCGCTGAGGATGGCGGCGGCTTCGGCCGAGTCCGCGTAATCGCCCTCTGACCGCGCCTCCGACAGGTCTCCGGCCAAATAGGTGAGCACGGCCTCCATGACCGCATCCTTGTTGCGGATGGACTGCTCGATGTTGAGCCGCTCGATGCCGCGGCTGTAGTCACCCAGGCGCTCCAGCGGGATAACCACATCCTCATTGATCTTGAAGGCATTGGTGTGGCGCGAGATCGCCGCGGTGCGGGCGCGGTCGAGCCAGAAACGCCTGCGCGCCTCAGGGCTGGCGGCAATGAATCCCTCCCCGTCCCGCGCCTTGCTGAGAGTGACCACCTGCTCGGCCGCTGACTCGACCGCAGCCTCGTCGTCGCCGACCAGGTCGGCGATCAGCACCATCTTGGGCAGCTCTCGCCGGGCCGCCTTGGTGGTGTAGTCCACGGCGCGGACATAACGCTCGTCCAAGTGCTCGAGGCCGGCCATCTGCACGCCCGGCAGCGCCTCGAGAGCGGCCTTGATCTCGACGATGGCCGGCACCGCGACGTCGAGGTCGGTGCCGAAAAACTCCAGGCAGAGGGTGCGCACATGGTCCGGCATCCGATGCAGCACAAAACGCGCAGAGGTGATGATCCCGTCACACCCTTCCTTCTGGACCCCCGGCAAACCGGACAGGAACTTGTCCGTCACATCCTTGCCCAGACCTGCCTTACGCAGGGACCCACCCGGCATCTCGAGAAGCTCGGGCTCGCCTTTGGGCGTGACCCCGTCAGGCTGAAACCGCCAAATGCGGAACCGCACCCAAGGTTGATCATGGATCTTGCCAAGGTTGTGATCCAGGCGCTCGACCTCGAGCCAATCCGCATCCGGGGTGACCATCCGCCAGGAGGCCAGATTGTCGAGGGCCGTGCCCCAGAGCACCGCCTTTTTGCCGCCCGCGTTCATGGCGACATTGCCGCCGATGCACGAGGCGTCCTGCGAGGTCGGGTCCACCGCGAAGGCGAGGCCGTGGCCGTCCGCGAGATCAGAGACCCGCCGGGTCACCACGCCGGCGCCGCAGCGAACAGTCGGCACCGTCCCTGCCACGCCGGGCAGGGCGATGTGCTCGACGGCCGAGAGATTCTCGAGCTTCTCGGTGTTGATGATCGCGGTCATCGCCCGCAGCGGCACCGCTGAGCCGGTGTAGCCGGTCCCACCGCCGCGCGGGATCAAGGCCAGACCGCAGTCGATACAGGCGCGAACGATGGGGGCAACCTCGGCCTCGGTGTCCGGCGAGATCACGACAAAAGGCATCTCCACGCGCCAGTCGGTCGCATCGGTGGCATGCGCGACCCGCGCCAGCCCGCCGAAGTCCAGGTTGTCCCTGCGCGTGATCCCGGCAAGCGCCCTTCTGAGACGCGCACGCTGTGCCGTCTCGTGCTCGAACCAAGACCCGAAGCGCTGCACCGCCGCACGCGCCGCTTCCAATAGCTCAGCGGCTTGCCGGTTGTTGTTCAGACGCCGCTCGAACTGATCGAGGCGATGCGCCAGCGCCTGCAGCAGCAGGCGGCGACGCTCGGGGTTCTCAAGGAGGTCGTCCTGCAGGTAAGGGTTGCGGGTGACGACCCACATGTCTCCCAGCACCTCGAAGAGCATGCGCGCCGAGCGCCCGGTCCGGCGGCTCCCGCGCAACACCTCGATCAGATGCCACATGGGCTCGCCGAGGAAGCGGATGACGATCTCCCGGTCGGAGAAGGAGGTGTAGTTGTATGGGATCTCGCGGATCCGTGCCTGGGCTTCCGAGGTCATGTGAGACTGGACATTGGGAATTCTCGCATCGCACAAAATGGTAACGCAAAGGCATGCGGCGATGACCATGAGAACTCAGTGGCTCAGGGAGGCAGTCCCGAGCACTGCAATCCCGCGGATGCGCTAAGCTTTCATTCAATCGTTACCGAACCGCTTCGCACTCCATGGGCCTGCCGCAACCGACGACCCGCTTCAGCGCCGAGGACTATCTGGCTTGGGAGCTCGAGCAGCCTAGCAGGCACGAGTTCTTTCATGGGGAGGTCTTCGCCATGGTGGGTGCCTCGCGACGTCATGTCACCGTCGCGGTGAACCTCGTGTCGGCGCTCGACCAGGCGCTCGAAGACACCCCATGTCGGGCTTACATGTCGGATATGCAGCTGCAGGCGCGCCCGGACGAGGCCTATTTTTACCCGGACGTCTTGGTCACCTGTGATCCGGATGACCATCGCGCAGAACGGCTCGTGCGCGCGCCGATCCTCGTGATCGAGGTGATCTCTCCATCCACGGCAAGTTTCGACCGCGGCGAAAAATTCGCCGCCTATCGCCGTATCCGCTCGCTCCGCGAGTTTGTCCTCGTCGATCCGGAGCGGAGATCGATCGAGCTGTTCCGGCGTGCCGACGACGACGTCTGGGAGCTGCGCGACATCGCCCCGGATCAGCCCCTCGAGCTGACGAGCCTTGACGTTGAGATCCCCGTGGGGCGGATCTTCAGGAATCTCGATTGACCTTCCATTGACTTGGGTCAAACGGCAGTCTGGCGATCGCGGTTAGGTTTGCTCGGATGCCCGCTCCCACGACCCAGCACCGCGTCCTCAGCGACCGCGTCAACACCTTCGGCCAGTACCTGCTCGATCGCTACGGGCAGCGGGTACACAAGCTTGCCCTCCACGCAGGATTTACCTGCCCCAACCGCGACGGGCGCAAGGGCGTCGGTGGCTGTACCTTCTGCAACAACGTCTCCTTCAGCCCGAATGCGAAAGAGCCCGCGCCGATCGCGGTCCAGCTCGACGCCGGACGCGCGGTCCTCGCCCGCCGCACCGGGGCACGCCGGTTCATGGCCTATTTCCAGGCCTACACCAACACCTACGACACGATCGACGCCCTGCGCCAGCGCTACGACGCCGCGCTCGTCCACCCGGACGTGATCGGGCTGTCGGTCGGGACCCGCCCGGACTGCGTGCCGGAGGCCGTGCTGGACCTGCTCGCCCGCTATCGCGCCCGCGGCAGGGAGATCTGGCTCGAGCTGGGCCTGCAGTCGGCGGACGATCGCACCCTCGAGCGCGTGAATCGCGGGCACGGGTTCGACGACTTCCGCACCGCGGTCACCGCCGCCCGCCGCCGCGGAATACCCGTATGCGCCCACCTCATTGTGGGCCTGCCGGGCGAGGGACGCACCGCTGCCCTGCGGAGCCTGGAGCGCGTGCTCGAGCTTGGTGTCGAAGGGCTCAAGGTCCATCCGCTTCATGTGGTGCGCCACACCCGCCTCGCGCTCGACTGGCGCGCCGGCGACTATGTTCCGCTCAGCCTGGATAAGTACGTCTCCATCTGCGCCGATCTCGTGGAGCGCACGCCGCGCGAGGTGACCTATCATCGCCTCACCGGCACCGCCGCACGCGAGATTCTGCTCGCACCCGACTGGTGCAGCCGCAAGTGGGCGGTCCTGAATGCCATTGAGGCCGAGCTCTATCGCCGCGGCTCGCGTCAAGGCGATCGCGCCGCACCGCCCGCCGCTCCCAAGCTCGCAAGCACGGCCTGACCCCGGAGGAAAACCCGTATGGAGCTCGTCTGTCCCGCCGGCAACCTGCCGTCGCTCAAGGCCGCCGTCGACAATGGCGCTGACGCGGTTTATCTCGGTTTCCGCGATGACACCAATGCACGCCACTTCGCCGGACTGAACTTCGGTGACAAACAGATCCGTGACGGACTGAGATACGCGCACGACCGCAAGGTCAAGGTCTTCGTGGCCGTCAATACATACGCCCAGCCGAGTGGCTGGGAGCGCTGGAGGGCGGCGGTCGACCGCGCTGCTGAGCTCGCGGTGGATGCGCTGATCCTGGCCGATATGGGCGTGCTCGACTATGCGGCCGAGCGACACCCCAGCCTCAACCTGCATCTGTCGGTGCAGGGCTCGGCGACCAATCCCGCCGCGATCGGCTTCATGCAACGCCATTTCGGGATTCGCCGGGTCGTCGTCCCGCGCGTCCTCTCCCTTCCCCAGGTCGCGCACCTGATCGAGAACGTGGCGGTCCCGGTCGAGATCTTCGGCTTCGGCAGCCTCTGCGTCATGGTCGAAGGACGCTGTCTGCTGTCGTCTTACGCCAGCGGTCAATCACCCAACACCTACGGCGCCTGCTCGCCGGCCGCCCATGTGGAATGGCGCGATACCCCCCAGGGTCAGGAAACCCGACTCGGCGGCGTCCTCATCGAGCGTCGAGGACACGGCGAGCCCGCGGGCTATCCGACACTCTGCAAGGGCCGATACGCGGTCAACGGCGAGATTCGCCATGCCATCGAGGCGCCCACGAGCCTGAACACGCTCGACATCCTGCCGGACATCCTCGCCGCCGGGGTGAGCGCCATCAAGCTCGAGGGTCGCCAGCGCAGCACGCGCTACGTCGCGCAGGTCACCCGTGTCTGGCGCGAAGCCATCGATGCCTGCCAGCGCCATCCCGGGGCGTTTCGGCCGCAGGCATCCTGGCACCAGACCCTCGCCCAGGTTTCGGAGGGCGCACAGACCACCTTGGGTCCCTATCATCGGCCATGGCATTGAACAGCGTCGCGTGCCGCCGACGCGATTGACGTCTCGGCCCGGCTTCGCGAGCATCTTCGGCTGCCCCGGCGGATGCAGCTCAACGTTGATCTTATGTTTCATGAGTTGAATCGCCGCGACACGATCGAGCCACCCACCTGTCCGGACGACGATGACAATCGATCCAATGCAGACATCACCCCTCCCCCGTCTCGCGCTCGGCCCCCTGCTCTATCACTGGCCACGCGAGCGGGTCCTCGATTTCTATGCCGAGATGATCGAGACGCCGGTCGACGTCATCTATCTCGGGGAAACCATCTGCTCCAAGCGGCGTCTCCTCCGCCCGGAGGATTACTGGGAGCTGGGCGAGCGGGTCATCGCGGCCGGCAAGCAGGCGGTCATCTCGACGCTGGCGCTGATCGAGTCGGACGGCGAGCTCAAGACCCTGCGGCGGATCTGTTCCGAGGAGCGCTTTCTCATCGAGGCCAATGACCTGGCCGCACTCGAGTTTCTCGAAGGACGCCCCTTCGTCGCCGGCCCCTCGATCAATCTCTACAACCAGCGCACACTCGCCTTTTTAGCCGCACGTGGTCTCAAGCGCTGGGTCCTGCCGGTCGAGCTCGGCCGGCAGACCGCCGCCGACCTGCTGGCCGTGCGCGCTGACGGGGTCGAATGCGAGCTGTTCGCCTTCGGGCGCCTTCCGCTCGCCTACTCGGCCCGGTGCTTCACCGCCTACAACCGCAATCTGGCCAAGGATGACTGCCAGTTCTGCTGCCTCGACTATCCGGATGGCCTGCTGGTCGCAACCCAGGACGGCGAGCCCTTCCTGGCACTCAACGGGATTCAGACCCAATCGGCCGGGACCCATAACCTCCTGCCCATGCTCGACGACCTCACCCGGCTCGGCGTCGACCTCCTGCGCATCAGCCCGCAGTCTGAAGGCACCGGGGACGTGATCGAGGTCTTCAGCGCCTGCCTCGCGGGCAGGATGGACCGGACGGCCGGACTGTCCAGACTGCGCGACCTGGCGCCTTCAGGCCTCTGCGACGGCTATTGGACGGGTCACGCCGGCATTGCCCACACGCACCTCGGCGAAAGGGTCCGATAGGGACCGGGGACGACATCGACCTCGGCACCCGTTCCACGACTGTGATCACGGAGCCCCCTTCTCCCGTCCGGCGGTCAATCTCGCGAAAAGCCCAGGCCGGCGATGCGGTCCAAAGCCCGGGTCAGCGGCGCCCACCGCGCTGGAGGCTCGAAGGCATCGAGGAAGTTCTTCAAATAGAGCCCCACCTCCGTGTCGCCGGACATGCGCAGCCGCCGCTGGAAGAACAGGGTGTCGGCATCTTCTCGGCGTGCCGCGAGGAGCATGAACTCG